>NZ_JAUSXV010000001.1:3600000-3900000 GCF_030816295.1 Microbacterium natoriense | reverse complement strand
GCAAGGCATCGGCGAAGGATAAGAGCGAGAAGACGCAGGCGTCGAAGAAGACGGATGCTGTCGCCACCGTCACCATCTCGAAGAAGTCCTCGCCCGCAGCCGTGGTCGAAACCGCACCCGCGACGGCATCGGAGGATGCCGAAGCGGCCACTGCGGAATCCGCTCCGGCAGCGGTGGTCAGAAATGCACCGGAACCTGCCGTGGGAGATGCGGATTCGGCCACCGCACCGAAGCGCGCCGCGGCACCCGCCCGCAGGCGAGCCGCAGCACCCGCGAAGAAGCCCGCGGCACCCGCGAAGAAGCCCGCGGCGCCGACGAAGAAGCCCTCGAACTCGGTGACGGACGCCACGACGCCGGCACGAAAGTCCCCCGCCCGCAAGCCCGCCGCGAGCACCGCACCCGCGAAGGCCACCACCTCATCGGCATCCGCTGATCTCGCCGCGCTCTCCGTCGCCGCCCTCCGTGACCGCGCACGCGAGAGCGGACGCACCGGCTACTCCCGCCTCACCAAGGCGCAGCTGATCGCGCTGCTCTCGGCCTGAGCGTCGAGAAGAGACGGCAGACAGACCGACAGTGGCAGACGCGCAGCAGGGTTACGACCGCACCGACCTGGCCCCGGATCCCCGGACCCTCATCGACATCCTCCGCGACACCGCAGCGCGCTTCCCCGACGCCTCGGCGATCGAAGACGCGGTCGGCGCCGTCAGCTACGCCGAGCTGATCGCCCGCATCAACGTCACGGCCGCCCGCCTGCACGAGCAGGGCGTGCGCCGCGGAGACCGCGTCGGCGTGCGGATGCCGTCGGGCGAGCGCGCCCTGTACACGTCGATCCTGTCGATCCTCGCGGCCGGGGCCGCCTACGTCCCGGTCGACGCCGACGACCCGCAGGAGCGCGCCGACCTCGTGTTCGGCGAGGCGAAGGTGCGCGGCATCATCGGTGCAGGGGGCGTCTTCACGCCGTCTGACGAACACGGGGCGAGCGACCTCTTCGCCGGCGACGCCCCGCACCCCAGCACCTCGGCCGTGCCGATCGTCGAGCCGCCCACGCCGGACGACGACGCGTGGATCATCTTCACCTCGGGCTCGACAGGCACCCCGAAGGGCGTGGCGGTCTCGCACCGATCCGCCGCGGCCTTCGTCGATGCCGAGGCGCGGCTGTTCCTGCAGGACGCACCGCTCGGTCCGGGCGACCGCGTGCTCGCAGGGCTGTCGGTCGCGTTCGACGCCTCGTGCGAGGAGATGTGGCTCGCCTGGCGTCACGGCGCCTGCCTGGTGCCGGCTCCGCGCGCCCTCGTCCGCTCGGGCGAAGACCTCGGCCCGTGGCTCGTCGGCCACGGCATCACCGTGGTCTCCACAGTGCCCACGCTCGCGGCCCTCTGGCCGCAGGACACGGTCGAGAACGTGCGCCTGCTGATCTTCGGCGGCGAATCGTGTCCGCCCGAGCTCGTCGCGCGTCTGGTCGGCGAAGGGCGCGAACTGTGGAACACCTACGGGCCCACCGAGGCCACGGTCGTCGCCTGCGCCACCGTCATGCGCGGCGACGGCCCTGTGCGCATCGGCCTGCCGCTCGACGGCTGGGCGCTCGCCGTGGTCGACTCCGAAGGGCAGCTCGTGGCCGACGGCGAGACCGGCGAGCTCATCATCGGGGGAGTGGGCCTCGCCCGCTATCTCGATCCCCTCAAAGACGCCGAGAAGTACGCCCCGATGCCGACGCTGGGCTGGGAGCGCGCCTACCGCTCGGGCGACATGGTGCGCGCCGACCCCGAGGGCCTCATCTTCCAGGGCCGCGTCGACGACCAGGTCAAGATCGGCGGCCGGCGCATCGAGCTCGGTGAGGTCGAGGCCGCTCTTCAGGCGATCGACGACGTCACGGCCGCCGCAGTGGCGGTGCGCAGGACGGATGCCGGCATCGCCCTGCTCGTCGGCTACGTCGTCCCCGCCGAGGGCTTCGACCGACAGCGTGCCCGCGCCCAGCTCGCGGAGGCCCTGCCGGCGCCGCTGATCCCGCTGCTGGCCGTGGTCGACGATCTGCCGGTGCGCACCTCGGGCAAAGTCGACAAGGCGGCTCTTCCCTGGCCGCTCATCGACACCGATGCGGGCGATTCCACCTTGTCGGGCACCGCAGCCTGGCTCGCCGAGCAGTGGTTCTCGGTGCTGGGCATGCGCCCGACCGAGGAGAGCGCCGACTTCTTCCAGCTCGGCGGGGGTTCGCTCGCGGCGGCGCAGCTGGTCTCCCGCATCCGCACCCGCGCCCCCGAGTTCACGATGGCCGACGTCTACGACCTCCCGAAGCTGGCTCAGATGTCGGATGCCGTGGAGGCGGCCTCGGTCGACGAGGACGTGCACTCCTTCACCGCAGCGACGCCGACCCCCAGGCGTATGCAGTGGGTGCAGACCCTGCTCGGCATCCCGCTGTTCATCCTCTCGGGCGCCCGCTGGATCACCTGGCTGCTCACGGCGAGCTGGCTGCTGCAGCTCGTGCCCGGCTTCGACTTCCTGCCCGACGCGCCGCTCTGGGCGATCGTCATCGGCCTCCTCGTGTTCACGACCCCTTTCGGACGTATGGCGCTCTCGGCGCTCGTCGCGCGGCTGCTGCTGGCAGGCGTGCGCGGCGGCGACTATCCGCGCGGCGGCTCGGTGCATCTGCGCCTCTGGCTCGCCGAGCAGGTCTCGCACCAGGTCGATGCCGTGGGGCTCGCCGGCGCCCCCTGGGTGATCCACTATGCGCGCGCCCTGGGCGCGCGCATCGGCAGGGGCGTCGACCTGCACTCCCTGCCGCCGGTCACCGGCATGCTGCACATCGGCGACGGCGCCGCGATCGAGCCGGAGGTCGACCTCGCCGGCTACTGGATCGACGGCGACACCGTGCGCATCGGCGAGATCCGCATCGGCGCCGACGCGACGGTAGGCGCGCGCAGCACCCTCGCACCGGGCACGAAGATCGGTCGCGGCGCCGAGATCGCGCCGGGTTCCGCGGTGTTCGGACGCGTGCGCGCCCGCCAGCGCTGGGCAGGATCGCCCGCCGTGCGGGTGGGCGGCAAGAGCGTTCCGTTCGCCTCGGAGGCGCCGCCGAAGCGTCGTCGCTGGCTGTGGGCGTACGGAGCCTCATCGGCTCTGCTCGGACTCCTCCCGTTCGTCGCGTTCGCCGCAGGCGTGCTCGTGCTCGCCTCCGGCGTCCGCGGCGCCGACACCCTGAACGCGGCGATCGGCGCGTTCGCCGCGTGGCTCGTGCCGGCCGTGCTCGTCACCGGACTCGTCTTCGCCGGTGCTGTGGTGCTGTTCGTGCGGCTGCTCTCGATCGGTCTCACCGAGGGGATGCACCCTGTGCACGGGCGCGTGGCGTGGCAGGCGTGGACGACCGAGAGGCTGCTGGATTCCGCCCGCACGCTGCTCTTCCCGATCTACTCGAGCCTGTTCACCCCGATCTGGCTGCGCATGCTGGGCGCCAAGGTCGGCCGGGAGGTCGAGGCGTCGACGGTGTTGCTGATCCCCTGCATGACGGTGATCGACGACGGCGCCTTCCTCGCCGACGACACGATGGTCGGCACGTACGAGCTCGGCGGCGGATGGATGCGCATCGCGACCGCCCGGATCGGCAAACGCGCGTTCCTAGGCAACTCCGGTCTCGCGGCAGGCGGGCACCGGGTTCCGAAGGATGGCCTGATCGCGGTGCTCTCCGTCGCCCCGGAGAAGTCCAAGCCCGGTTCGTCCTGGCTCGGGTCGCCCGCGGTGCGGCTGCGCCGGGTCGTGAACGACTCCGACCTCGAGCGCACCTATCGGCCCAGGCAGTCGCTGCGCTGGGCGCGAGGACTGTGGGAGTTCAGCCGCATCCTCCCCGTGTTCGTCACCTGTGCGCTCGGACTCGCCGTCATGCTGACGCTGGCCTGGTTCACCGAGACCTGGGGATTGGGAGCTGCGATCCTCCTGTCCGGCTGCGCGATGCTCGCGGCCGGGGCATTCGCGGCGGCCATCACCACGGCCGCGAAGTGGATCTTCGTCGGCCCGATCCGCGCCGGCGAGCATCCGCTCTGGTCGAGCTTCGTGTGGCGCACCGAGGTCGCCGACACCTTCACCGAGATGGTCGCCGCGCCCTGGTTCGCGAATGCGGCGGCCGGCACTCCGGCGCTCGTGGTGTGGCTGCGGAGCCTCGGCGCGAAGATCGGGCGGGGCGTCTGGACCGACAGCTACTGGCTTCCCGAACCCGACCTCGTGCGCCTCGGCGACGGCGCGACCGTGAACCGCGGATGTGTGGTTCAGACGCATCTGTTCCATGATCGTGTGATGAGCATCGACACGGTCACCCTGGAATCGGGCGCCACACTCGGCCCGCACTCCGTCGTGCTGCCAGCCGCGACCATCGCGGCCGACGCCACGGTGGGTCCGGCATCCCTCGTGATGCGCGGCGAGACGGTCCCCGCGGGAAGCCGCTGGAGCGGCAACCCGATCGGGCCGTGGCGGGCCGTGACCGTGCGCGCCTACCAGGCCGAAGGCGCATGAACGTCGACCCGTACACGCCCCACGCGGGTGATGCCCGCATCCGCGTCGAGCACTACGACCTCGACCTCGACTACAAGCTCTCGACCAACCGGCTGACGGCCACGGCTGTGATCGACGTGCGCATCGCGCAGGAGACCACGACCTTCGGCCTCGACCTGGTCGGCCTGCGCGCGAAGAAGGTGCGCGTCGAGGGGCTCCCGAAGGCGGGATTCAGCCAGACCGATCGCAAGCTGAAGATCGCTCTCGGCGCCCCTGTCGAAGCCGGAACGGTGCTGCAGGTCGCCGTCGACTATGCGGGCGCGCCGAAGCCGCGTCGCACCCGCTGGGGCGCGCTCGGCTGGGAGGAGCTCGAAGACGGCCTCCTGGTCGCCTCGCAGCCCACCGGGGCGCCCACCTGGTTCCCCTGCAACGACGTGCCCTACGACAAGGCCACGTACCGGATGCGCGTCACGACCGACCCCGGTTACGCGGTCGTCGGCTCGGTGCCGCCGAAGCGTTCGACGTCGAAGGGCCGGGCGGTGTGGGACTTCGACATCGCGGTGCCCACGGCGACGTATCTGATGACGCTGCAGATCGGCCAGTACGACGAAGAGCGGATGCCGCTGGGCGCCGTGGCCGGCCGGGTGTTCTTCCCGCGCGGGCTGACCGCGCGGGTCCACGCGGATCTCGAGGATCTCGCCCGGATGATGACCGTGTTCGAGGAGGCGTTCGGACCCTACCCGTTCGCGGAGTACACGGTCGTCGTCACTGCGGACGAACTCGAGATCCCGCTCGAGGCGCTGGCGTCGGCGATCTTCGGCGCGAACCACATCGACGGCGAGCACGGACTCGAACGCCTCATCGCGCACGAACTCGCGCACCAGTGGTTCGGCAACAGCGTCGGCGTGGCGCGCTGGCAGGACATCTGGCTGAACGAAGGCTTCGCCTGCTACGCCGAATGGATCTGGTCGGAGGCATCGGGAGGCCCCTCAGCCCATGCGAAAGCCCTCGCGCACCATGCGCGACTCGCAGATCTCGAACAGGACGTCGTCCTCGGAGATCCCGGCCCTGACGCGATGTTCGACGATCGGGTCTACAAGCGCGGGGCGCTGACGCTGCATGCGCTGCGGCTCACGATCGGCGACGAGGCGTTCTTCCGGGTGCTGCGCACGTGGACGGCCGAACGGGCCTACGCGACAGCGGTGACGGCCGACTTCATCGCGCTGGCATCGGCGGTGAGCGGGTCTGCGCTCGACGCGGTGTTCTCTCCATGGCTCGACCAGTCGGCGGTGCCGCCGCTGCCCGCAGGTCCCGCCGACACCGAGGCGGCCCCGATCACCGGGCCCATCCTGGGGCTCGGCGGAACCGTCCCATGGGATCGATCGCGACACTGATCAGATAGCCCTCGGGCGCAGCAGCGGTCGAGACCTCGATCGGCGCGCGACCGGCGATGCGTGCGGTCGTGCCATCGAACCGGATATCCGTCGGGGCGATGCGCAGACCGCGTCCGTCGGCCTTGACGACGGCCTCGATCATCGTCCACTCGCGCAGCGTGGGAGGTTCGCGCGGCGCGAAGAGCGCGGCGAGCTCGGTCAGGCGCGCAGCGCCGCGGTCGGCCTCGACGTCGATGCCGACGGATGCCGCGTCATCCGCTCGGGCGATCGCTCCCACGGTGAGGTCCCCGGCGTGGCTGAGGCTCAGCACCGTCGTCCCCGACGAGGTCCGCAGGGGGCCGTGCATCGTCGAGCCGCACGTCGGGCACTCATGCGCGATCGAGTCGTCGGGGACCCCCGCATCCTCCCGCAGCCGTCGCAGCACGGCGTTCCGCGCATCCGCTCCGCTCGCCCACACGACGCGCACCCGTCCGTTCCAGACGGTGGTGGCGTCGCTCTCGGGCATGCGAGAAGCCTAGGGGAGGTGGATTTCGTGCGCGGGCGCGACTCGGCCCGGTACCGTGAAGGCATGCAGCAGGCTCTCCGCACGTTCGGCCGCATCCTGGCCGAGCACTGGCCTGCCTTGATGGCGTGGTACCTGGGCGGCGAGGTCGTCCATCGGCTCACGATCGAGGTCGCGGGCATCGTCGGCGGATACACGACCCTGGGGGGACTGCTCATCCTCCCCATCGCCGTGGCGGCCCGCCTGGTGTCGTACGTGGCGATGTACCTCACCGTGCGCCCCTCGCTCCCGCATGCCGCGACCGACGAGCGCATCAGCTACCGGGAATTCGCGCGCACCGTGTTCGTATCGATCCTCCCGTTCTTCGCGTTCTACGAAGCGTGGGGGATGCTGGATGCGGATCGCAGCGCGTTCCTGAAGATCGCCATCTACGTCGGAGTCGCCCAGTCCGGATATGGCGAGGAGGAGATCGGCGATCGAGCCGGTCTGATCAGCGTCGGCGTGCTTCCGGTCACGGTGCTCCTCGTGGCGCTGGCGGTGCGGGTCGTGCTCGCGCGATTCGAAGATCGGCTGTCCGCGCCACTGCGAGTGCTCGCGACGTATGCCGAAGTGCTGTGGACCTTCATGCTGGTCACGCTGGTCGGTCAATGGTGGCGCGGCGTCAGCGAATGGCTGTCGCAGCGCACGGGCGCGAACTGGCTGCGGGATGTCGGCGACTGGTTCGCCGCCCAGCTGCCGCCCGTGGCCGGTCTCTGGGAGGGCGGGAGCTGGTTCATCGGCATCGTGATCGCAGTGCTCATCGTGCCGGCGGCTTGGCTCGCGGTGGTCGGCGTCATCTACGGCACGACCTTCGACGTGCAGTCAGGGCTCGGCAGATGGAGCGACACGGCGCTTCGCGGAACCGCGCGGTCACTCGCACGCACGCTCGTCGTGCGTCTCGAGAGCCTGTGGGCCGCAGCCGCCGTGATCTGGCGCGGGGGCCCGGTGACGTTCGGGACCACCGCACTCGCCTACGCCCTCTGGATGCTGGTCGACCACGCCGGCACGCGCGGCGTGCTGCAACTGATCGGCGGGCATGACACGGACTTCTGGAAGGCCTATCTGCCTGTCATCCTCGTCGCCGTGGCCGCGGTGGTCGAGCCGCTCCGGGTCGCGCTCATGGCCACGGCCTACGACGCCGTGATCGGGAGACCCGAAGCCGGACTGGACGCAGGGTCAGGGCTCGATGAGGAAACGGGTGACGGCGCGATCCTCGCCGTCGATGTCGAGGAAGAAGGGCCCCTCGGCGTCGTCGGGCACGAGGAACACAGAGATGATGTCGTAGGGCTCTGACTCGTTCATGCAGTACGCCGCGCCTGCGTCGTAGGGCACGTCTATCACGTCGTCAGCGTCGAGCCAGGTGCGCGAACCGTGCACCTCCGAGAGCGTCACACGGCCGCAGCTCGCCGAATCGGGACCGCCCGATCCTCGCATGTGGACGCTCACGACCCTGGTGCCGTCGGGGGAGGGGTATTCGTCCCAGCGGGCATCCTCGAGCGTGAGCTCCTGCCCGGCGATCTCGGTCGTGTCGTCCTCGACGACGGTGATGGTCTTCTCCTGCCGCTCGGCGATCGGCATCACATCGAGCCACAGATGCACGCCGGCCACCGCCGCGACGCAGAACATCAGCGCTGTGAGCGCGAGACGATGCGTGCGCAGCCAGGTCACGGCATCTCCTCGATCGACGGCTCAGCGATCTCGATGCTGTGTTCACGAGGCAGGTCGTCGAGGTGGAGCGGCACCACGATCACGTCATCCAGGTGCGGTGTGGAGTGAGGCGTCGACACCCGGATCTCCGCGTCTCCGGTCGTGATGTCCTCTGGCAGCTCGAACGCCACCATCCCTTCGGTGTCGGTGCCGACACGCAGGCCGACGCCGATCAGAGACGTCGACGGCCGCTCGCTCGCGATGAACTCCCGACCGTCGACGACGAGCTTCATCAACCGTATGGCGGCGTCGACCTCGGTCTGTGTCGCAGCGGCCGACAGACTCACGACGAACCAGTTGCCATCGGCGTGCCATTCGTCGTCGACCGTGACACGATCGGCGAAGCGCGCTTCTCCGACTCGTACGATGAGGTCGCGCGAGGCTACCGGTTGATCGGCTGCTCCTCGGATGAGGAACGGGCCGTCCTGCGCCACCGGATCGGGCGTGACGGCGGCGACGGTACCGGCCGCGAGGACGAGAGCCGCGCCGGTGAGCCAGGGGAGAACCTTCTTCATCCACCCGCCTCCAGGTCGATGCGGGCGACCAAGGCGCCCTGCCGCCACGTCACTGCACTCGACGCGACGACGATATTGCCGTGGCGGGGGTCGGCCTCGTGCACGTCGAGCACGATCCCGTCGGAGCCGAGGTCCGCCGTCTTCACCGTCCAAGCCACGGTGATGACAGCGGGCACCTCAGGCTGCAGGAGCGGTCGGCGTGATGACGTGACGTCGCGCCAGTACCGCGCGCTGCCGATCTCTGTCACACCGGACAGGTCGAGCATCGGAGAGGCCGTGTTCAGCAGATTCGACGAGACCTCGTCTGCGCTGCCGTCGACGCCGATCGTGCTGTCGCTGAGATTCTCGAGCCGCATCGTCACGAGGAGCAGGCTCTCGCCCTCATCGGCCTCGAGGAACTGCTCTTCCACGGCATCCGTCACCTCGACGTCGAGAACCGTGATCGAGTACGTCGGCAGGCGCACCTCCTCGCCGAGAGCCGTCGCCGCCGGTTCGTTCTCGGCGGTGTCGAACGCGCCCACGGCGATCAGCGCGGCTGCGGCGGCGGCCACAGTGCCGACCGTGATCCAGGCGGGAAGCGCGCGACGGGAGAACACCGAGCGGAACCCGCGCGCTGCGATCGCCCGCGCGCGGTCGCGGGCGCCCCGTACATCGATCACCCGCCCAGCCTATTGGGACCGCTCCGGCATGTCATGGGCTCAGGCCGGTGGTGCCGCGGCGCATAGGATCGATCCGTGACTGACTCGACGCCGCCGCTCGGCCTCCTCCTCGACGTCGACGGCCCCATCGCCAGCCCTGTGACGCGTTCGATCGCCATCCCGAGCATCGCCGCCGACCTCGCCGCGCTCGCGAACCTCGGCGTACCGATCGCCTTCAACACAGGGCGCTCCGACGCGTTCCTCCGTGAGCAGGTCGTCCCGCCGCTGCTGACCGCGGGGCTCGACGCCGGCGTGCGGGTGTGGGGCATCTGCGAGAAGGGGGCGGTGTGGATGCGGATCACGGCCGCGGGCGCTCAGGAGGTGACCGTCGACGAGGAGCTGCGGATGCCGGCGGCCTTCGGCCGCGACGTCGAGCGGATCGTCCACGACGATTTCGCAGACCTCGTCTTCTACGACGACACGAAGCGGGCGATGGTCTCGGTCGAGCAGCGCACCGAGATCGAGAACGATGATTTCCTCGCAGGTCAGCCTGCTCTCAACCGGGCCATCGCCCAGGCGATGAGCGATCAGGGCCTCGGTTACGAGTGGGGAGAGAAGCGCGTCCCGGATGCCGACGGCCGCGTGGACTACCGGATCGATCCGACCATCATCTCCACCGACATCGAGTCGAACCGCGTGGGCAAGGATCTCGGTGCGAGCCTCATGCTCGCCTTCCTCGCGGACGAGGGCGTCCCCCTTCCGCGCGCATGGCGCACCATGGGCGACTCGCGTACCGACTACGCGATGGCCGACTGGCTGCACGAGAACGGGCACGAGGTCGTGCACGTCGACGTCCGGCCCGCAGACGGGGTGCCGGCGACCCCGTACCCCGTGCGCCAGCATCCGACGCTCATCCACGACGAAGCCGGCGCCCGCTATCTGAGTCGCTGGGTGGAGATCGCGCGAGGCGCGACGGACGACGACGCCGATCTCGTCTGATCGAGTGGCGTGAGTTGCCAGGCCGCGCCTGCGCGGGTTACAGTTCGGGTGTGTCCCTGACGTGTCGTTGTTGTCGCTGAGCGCTCCGCTCACCTTCGACTGACCCCCGACACCTGCGCGCGTCTCGAGACGCGCGCCCCTGAAGATCAGGAACAACTTCCGTGCGCTACGCCCAGCACATCGCCGAACTCGTCGGCCACACGCCCCTCGTCCGTCTGAACTCCGTGACCGCCGGCATCCGTCCGACCGTCCTGGCCAAAGTCGAGTACTTCAACCCCGGCGGATCCGCGAAGGACCGCATCGCCGGCGCGATCATCGACGCGGCCGAGCGAGAAGGACTGCTCGCGCCCGGCGGCACGATCGTCGAGGCGACCAGCGGCAACACCGGCACCGGCCTCGCGCTCGTCGCCCTTCAACGCGGCTACCGTATGGTGTTCGTGGTCCCCGACAAGTTCGCCGGCGCGAAGGTCGCCACTCTGCGCGGCTACGGCGCCGAGGTCGTGGTGACACCGACCAGCGTCGAACCGACCGACCCGCGGTCGTACTACAGCGTCGCCGCCCGCCTGGCCGCAGAGATCCCCGGCGCTTTCAACCCGAACCAGTTCGCGAATCAGAACGGTCCGCGCGGGCACTTCGAGACCACAGGGCCCGAGATCTGGGCCGACACCGACGGCCGGGTCACCCACTTCGTCGCGGGCATCGGCACCGGCGGAACCATCACGGGCACGGGCCGGTATCTGAAGCAGGCCAGCGAAGGGCGGGTTCGCGTCGTCGGCGCCGATCCTGAGGGGTCGATCTACTCGGGCGGACCGATCCACGGCTATCACGTCGAGGGCGTCGGCGAGGACTTCATGCCGCCGACGTTCGACCCTTCGGTCGTCGACGGCTATGAGCGGATCTCAGATGCCGAATCCTTCGCGATGACGCGTCGCCTGGCCGCGGAGGAGGGGTTGTTCGTCGGCGGATCCAGCGGCATGGCGGTCGTCGCGGCTCTGCGCACGGCGGCCGAGCTCGACGAAGACGACCTCGTGGTCGTGCTGCTGCCAGACCACGGCCGCGGCTACCTCGACAAGCTCTACGACGACCAGTGGCTCGCTGAACGCGGGTACGACGTTCCCACTCGGCCGGTCGATCCCGTCGTCGCCGAGGTGCGCGCGTTCCTCGCGGATCAGCAGGTCTCGAAGGCGTAGCCCGCATCACCGGGGGTGCGCAGCTCCCGGTCGCGCAGCACCATGGACGGCGGCGATTCCGGATCGGCGCACATCTCGGCGAACGGCCGCGGCAGCTCGTCGACGTACTCGATGTCGATCACGTGGTCGCCGTACACCTCTGTGTACGCCTCGCACTCCGAGTACGCCGCGCACTCCTCGGTCACGGCGAAGTCGAACCCTGCGCGGTCTCGCAGGGTGGCGGCGTCCTCTGCGGCGTTCTTCTGACCGGCGGCGAGCCCGGCGTCGTGGGAAAGCTCGACCAGGCGCGTCGCCAGGGTCAGGTTGTCGTCGAGCGTGAGCGCCCCGTCCGACCGGGTGTAGGAGTCGAGGTTGTCGAACTCGACCCCGTCGAAGCCGGCGGCCGCGCATCCCGCGATCCAGGGCTCGATCATCGCCGCCACGCGTTCGCGGCGATCGGGCGTCGACGTGTCGAGCAGGGCTTCATCAGGCCAGTCGGGATCGAACACCGTCTCTCCATCGCGCTGCAGCAGCAGGTCGTCTGGCCAGGATGCGAGCTCTCCTGGCTGCGTCTGGAAGCCGTTCACGTAGCAGATCGAGTACACGCCGTCGGCGGGCAGCTCCGAGCGGTCGCGGGCGACGACGCCCACCGCGCCGGCGGGCGGATACGCGCCGCCGAGCTGGTAGTCGGGCTCGGCCCCGGCCGGCGGAAGTGCGACGTCTGCGGCATCCGCGGCGCACCCGCCGAGCCCGGCGGCCACGGTCAGGACCAGGGCGAGCGCGAGAGCGGAGGCCGGTCGACGTCTCAGTTCCGTGCCCCGTACAGTGCGCCGATCTCTTTGGAGCCCATTCCCTGCGAATAGGTCGGATGCTGCGGCCAGCCCTCGGGGGACTCCTCCCACTCCTCCTGGCGTCCGTAGGGCAGCAGATCGGCGAGAGCCTGCAGATGGCTGAGGCGCTCGGTGCCCCGTCCGTTCGAATGCCACGTGCGGTAGACCGTGTCGCCGTCGCGGAGGAAGACGTTGAGGGCGAAGCCCGCGTTCGCAGGCGCGCCCACGTCGGCGCCGAAGGTGCTGTCGGCGCTCGAGAACCACTGCATCCGATTGCCGACGCGGTCGCGGTAGGCGAGCAGCTCGTCGATCGGGCCGTTGCTCACGATCACGAACTTCGCGTCGTAGTAGCGCTCGAGGAAATCGAGGCGGGTGAATTGCGAGGTGAAGCCGGTGCATCCGGGGCACTGCCACTCGTTGCCGTCCGACCACATGTGGTTGTAGACGATCAGCTGGGAGCTCCCGTCGAAGACGTCGGCGAGGCGCACGGGGCCGTCCGCGCCGACGAGGGTGTACTCGGGCAGCTCGACCATCGGCAGACGGCGTCGCTGCGCAGCGATCGCGTCGAGTTCGCGGGTGGCCGCCTTCTCGCGCACGCGCAGGGCGTCGAGTTCGCGCTGCCAGGTGGCGGCGTCGACGACAGGGGGAAGGGGAGCCGTGCTCACGGTGGACCTCCGTTGGTGACGGGCGACGATGCCCTCAGTCTGCGCCGGGTCGCCGACAGGGTCAACGGGGTGTCGCCTCGGCTTCCTGCGCGGGATTGCGGCGGATGCCGATCCATGACACGACTCCACCCAGCACGAGCAGGACAGCGGTCACGATCGCCGCGCTGTGGAAGCCGGCGAGGTTCAGGGTGCCGCCGACGATCGTCGAGATCATCGCGACGACGAGCAGACCCGCGACCCGCGCGACCGCGTTGTTGACGGCCGAGGCGATGCCGGAGTGCGCCTCGTCGATCGCGCCGAGGATCGCCGCCGTCAGCGGTGCGACGGTGAGCGACAGGCCGAGGCCCATCACGATCATCGCCGGGAGCACCTGCCACCAGTAGTCGAAGCGCTCCGAGACGAGCAGCAGCATCACTGCGCCCACCGCCATGATGAGCGGGCCGATGGTCATGAACAGCCGAGGGCCGAGACGACCGGCCCAGGCGCCGGCGCGAGAGCTGACGAGGATCATCAGGATCGTCATGGGAAGGCTCGCGAGCCCGGCGGCGGTGGCCGGAAGACCAGCACCCTGCTGCAGGTACACACCCACCACGAAACCGTTCAGCGACAGCGCCGCGTAGACGAACAGCGTCGCGAGGTTGCCCCAGGCGAAGTCTCGCACACGGAACAGCGACACCGGCAGCAGAGGCGAGGTCGAGCTCTGCTGCCGCCAGAGGAATCCGCTGAACAGCACGACCCCGGCGACCCCGGGGATCCAGATGACCGGCGACGTCCAACCCCTGGTCGGCTGCTCGATGAGCGCGAACACGACGGCACCGAGACCCAGGGCGCACAGTGCTCCGCTCCACCAGTCCACGCGCACGCCGCTCGGGTGCTCCTGCAGCTTCAACCGGGCGAGCAGCACGAGGTTCACCGCGATCGGGATCACGTTGATGAGGAAGACGAAGCGCCACGACAGATAGTCGACGAAGAGTCCGCCCAGCAGCGGGCCGACGAGCTGGGCTGCGGTCGTGAACGCGGTCCACACGCCGATCGCCCGCGATTGCACGTCGGCGCGCATGGTCGCCGTGATCAGGGCGAGCGAGCTCGGAACGAGCAGGGCTCCGGCCGCGCCCTGCAGAGCGCGCGCGATGATCAGGACGAGGGGATCGGGGGCTGCGGCCACCGCGACGGAGGCGACGCCGAAGGCGATCAGGCCGATGCGCATCACGAGCACTCGTCCGTATGCGTCGGAGACGGAGCCGGCGAGCAGGATGAGTGCGCTCAGGGTGATGAGGTAGGAATCCACCACCCACTGCTGCGTCGTGATGCCGCCGCCGAGTTCGCGGCTGATCGCGGGCAGGGCCACGTTGACCACGGTGCCGTCGAGGAAGGTCACGAACGAGGCGAGGACCGCGATCGCGATCACGAGCCGCTGCAGAGGAGCGAAAGAAGCCACGATCGGAACACTACCGTCGTGAGCGGACGCGAGGGGCGGATGCCGGTCAGGCGCTCATGCCGGAGAGGTACAGGTCGCGCAGGCCCGCCACGCCGCCGCGCTGATAGGCGCGCTCCTGGCGTTCGGCACCCGTGCCGTCGGCACGGATGCGTGCGAACTGCTCGACCGCGAATTCCTCGTCCCCGAGGTCGGCGAGTACGGGTCGCGTATGAGCGAGCATGGCCGAGGCCACCTCCCAGAACGGGCCCACCTCGCCGGTGGTCGGGTCGATCACACGTGACTGCGTGCCTCGCCGCGCGGCGGTCCACATCGATGCGTCGATGGCGTCGGGTTCGGCGGGGCGTGCGCTCGCCGGTTCCGAGAGGATCAGCGCTCGCGCGAGCGCGGCGGCGAACAGGGTGTCATCGGTCGTGAGCTGTGCGTCGAACACCCGGACCTCGACGGTGGGGAAACGCCGGGAGAGTCGCGCCGCCCAGGCGATCGAGGCCGCGTCGCCGATGGCGCCCAGCGCCACCAGACGATCCATACGCGCGGTGTAGTCGTCGAGGTCGTGGAATCGCGGCGGACACCACGACGAGGGCAGGCGGCGGATGAGGATGCTGCGCCAGCTCGAGAACCCGGAGTGCCTGCCGTGCGCGTACGGACCGTTTCCGGTGAGCGCCAGCAGCGTCGGAAGCCACTCCCTCACGCGATTGAGAGCGCGCACGCGCTCCTCGTCGTCCGGCACCTCCACGTGGACGTGCAGGCCGTTGACCTCATGATCTCGTGTGATCTCGCCGAGCTGATCTGCGACCTCGTCGTAGTGCGTCGAGGTCGACACGACGAACCCGCCGGCAGCGATGAACGGCGTCGCGGACGAGGCAGCGATCGCTCCCTGCTGAGCGGCGTGAACGGCGAGCAGGGCCCGCATCCTCGTCAACTGCTCCCCGGCCTCCGCTCGCGTCTCGGCGGGACTGGTGGCGCACTCGAGCTGACAGGTCAGATACTCCGGCATCACCTCACCGCCACCGCGGCGGCCCGTGATGCGTTCGCGCGCTCCGTGATCCATCCCGATCGGTGCGAGGGTCTGACGATCGAGGACGACGAACTCCTCCTCGACGCCGAAGCGCGCGGACATCAGGACCTAATGATCCCGCAGGTCGGAGATCAGCTCCGACTTGCGCTTGCCGCTGTAGCCGTGCAGACCCAGCTCCTTCGCGCGCTTCCTGAGTTCGTCGACGGTCCAGTCCTCGTAGTCGCCGTGCTCGCCGCCTCGCCGCCCGACCGCACTGCGACCGTCTCGCGCTGCGGCATTCGAAATGCGTGCGGCCTTCTCCTTGGAGGCACCGTCGTCGCGGAGTTCCTCGTACAGCTTCGGGTCCTTCAACGAGTTGTTCCTGCGTCCTGGCATCAGAATCTCCTCTCTGTTCCCGTGCTCCACGCGGCGTCCGGCAGGGCGACCTCCCGAGGGAGCGCCCTGCCGACGCGCGGGGAGCTGCTTGCACCTACTTGTCGAAGGCGTCTCGGACGTTGTCGCCCGCGCCTTCTTCGCGGCGTCCTTCACGTCCTGGCCCGCCTGCTTGGCTGCGGCCTTGGCCTGATCCACCCGGCCTTCAGCCTCGAGGTCCTCGTTGCCGGTGACCTTGCCGACGCCTTCCTTGACCTTTCCGCCCATCTTCTCGGCAGCGTTCTTCATGTCGTCTCCGACGCCCATGGTGTGCTCCTTTCGCGAAGCGATCAGTGGAACGGCCACTGTCGCACGAGACTCGCGTGATCACGACGGGATTGACATCCGGCTTCGCGTCCGTCTAGGGATCACCCATCGACGCGGCGAGCGGCGAGGACTACTCTGGCGGCAAGCGGACGATTCCGCCCGCTGACCCGAGACGAGAGCGGTGTGCGATGGACTCGATGATGATGGGCGCCATGTCCAAGAACATGATGTCGATGCCTGACATGGCGATGATGGACATGTCTGTCATGCAGGCGTGCATGGACGCGTGTTCGGCGTGTGAACAGGCGTGCACCGTCTGCTCGACGCAGATGATGGACTGCGCCCCCGCATGCATGAACTGTGCAGACATGTGCAACACGATGATGCGCTCCATGATGCGGATGCAGGGCATGACGCCGGCCTCGATGATGTCGATGCTCGACGCCTGCATCGCGATGTGCCAGACCTGCATGGACATGTGCATGATGCATGCCGATGACAGCGACGTCTGCCGGATGTGCGCTCAGTCGTGCAAGGCCTGCATGGACGCCTGCATGGCCATGAAGGACATGATGATGGCGTCCGCCTGACGAGCCCTCAGACGGAGGCGACGTTGAACTGCGTGCGGCCGACCGCCAGCACGCCGTAGCGCACGTGCAGAGCGACCGGGCTGCCCGGCGCTGCTTCGAGCGCAGCGCCGGTGGCGTTCCACAGCGCGTGCGCGTCGCCCTCGAGCGTGCGTACGACGAGTTCGCCGGTCGCGGCATCCGCTCGCTCGACGATCGCGTCGACCCACTCCGATGGCGTCGCCGAGGCGAGCCGCGCCTGGATCAGGTGCAGGCCGTGACCGGAGGCGAACGAGGAGCAGATCTCACCGCGCGAGCACATGCACGCCGAACGCTCACGCACCTGAAGGGGCGGAAGGAAGTTCTGCGGCGTGGACACGGGTTTCTCCTGTCGGTCGAGGCGTTCCCGCAAGAGTAGGTCGGGCGTGTCGGATCGGGAAGCGCATCCGACACGCAGTGAAACAAAGAGGCGTAGGATCGACGCGTGTTGTTCTCGATGAGCGCCCTCCCGGCGCGGAACGGAGCCGCAGGCGCGTTCAGCGCCGCGGGCAGAGGCTGAGGATCAGCCGGAGGCGGAACCCCCGTCGCCGGCGCTGAGACGTACCCACCTCCATCCTTCTCACGAAAGCACTCATCACTCATGCGTCCCCTCGACGAGCGCGCCATCCGCGCGTCCTTCATCAACGCCTCCCGCAAAGAGGTCGCAGACCTCAACCTTCCCGTCGGCTTCGCCGACATCGACTTCGACAAGCTCGACTATCTCGGCTGGGTCGATCCCAAGCTGCCCCGCCGCGCCTATGTCGTCGCCCGGCTCGAAGACGACCCCGTCGGCATCTTCCTGCAGCGAGCCGAGCAGCGGCTCGCTGCGCGCGGCCAGTGCTCCTGGTGCGAAGACGTGACGCTCCGCAATGACGTGCAGCTGTTCGTCGCCCGCAAGGCAGGCGCCGCCGGACGCAAGGGCGATGCGGTCGGCACTCTGGTCTGCGCCGAGTTCGGCTGCTCGCGGAACGTCCGGATGCTGCCGCCGCTGGCGTATCAGGGCTACGACCGCGAGCTGGCCAGGGACCTGCGGATCCTGCGCCTGCAGGAGCACGTCTCGGGATTCCTCACGGAGGTCAGCGGGTAGCCGCCTCAACCCGTTCCCACGCGGGGCCCGCGTTCTCTGTCGCAAGCCGCGCGAACGCGCGGAAGCTCGATGCTCCCGGCCAATCGGCCGGGAGCATCGCCGGCGGCAGTCCAGGGTCGGTGTAGGGCAGCACGCGCCAGCGGTCGATCAGATGGACGTACGCGGCGAACGGCTCCTCCGGCAGAGTCGAGAGGGACGTCTGGAAGCTCTCGTGCGCGGCGCGGAGCGCGGTCAGATCCCACCAGTCGGCCGCGGCCTCGACGAGCGAGCCGGACGGCACCGGGGCAGCCGCGGAGAACAGGGTCGCCCAGGGTCGCGCATCGAGGTCGTCGAGGATCTGCTCCACCTCGCCCTGCAGATGACCGGGGCAGATCCACAGAGCGGATGACACGACTCCCGCCCCGATGAACTGCAGCCGCTTGCGCAGCTGATGGCGCACGTTCCTGGCGCTCTCCGGAATCGAGAACGACACGAGGCACCACGTGTCGGCATCCGTCATCTCGCGCATCTCGAAGATGCGTCGATCGCCGCGCTCCAGCATGGGCACGGCCTCGGGGTTCAGCAGGTACCCGGGAACGCCGTCGCGCTCGGCGAGCAGCAGGCCCTTCTGCTTGAGTCTGGTGACGCCGGTGCGTGCCTGCGACTCGGGGATTCCGAGCGAACCCGCCAGGGAGACCAGCGCGGACGCTGAGATCCACCCGCCGAGCCGGCGCAGATACAGGCCGACGAAAGTCCGCAGAAGCGAGGCGGTGCTGCCAGGGCGCGCGTCGATGTCATCGAAGACGGGGGTCATCCCGTGGGTTCCTGGATGGGTCCCTGGAGCAGCGCATCGCGCACGGCCAGAACGCCGGTCACGGTCTCGACGTGAGAGGTGCTCAGAGGCGAGAGACCCAGACGGATGCCGTCGGGGAAGCGGAAGTCGGGGATCACGCCGTCGGCCCACAGCCGCTGGGTCACGGCGCGGAAGTCGGGATGGCCGATCGTGATGTGGCCGCCGCGGAGTTCTGCATCTCGTGGGCTCAGCAGGCGCACACCGAGCGGGGCGAGCACCTCGTCGAAGGCCTGCACTGCGAGATCGGTGAGCGTCTTCGACTTGGCACGGACGCCCTCGATCGTCGCCTGCTCGATGCGGTCGAGCATCCCCTGCATGGGCAGCATCCCGAGCACCGGAGGGGTTCCGCTGATGAACTGGCGGATCGTGGCGTCGGGGACGTAGGCGGGTCCCATCGCGAACACGTCGGCGGCGCCCATCCACCCCTGGATCGGCTGACGAAGCACGCCGTGATGCGCCGCGCGCACGTAGGCGAAGGCCGGGGCGCCCGGTCCGCCGTTCAGGTACTTGTACGTGCAGCCCACGGCGAGGTCGACGCCCCATTCATCGAGCCGCATCGGAATCACGCCGACCGAATGGCACAGGTCCCACAGCATCAGCGCACCGGCTTCGTGGACCTTCGCCGTGATGCCCTCCATGTCGGCGAGGGCACCCGAACGATAGTCGACGTGGCTGAGCACCACGAGAGCCGTGCGCGCGGTGACGGCATCGGCGATGTCGGAGATCTGCACGCCCTGCACCGGATCGGCGCTGATCCATCGCACGGTCATGCCGGACTCGGCCGCGACGCCCTCGGCGACGAAGCGATCGGTGGGGAAGTTGCCCCGCTCGATCACGATCTCGGACCGGTCCTTGCGCTCCGCGGTGGCCGAGCGCAAGAGCTTGTACAGCAGCACGGTGGTCGAGTCGGCGACGACAGTCTGCCCTGCGGCGGCACCCAGGCAGGCCGCGCCGATGCGGTCGCCGAGAGCGACGGGCAGATCCATCCACTGCTCGTCCCACGAGCGGATCAGGCGGGTGCCCCAATCGCCGCGCACGAAGTCGGAGATCTTCTCGCCGATGTCGCGCAGCGGGCGGCCGAGCGAGTTGCCGTCGAGGTAGGCCGTGACACCGGGCATCTCGGCGAAGGCGTCGAGGTGCGAGCCCAGCGGGTCGGCGGCGTCGAGGGCGCGGGCGGTCGTGAGCAGGTCGGTCATGTCACACCTTCAGGATCTGTGCGTGGAACGGGTCGGCATCGCCGGCGGGGAGGAGCAGGCGGACGGATGCCGGATGGGAGGGATCGACGGGATCGAGGGTCCGCAGCAGGTCGGCGCCGTCGATGCCGGCCTCGCGCAGCGCGTCGATCTCGTAGCGATTCAGATCGACCGGAGTCGGACCGTTGCCCATGTCGGTGCCGTACAGCACGGCGCCGCCCGCCGCGTGGAAGCGGCGGACGTTGTCGATCGCGGTCGCCAGGGCGGCTTCGTCGTGGATCGAGAGGGTCGAGATCCAGGAGACGGATGCCGCCTGCTCTCCGATCTCGTGGTCCGAGAGCCGCTCGGTGAAGGGAGCGTGCGCGAGGATCGCGGCCCCCAGGCGGACGGTGCGCTGTGCCTCGCCGACGCCCTCCGCGTGGGCGACGACCGGCAGGCCGCGTGCCGCGGAGAGTCCGACGATGGCGCGGAACATGTCGTCGTCGAAGACGGGCCCGGCGGTGCTGTTGCTCGCGACCTTGATGCGGGAGGCGCCGGCATCCGCCATCTCGGCGACGGCGGATGCGGCATCCGCTCTGTCCGCGATCTCGCGGAACGAGCCTGCGGGTGCCCAGGAGCGGTCGGAGGGATAGCCGCCGACCGCAGTGAGGAACGCGCCGGCGAACTCGATCGACGTTCTGCGGACGTGTGACTGGTCGTTGAGCGAGGAGCGCAGCGACGAGACGAAACGCGGATTCCCGCCCAGATCGACGACCCTCCCGAGCCGCGATCCGGCCAGCAGGGTGTGGTCGACGAGCTGCAGATGCACGTGGTGATCGGTGAAGCCGCCGATCACCGTGCCATCCTCGTGCGGGAGGGTCTGCATCAGCCGCCGATCTCGGTGCGCACGGTGTACAGCTCGGGGAAGAATGTCAGCTCGAGCGCGCGCTGCAGGAAACCGACGCCGCTCGACCCGCCGGTGCCGATCTTCATGCCGATCGTGCGCGAGACCGTCTTGAGATGACGGAAGCGCCAGAACTGGAAGTTGTCCTCGAGGTCGACGAGGTCCTCGCAGGCTTCGTACAGGTCCCAGTGCTGCTGCGGATTCACGTAGATCTCGCGGATCGCGGGCACGAGCTCGGGGGTCTCGCGGTAGGGCTCGTGCACGTCGCGGTCGAGGATCTCGGCGGGCACCGGCAGGCCGCGGCGCGATGCGTACCGCAGGAACTCGTCGTACAGCGTCGGCTTCTCCCACTCGGCCGTCAGCAGCGCGAGGTTCGCCGGGTGATCGCGGAAGACGCTGAGCATCTTCTCGTTCTTGTTGCCGAGGGCGAACTCGACCGCGCGGTACTGCACGGACTGGAAGCCGGAGGAGCTGCCGAGCGAGCCGCGGAACTGTGCGTACTCGGTGGGGGTGAGGGTCGCCAGGATCGACCACTGCTGGGTCATCACGTCTTGAATCTTCTTGATGCGGGCGACCCGCTTGAGCGCTTCTCGCAGATCGTCGCTCGCGAGCAGCCGGCGGGCGGAGGACAGCTCGTGCAGCAGCTGCTTGAGCCAGAGCTCGGTTGTCTGGTGCTGGATGATGAACAGCATCTCGTCGTGATGCTCGGGGGTGCTGACCGGGTGCTGCGCGGTGAGCAGCTGATCGAGAGCCAGATACGACCCGTAGGTCATCCGGCCCGTCAGGTCGGTGACGATGCCGTCTTCGAGCGCGCGCTCGTTCTCAGTGCTCATGCCCCGAACATATCACTTTCGTGGCGAGCGTCACAGAGGTGAAATGTTAAACAGATCCTCCACGTCGACGTCGTGCTCCGTTTCGGGTTCGAGGCGCATCCGACGGGTCTCGAGGACGCCGAGGATCACCGCCGTGATCAGCCAGACGACGGCGAAGGCGGCGCTGAGGAGCAGAACGGCGACAACGCTCCAGAACACGACGTTCAGGAAGAGCGTGAAGAAGAACGCGCTGAGGGCCATGCGCTCAGCGTAGACGCCGGGGCTCGAGACGCGCAGTGCCCGCCAGCGGACTACAGCGCCGGCGTGCGGGGCGGGGGAGTGCGGCGGGAACCCGGAGCGCCTGCCGCCTCGAACGCCGCGGCCAGAGCCAGCAGCTTCACGTCGTCGTAGGCGCGGCCGGCGAAGGTGAGGCCGATCGGCATCCCGATGTCGGCCATCAGTCCCATCGGCACCGTGACCGTCGGGATGCCGAGATGGCGCACGGCGAGGTTGCCGTTCGCGATCCAGGTGCCGTTGCGCCAGCCGAGATCGGCCGACGCCTCGTTCACGTCCATGTCTGCGGGGCCGACGTCGGCGACGGCGGGGAAGACGACGGTATCCAGGCCGAGAGAATCCATCCACTCCTCGAGATCGACGCGACGGGTCTCCTCCAGACCGCGCAGCCCGCCCTCGAGCTCCGGCATGTCGAGGAATCCGATGCCCGGGTGCTCGCGCACCCAGCCCGGGTACTCGGCGATGTCGTCGTCGAAGCCGGTGTAGCGGTCGGGCAGCGCGCCCGCCGGGTGCGGGAAGATCGCGGCGCCGTCGACGTCGGCGAGCGTCGAGAGGTCAAGGTCGCCGTTGGCCTGCAGGAAGTCCTCCCAGCCCCATGCCGACAGGTCGACGATCTCGCGCCTCAGATACTCGGGAGACACCAGACCGCGGGTCGCGATCGTCGGAGCCCCCGGGCGGTCGCCCTCGTAGTTCGAGACGACGGGGAAATCGACCTCGACGACCGTTGCGCCGGCCGCTTCGAGGTCGCGGCGCGCAGCTTCCCAGCGCTCGATCACCGACGCCCGCGTCTCGATGCGCTGCCCGGTCGGCCCGCCGATGCCGGGATTCTCGGCGTTGCCGGCATCCGGATCCGCGTTGATGTACATGCGCGGGATGCCGATGCGGGCGCCGCTCAGCGACGCAGATGCCGCGAGGGCCGGGTAGGAGCCAGGGCGGATGTCGGATGCCGACGGCAGCGGAACCCACGGCTGCGAGCGCCAGAAGTCGCCTCGGGTCTCGGCGTCGTCGGCGACGATCACGTCGAGGATCTCGAGCAGATCGGCCATGGTGCGCGCGTGCGGCACCACGACGTCCATCGTGGGCACGAGCGGCCAGTTGCCGCGCGTCGAGATGACGCCGCGCGAGGGCGTGTAGGCGCACAGCGCGTTGTTCGTCGCAGGTCCCCGGCCGCTCGACCACGTCTCCTCGCCGAGGCCGAAGGCCGCGAAGCTGGCCGCCGTCGCGGTGCCGGACCCGTTCGACGAGCCCGATGCGAAGGGGGCGGTGAGGAAGCCGGCGTTGTACGGGCTCTCCGCGCGACCGTAGACGCCGCGCTGCATGCCGCCGTTGGCCATGGGCGGCATGTTCGTCAGACCCAGGCAGATCGCTCCTCCGGCGCGGAGGCGCTCGATCGTGAAGGCGTCGCGCTGCGCCACGAGGTCCCGGAAAGCGGGGCTGCCGGATGCGGCCGTGAGCCCCGTGACCAGGTAGCTGTCCTTGGCGGTGTAAGGGATGCCGTCGAGCGGGCCGCGCGTCTGGCCGGCCGCACGGCGGGCATCGGACGCTTCGGCTTCGGCGCGTGCGTCGGGGTTGTGCACCACGACGGCGTTCAGCGCGGTCACGGTGCCGGGTGCGTCGTAGGCGGCGATGCGGGCCCGGTACGCCTCGACGAGTTCGACCGCCGTGGTCCGACCCGATTCGAGCGCGCGCCGCAGATCGGCGATGGAGGCTTCATGCACGTTGAACATCGTGAGTCCTTGTCGGTTGATGCGTTTCGTTTCGTCTCGTCGCTTCGCTCCTCGCTCAACGACCCGCGAAAGTTGGTCGTTGAGCGAGCGAAGCGAGACGAAACGCAGACGGGCGGTCGGGTCAGAGCGACGGCTGCTGCTGGGTGATGCAGTGGATGCCGCCCCCGCGGTCGAACAGCGGGCGCGCGTCGACTGTGACGACGGTGCGCCCTGGATAGGCGTCGGCGAGGATGGCGCGGGCCGCGGCATCCGCCTGCTCGTCGCCGAATCCGCAGGCGACGACACCGTCGTTCGTGACGAGGTGGTTGACATAGCTCCAGTCGACGAAGCCCTCGTCGTCGCGCAGCGTGGCGGGTGCGGGGAGCCCGATGATCTCGAAGCTGCGGCCGGCGGCATCCGTCTGCTGCTCGAGGTGCGCGCGCAGCTGCCGGCTGACCTCGAAGTCGGGATGCTCGGGGTTCTGCTGCTCGTGCAGCAGCAGGCGGCCGGGGGAGGCGAGGGTCGCGACGATGTCGACGTGGCCGTTCGTGCCGAAGTCGTCGTAGTCGCGGGTGAGGCCTCTGGGCAGCCAGACGGCTGCGGTCGCGCCGATCGTGCGCAGCATCTCGGCCTCAACCCGCTGCCGGTCGGCGAACGGGTTGCGGCGCTTGTCGAGCTGCACGGTCTCGGTGAGAAGAACGGTGCCCTCCCCGTCGACGTGGATGCCGCCGCCCTCGTTCACCAGCACGGAGCTGACGAGCTCGGCCCCGACGGCGCCCGCGATGATGCGGGCGTGCTGAGCGGCCTTGCTCCACTGCGCCCATTCCGGAGCGCCCCAGCCGTTGAAGATCCAGTCGACCGCGCCCAGGCGGCCGTCGTCGGAGACGACGAAGCTCGGCCCCGAGTCGCGCATCCAGAACTCGTCGACAGGCGCCTCGACGATCTCGATCGTCTTGCTGAGCATGCGGCGCGCCCTGTCGAGCTCGCTCGGGTCGACGAGCATCGAGACCGGGGTGAACTCGGCGGCGGCGTGCGCGACGGCGGTCCAGGTGGCGTAGCCCTCTTCGCGTTCGGTTGCGTTCTCGCCCAGGGTCTGCCCCTCGGCCGGGAACGCCATCCAGATGCGATCGTGGCGGGCGGTCTCTGCCGGCATTCGCCAGGTCATGGGGTCTCCTCGGGGTGCCGTGCTTCGCCGAGATCGGAACCGCGGCGGATGCCTATTGAACGGGTGGCCAACAGGTGCTACGGTATCCCGTGATGAACAACACGTCAAGAGCCGCGGCGAAGCGGCTGCCGCCCGCCGAGCGCGAGCGTTCGATCGTCGACGGCGCCAAGGCGCTGGCGTGCGAGAGCGGCATCGACGCGCTCACCGTGCGCGCCGTAGCGAGCCGCGTGGGAGTGACGCCCGCGCTCATCGCGCACTACCGGCCGGTGATGGACGATTTCGTCGCCGAGGTGTTCGGAGAGATCGTCGCCGCCGAACGCGAAGAGGTTCTGGGCGGCTTCGTCTTCTCGGGGGACCTCCGCGAGAACCTGCAGCGCCTGATCGAGACGCTGCTCGACGACACCCGCGAAGACGTCGCGCTGGTCTGGGTGCAGTCCTGGTCGCTCGGCGCTCGCAACGAGGCGCTCGGGCAGCGGGTCCGTCATGAGATGGATCTCTGGCAGTCCGGACTCGAAGACGTCATCCGCCGCGCATCCGCAGGAGCCGTCGATCCAGAGCCCGCCGCGTGGCTGCTGCTCGCGATGGTCGACGGCATGAGCGCCCACTCGCTGGTCAAGTGGACTCCGCACGACCGGGCCGACCTCGCCCGCCGCACACTCGCAGCCGTCCTCGGCTGACCCCACACAGAACAGGAAAGCGCATGGCAGCTGAACGCATGCACGCGGCTTCGGCCGAATCCACGGCGATCGTCGACGCCGTCCTCGACTATTCGAGGCGACGGATGCTGTCGGACTTCGTGCCGCTCGACAAGCCGCAGACACCGGGTGAGCTCACCCGGCTGACGGGCGGACGCACGATCACCGACGAGGGGCTCGGCGCCACCAGGGCGCTTGCGACCTTCGAGCACGTGCTCGCCCCCGCGTGCCTCAGTACGAGTCATCCGCTCTACCTGTCGTTCATCCCGACCGCGCCCACCATGGCCGCGATCGCGTTCGATCTCGTCGTCTCGGCCTCCGGGCTCTATGGCGGCAGCTGGCTCGAGGGCGCGGGCGCCGTGCACGCCGAGAACGAGGTGCTCGCCTTCCTCGCCCGCGAGTTCGGTCTGCCCGACACCGCCGGCGGCGTCTTCGTGCAGGGCGGCACGATCGGCAACCTGTCGGCTCTCGTGGCCGCACGAGAGGCCACCAAGGCTCGACTGATCGCTGCGGGCAAGGAGCTCCCGACGCGCTGGAAGATCGTGTGCAGCACTGAGGCGCATTCTTCGAACAAGTCGGCCGCCAAGGTGATGGATGCCGACGTGCTGCTGGTCCCGGCCGGCGCCGACGGCAGGCTGCACCCCGAGGGGGTGCGTGCGGCCCTCGCCGAGCACGGTGACGAGGTGTGCGCCGTCGTCGCGACCGGGGGATCCACGAACTTCGGGATCGTCGACGATATCGCCGGCATCGCCGCCCTGAAAGACGAGTTCGACTTCTGGCTGCACATCGACGGCGCCTACGGGCTCACCGCGATGCTCGCGCCCGAAGCCCGGCACATCTTCGCGGGCGTCGAACGCGCCGACTCGATGATCGTCGACCCGCACAAGTGGCTGTTCGCTCCCTTCGACTGCTGCGCACTGCTGTACCGCGATCCCGAGAGCGGTCGCCGCGCCCACACGCAGCACGCCGAGTACCTCGACACGCTGACGGATGCCGACGACTTCAACCCCTCGGACTACTCGATCCAGCTCACCCGGCGTCCCCGCGGCCTGCCGTTGTGGTTCTCGCTCGCGACCTATGGCGTCACGGCCTACCGCGAGGCGGTGAGCGCGACGCTCGCGCTCACGCAGCGCATCGCCGAGGAGATCGCCCGACGCCCCGAGCTGACGCTGGTGCGCGACCCGCAGCTGTCGGTCGTGGTGTTCGAGCGCAACGGTTGGGACCGCGCCGACTACGATCGCTGGTCGGATCAACTGCTCGACACGCAGCACGCCTTCGTGGTGCCGAGTTCGCACGCGGGCCGCCCCAACACCCGATTCGCGATCCTCAACCCGCTCACGACGTTCGACGATCTGGTGGGCATCCTCGACACCATGAAGTGACGCGCGCGGCATCCGTCCGCCTGCACCCGTGCCGCACCGTTCCGATCCGGGGGACGACACGCCACATCGGGGGACGAAACACGACTTTCGTCCCCCGATCTGGCGTGTCGTCCCCCGAACTGCAAGGGCCGGAAGCCGGAAGACGGATGTCGTCAGTGCGTGGTGTGCGCGTTCAGGAAGTCGATCGTCTTCTGCAGCGCGGTCCGTGCGTCGGGAGTGTCGAGGTGGAACTGATACTCGTGCGGGAGCGACGGCTCGTGGGGAGCGGGCCAGAAGAGCGTCGTGACCTCGACGCCGAGCTCGTCGAGGCGCTTCGCCATCGGGATGGACTGCAGCCAGGTCAGCCCGTCGCCGTTGCCGCCGGAGATGTAGGTGGTCGGGAAGTCGGCGGTGACCCAGTCGATCGTCGACATCGTGGCTCCGGTCGAGCCTTCGGCCCAGTCCTTCGTGCCGGCGTACGCCCACATCGATGACTTGAAGCCCCAGCCGACGAGGCCTGTGAGCTCGGCGAGCGCCGAGAGGTCGTAGACGCCGCAGTTGAGCACCGTCGCGACGACCTGATCCGCCGTGAGCGCGGGGGTCATGTCCATGATCTCGGCATACTCGGGGTTCGTGATCAGCGTCGCCATCTGGCTGGCCAGCTGCCCGCCTGCGGAGTCCCCGGCGAGCACGATCTGCGTCGGGTCGACTCCGAGCTCGTCCGCGTGCTCGTCGATGTAGGCGAGGGCGTCGTTGAGCTGGTGCACTGCGAGGGGATAGACGCCCTCGGGGCCGATCGTGTAGTTCACCGCGATCGCCGTGTACCCCTCGGCGGCGAGGATGCGCATGTACGGGTCGACGTTCTCCTTGGAGCCTGAGATCCAGGCGCCGCCGTGGATCCACACGATCGTCGGCAGCGGGCCCGTGGCGGATGCCGGGGAGAAGACGTCCATCGTGGTGTCGACGCCGTCGTCCGAGTAGGCGACGTCGAGCGTCTCGGTGAGCTTCGTGTCGGGGACGTGCTTGTCCATCTCGGCGGCGGTGTCGTCCCCGCCCTTCGAGAACACCGAGCGGATCACCATGGCCGAGGGCCACGGTGTGATCGATCCGATGATCGCGACGACGGCGACGACCGCGACGATGATGCCGAGCGCGATCCTCGTGCGCCGCCATCGGCGTCGCTTCTTCGGGTGGACGACGTCGTCGGTGCGCTCTTCTGCGGCGTGCGTGCTCATGGAACCCCTCCCACCGACAGTGTGGCAGTATTCCGGTTCGTGTGGCGAGGGGCGGATCTAGAGTGTGGCGAGGACGCTCGCGGTGTCGGCGATCGTGATCTGCGGCGGGTACAGGCCCATGACGTGGAGCGCGGCCGCATGGTTCTCCGCCGTCGACCCCGCACAGGCGTCGGCCGCGATCGTGACGTGCGCACCGGCATCCGCCGCCGCCAGCGCGGTCGACAGCACGCAGCAGTCGGTCGACACTCCGGCAAGCACGACGTGCGCCCCGTGCCCCACGATCGCCTCGATCTCGGCACCCCACTTGCCGAAGGTCGGAAGATCGAGCGTCGGATGCGGAGTCAGGTGAGCGGCCTCGGGGACGAGGTCGTACAGCGGATCCGTCGCCGGTCGATCAGCGAACGGCCATGCCGCGAAGTAGTCGCCCCACGAGGTCGATCGATCGGCTGTCGGCATCCATCTCGTCACGATCACGCGCTCGCCGAAGGCGTCGGCCAGCTCGCTGATGCGCGGCATCGCCGCCGCGAAGAACGGCGATCCCCAGGCCGATTCGGGGGAGGCGAAGATGTTCTGCGGGTCGATGACGACCAGCCACTGTGTCACGCCTGCTCCTGCCGCCGGATCGTTCCCGCCCGTCCGAACCACGTCACGAGGAACGACAGCACGAGGGCGAACAGCACGCCGAGGTTCGCGTAGCCCCAGTCGTCGCGCCAGCCGAACAGATCGAGGAAGTAGCCCTGCCAGTCATTCCAGGGGGTGCCGGGGATCTGATTCATCACGAAGCCCCAGCCGATCGCCGTCGCGACGAGCATGGTGCCGATCGACAGCCCGTCGACCGCGCCGTAACGTCCGCGCGAGTCGAACAGGGCCGCCTCGTCGTAGTCGGCGCGGCGGCGGAGGATGTCGGCGATCAGGATGCCCGCCCACGACGCCATCGGCACGCCCAGCGTGATGAGGAACGACTGGAACGGCCCGATGAAGCTCGTCGCGAAGAACACCACGAAGATCGTTCCGGTCGTGAGGATGACACCGTCGACGGCGGCCGCGGCAGGGCGGGGGATGCGGATGCCGAGGCTCAGCAGCGTGAGGCCGGAGGAGTAGATGCCGAGCACCGCGCCGGACACGAGCGTGAGGATCGCGACGATCAGGAACGGGAACAGCAGCCACGGCGGCAGCAGGGTCGCGAGGGCGCCGATCGGGTCGCCGCCGACGGCTGCCGACAGCTCGTCGTCGGAACCCGCGAGCAGGAGGCCGAAGAAGACGAGGATGACGGGAGCGACCGAGCCGCCGATCGTGTTCCAGGCGATGATCTGCCCGTCGGATGCCGTGCGCTTCTGATACCGCGACCAGTCGGCGGCGATGTTGATCCAGCCCAGCCCGAAGCCGGTCATCACCATGACCAGCGCTCCCACGGTCTGCGCGAAGGTGCCGTCGGGGCGGGAGAACGCGACGTCCCACTGGATGTGACGGAAGGTGAAGATCAGGAACAGCACCGTCATCGCACCGGTGAGCCAGGTAAGCACCGACTGCAGCTTCATGATCGTGTGGTATCCGAGCACCGAGGCGCCCACGATCAGTGCGGCGACCGCGATCGTCGCGATGATCTTCACGGCGGTGTCGTCGTTCCCACTCACCCATCCGAGCCTGCGCAGGATCGTTCCCGTGGCGAGCACGGCCGTGATCGCCAGCGACGTCTCCCAGCCGATCGAGGTCAGCCACGACACGATGCCCGGAAGCTTCTGCCCCTGCACCCCGAAAGCCGCGCGCGACAGCACCATGGTGGGGGCGGATCCGCGCTTGCCGGCGATCGCGATCAACCCGCACAGGAAGAACGACACGACGATGCCGATCACCGAGACGAGGGTCGCCTGCCACAGGGAGACGCCGAAACCGAGGATGAACGAGCCGTACGACATGCCGAACACCGACACGTTCGCGGCGAACCACGGCCAGAACAGATCGCGGGGCTTCGCGCCCCGGTCGGACTCGGGGATGATCTCGATGCCGGCGCGCTCGATCAGCGCACTCCTGTTGTCGCTCATGTGCACATCCTGGCACCGCGAGCGCCGGTGGGGAATCGGTCGGCATCGCGTCGCCCGCTCTGCCACCACTTTCGCGACGCGCCACCATGTTCTTCACGCCGATTCGGCGGTGGCGCGTCGACGATGTGGTGGCGGGCGGTCCTCGGAGGCTCAGCCGGCGAAGAACGCTCCGGCGACGCGCGTCAGATCGTGCAGGTCGGAGACACCGGCCAGTTCGCGGGCGGAGTGCATCGAGAGGATCGGGATGCCGACATCGACGGTGCGGATGCCGAGACGCGTCGCGGTGATCGGACCGATCGTCGACCCGCACGGCACGTTGTTGTTCGACACGAATTCCTGGGGGCGCACACCCGCACTCTCGCACCAGGCCCGCCAGGCGGCGGAGCCGACGGCATCCGTCGCGTAGCGCTGATTCGCGTTGAGCTTGAGGATGGGCCCCGAGCCGAGCACCGGGTGCACGACGGGGTCGTGCTTGCCGACGTAGTTCGGGTGCACGGAGTGACCCACGTCGCTCGACAGGCACCACGACGACGAGTAGGCGCGCCGGCGCGCCGAGGAGTCCGCGCCGAGCCCGGCGTACACGCGCTCGAGCACATCTTCGAGGAAGGGGCCGCCGGCTCCCGAGCGGGAACCGGAGCCGAGCTCCTCGTGATCGAAGACCGCGAGCACGGCGATCGGGCCCGCGTCCGTGGAGTGCGAAGAGAGGGCGACCACGCCCGCGTGCACGGAGGCGAGGTCGTCGAGGCGGCCCGATGCGAAGAAGGCGCTGTCCTTGCCGAACACCGCGCCCCGTGCGGAGTCGGCGATGACGACGTCGTACCCGCGGATGTCGGATGCCGAGACCCCGGCGGACGCGGCGAGCTCCGCGAGGATGTCGTTCTGCGTCGGATCTCCCAGGCCCCACACGGGCTGGGTCTGGAACTGCTTGTCGAGTGCGAGACCGGTGTTCGCCTCGCGATCGAGGTGCACGGCCAGCTGCGGCAGACGCAGCAGAGCGCCCGTGTCGGCCAGCACCACCCGGCCGTCGGCGAGGGCGAGGCGCCCGGCCAGGCGAAGCTCCCGATCGAGCCAGGAGTTCAGCAGCGGGCCGCCGTAGACCTCGACGGCCGCCTGCAGCCAGCCGGCCGACCCGGTCGTCGGCTGGGGCTTGAGCTTGAAGCCGGGGGAGTCGGTGTGCGCGCCGAGGATGTGAACGGGCGTCGTGGCGACGGCATCCGAAGGAACCGTCCAGGCGATGGCGGCACCGTCGCGCACCACGACGTAGCGGCCTCCCGGCTGCACCGACCAGGCGTCCTCTTCGCGAAGCCGGGCGAAACCCGCCGACTCGAGCCGGCGGGCCACCTCCTCGGCTGCGTGGTAGCTGGACGGAGATGCGGCGACGAAGTCGGCGAGATCCTCGGCGTGGGCGAGGGCGTGCGTGGAGACGGGCATGGCGACCTTCCTGCGGGCGGGCACCTTCGATCGTAATCGGGTCTCGATCCCGCATCGGAGCACGGGATGAGTATGGCTCTGCGCTGACGACTCCGTTAGTGTCGGATGCGGAGAGGTGCATCGCCCGAGCGATGCGGGGAGCCTCTGGGGAGAAATTAGGGGACGGCTGTGTTTTCACACGCTCACGCGCGCCTTCGGCGCACCATCGCGGCGGTCACGTCGACTCTGCTGCTCACGGCGGGACTCACGGTCGTGACCGAGGCAATCGCGCCGACGTCGGCGTCGGCGGCGCAGAACCCGACGCAGTGCCAGGGCACGGTCTCGCTGACCAACGGCTCGTTCGAATCGCCGGCGATCGGCAACGCGACCTACCGACTGATACCCGAGGCTCAGGTCCCCGGGTGGCTCACGAACGACAGCGCGAACCAGATCGAGGTCTGGTCGAGCGGATTCCAGGGCGTGTCTGCGGCGCAGGGGCGGCAGTTCGCCGAACTCAACGCGAACAGCGCCAGCATGCTCTACCAGGACGTCGCGACGACACCGGGCCAGACGCTGGCCTGGTCGCTCAAGCACCGCGCGCGCCAGGGCACCGACGTCATGAGGGTCGTGATCGGCGTCCCGGGGGGAACGCTCGTGCAGAGCGGGCCCAATCTCTCCGACACCACGGCCGCGTGGGGAGCGCACTCGGGCACCTACACCGTGCCGGCGGGCCAGACCGTGACGCGCTTCGGGTTCGAGGCGGTCAGCGCGGGTTCGGGCAACGCCTCTGTCGGCAATTTCCTCGACGACATCACCTTCGGCACCGGCCCGTGCCTCGTGACGACCAAGAGCGTGACGAACCTCACGCGGGGCGGGTCCACGGCCGAGGTCGGCGACGTCCTCCGATACACGGTCACCACCGTCAACAACGGCGGAAACCCGGCGACGCAGGCCGTCTCGACCGACCAGCTGGCCGCCGGGATCGACTTCGTCCCCGGATCGGTCAAGATCACCGCCGGCGCCGGTGCCGGGGCCCTGACGGATGCGTCCGGCGACGACCGCGGCGAGTACGCCGCCGGGTCCCGAACGGTGCGAGTGCGCCTCGGCGACAACGGCAGCGCCACCGTCGGCGGATCGATCGGCGTGGGAGCGAGCACGAGCTACACGTTCGACGCGAAGGTCGCGGTGTCTGCTGCGGCCACCACGGTCCTCAACGAGGCGAACGTCGCCTTCCACGACGGAGTGGTGAACCAGAACCGCACCTCGACCAGCAATGAGGTGCAGACGCCCGTCAACGCGGCGGCCGATCTCGCGATCGCCAAGACGCTCGACACCTCGCCGCTCGTGGCCGGCGAGCCGGCGACCTTCACGATCACCGTCACCAACAACGGCCCGCAGACGGCCACCGGCGTGTCGGTGACGGATGCCGTGCCCGCCGGGTTCGCGGTGACCCAGGTCACTCCCGCGCAGGGCACGTGCACGATCGGTGCGAGCATCAGCTGCACGCTCGGGTCCCTCGCGGTCAACGCGAGCAGCACCATCACCGTCACGGGAACCGTCTCGGCGTCGATGAGCCCCGGCGCAGCGCTCACGAACACGGCGTCCGTGTCGGGGACCCTCACCGATCCGAACCTTTCGAACAACACGGCTTCCGCATCCGGAACCCTCACGGCCGAGGCCGACGTCTCGATCATCAAGACCTACGCGCCGGCGGCGCCCGTAGCAGGGCAGAACGTGACCTACACGCTCGCCGTGCACAACGACGGCCCGTCCGAGGCTCGCGACCTGCGCGTGACCGATCCGCTCGACCCCGCGACCACCTTCGTCAGCGTGAGCCCTCAGCAGGGCTCCTGTTCGATGACGGGGCAGACCCTGGGCTGCCTCGTCGGCACTCTCGCCCCCGGCGCGACCACGACGATCACCGTCACCGTGGCGCTCGCCTCCGGAGCGAGCGCCGTCGTGCAGAACTCGGCGAGCGTCACCAGCAGCACGCCCGACCCCGACCCGTCGAACAACGTCGACTCCACCAGCTTCAACCCGACGATCATCGCCGACCTCGCCGTGACCAAGACGGCATCGGCCGCGCAGGTCGCCGCCGGCGGCACCGTCACGTACACCATGGTGGTGACGAACAACGGAAGCTCGGATGCGGTCAACGCCGTTCTCAGCGACACGCTTCCGACGGGACTGACCGTCATCAGCGCGACGGCGACCTCCGGCAGCTGCACGACGACGTCGGGTGGCGTCGAGTGCACATGGCCGACACTCGCCGAAGGTGCGTCGAGCACGGTCACCGTGCAGGCTCTGGTCGCGGCTGACGCCCCGGCCGGCACGCTCACGAACACGGCATCCGTGGCCTCGCCCGCCCAGGACTCGACCCCCGAGAACAACTCCGATTCGGCCGACGTCGAGGTCGTGCAGAGCGCCGACATCAGCGTGGTCAAGACCGCCGACGCCTCGGCCGTGCCCGGTGGCGGATTCGGTTACACCCTGACCGTCTCGAACGGCGGCCCTTCGGTCGCGCGCGGGGTCGTCGCGAGCGACACCCTTCCGGCCGGATTCGTGATCGGCGCGACGCCCGCGGGCTGTGTGCTCTCCGGCAGCACCCTCACGTGCGCGGTCGGAGACCTGACCGTGGGCCAGGTCGTGCAGATCCGCATCGAGGGCGCACTCGCCGAGAGCGCGACCGGGACCCTCAGCAACACGGCGACGGTCACATCGCCGACGCCCGATCCCGACCCCTCTGACAACACGTCGACCGTCGACAAGCCGCTGACCCCGAGCGCCGACGTCGTGGTCACGAAGACCACGAGCACCCCGAGCGTTCCGCTCGAGGGCGAGGCGAGCTTCGTCGTCACCGTGCGCAACGACGGTCCGTCCACGGCAGCCGGTGTCGTCGTCGACGAGGCGGCAGCGCCCGGCCTCATCATCGTGAACGCCACGCCGTCGGTCGGCACCTGGTCGGCCGCCGACGCCCGCTGGACCGTGGGCACGCTGCTCCCCGGAGAGTCGGCGACGCTCACAGTGACAGCGCGCGTGGTGGCGACGGGGGCAGTGACGAACACCGCCACCGGCACGTCGCAGACGCCCGATCCCGATCCCTCGAACAACACGGGTACATCGACGATCGACGGCACGCCCTCTGCCGACCTGTCGATCGTGAAGACGGCATCCGTGAACCCGGCGCAGTTGAACGCGCCGATCACCTACACGATCGTCGTTACGAACAACGGGCCGAGCGCGGCATCCGCCGTCTCGGTCACCGATCCGCTCCCGGCGGCGCTGCTGAATCCGACGACGCCCACCTCCGGGTGCACGATCACCACGGCTCAGCTCGACTGCACGGTCGGAACCCTCGCCGTCGGCGCCACGTTCACGGCGACCGTGACCGGCACCGTCGACCCGGCCACGCCCGACGCACAGCTGTCGAACACCGCGACGGTGACCTCGACGACGCCCGATCCCGATCCGTCCGACAACAGCTCGACCAGCACGGTCCCGGTCGCCGGAACCCCGCGGATCGAGCTCGAGAAGGCGGTGGCCGCTCCGGTCGACGCGAACGGCAACGGCAGGATCGACCAGGGCGACACCGTCGCGTACACGTTCACCGTGCGCAACACGGGAGACGCCACGTTCACGAGCACGCAGATCACCGACTCGAAGCTCGGCGGCGCCGTCACCTGTGCGGCGCTCGGCGCACCGCTCGCGCCCGGAGCCGGGGTCACCTGTGCGCCGGTGACCTACACGCTCACTCAGCAGGACATCGACAACGGCACCGTGCACAACGAGGCGACCGTCACAGGACAGTCCGCTCGAGGCACCGCGACCGACGATGCGGAGGCGAACGTGATCGTCCCGAGCGTGAACAGCGTCAGTCTCACGAAGACCCCGAGCACGGTCGTCGACATCAACAGCGACAACCAGGTGAACGCGGGCGACACGATCCAGTACACCTTCACGCTCACCAACACCGGGACGACGACGTTGCACAACGGACAGATCGACGACCCGATGCTCGGGGGAGCAGTCACCTGCGACGCGCTCGAGGGCGCAGTGCTGGCGCCGGGACAGTCCGTGACATGCGACCCGGTGGCGTACACGCTCACGCAGGACGACATCGACAACGGGGTGGTGCGCAACACGGCCTCGACAATCGCTCAGGGACCCGACAACCGCTTCGTCGAGGACACCGCGTCCGCGTCGGCGGACATCGATCAGACGGCCGGCATCGAGCTGACCAAGAAGGCCGGTCAGGTCACCGATGCGAACGACGACGGCTTCGTCGGCGCCGGCGACACGATCGACTACTCGTTCACGGTGCAGAACTCCGGTAACACGACTCTGACTGATGTCGCCGTGACCGATCCGCTCCTCGGGACCGGTGCCCTGTGCACGATCGCTGAGCTCCTGCCGGGTGCGAGCGCCGATTGCGGCCCCTTCACCTACGCGTTGACTCAGGCGGACATCGAGGCGGAGCGTCGCCCGAACACCGCGACCGCGACCGGCGACAGCCCGATCGGCGAGGTCGGCGACGAGGGTTCGGCCGAGGTGATGTTCGCCGGCACGACGGCGATCGCACTGACCAAGACCCCCGGTTCCATCGACCCGGGTGCCGACGGCATGGTCGGCGCGGGCGACACCGTGCCCTACACGTTCACGGTAAGGAACACCGGAACCACGGCCCTGCGGAACATCGTGCTGACGGACCCGCTGCTGGGCGGAGAGCTCGAGTGCCCCGCTCTGGACGGGCTCGAGCTGATGCCCGGTCGGGACGCCACCTGCGGCCCGATCGACTACACGCTGACGCAGGCGGATGTCGACGCCGGAACCGTGCACAACACGGCGAGCGTCGAGGGCGAGTCGTGGAGAGAGGTCGCCGAGGCCACGGATGAGGCGGACGTCGCGGTGATCGGCACGGACGCGCTCTCCCTGCTGAAGTCGGCGGCGGCCATCGTCGACGCGAACGACACCGGACGCACGGACGCCGGCGACACGATCGCCTACACGTTCACCGTCAGGAACACCGGAACCACGACGCTCACGGGCGTCTCGGTCTCCGATCCTCGGCTGACCGGCGACATCGTGTGCGACACGACCGAGCTCGCGCCCGGCGCCTCCACGGTGTGCGCGGGCGAGCCCGCTGTGCTCACGCAGGCCGAGGTCGACGCCGGCGAGATCATCAACACCGCCACCGCGACGGGCACCGGAACCGGCGAGGAGCCGCCCACGATCGAAGACACCGTGGTGACGCCGATCGAGGCGCAGCCGGCCATCGCGCTCACCAAGACGGGTGGCGACTACGCCGACGCCGACGGCGACGGCAGGATCAACGCGGGCGACACGGTGAAGTTCCGCTTCACGGTGACCAACACGGGCTCCCGTACGCTCACCGGCATCGTGATCACGGACCCCATGCTCGGCGGCGCGATCGACTGCGACATCGCAGACCTCGCTCCTGGCGCGGCGACCGACTGCGGACCCGTGACGTATGCGCTCACCGCGGCGGACGTCGCCGCGGGCAAGGTCGTCAACGTCGCGACCGTGAGCGGCGCCGCAGGCGCGGTCACCGTGACGGCAGCGGCGACGGCATCCGTCGACTTGCAGGTCCTCGCGACCACAGGTGGCGTTGTCACCGGGCTGGGCTGGGCGCTCGCTCTGCTCGCGATCGGCGCGCTGGTGCTGCTCGTCGCGAGGGTCCGCCGCCGGGAAGCCGCGATCTGATCCGCCTCCGGTCGTGAGACCCGCCGTTCGCCGTGAGAGCCACGCGCGGACGGCGGGTCTCGTGGCAGGACCGGAATCCCGCGATGGAAGCAGGGGTCGCGCCCTCGGCCGCTTCCTCGCCGATACGGTGGGACGATGCATCAGGACGCGAAGACCCGAGCCGCTTGGGACGAACTGCCCTCCGGCCTGCATCTCGCGGTCGAGGACGTGCTGGGCGACGTCGTGATCGAGGCGAGCAGCCAGAGCGACGGCTTCTCACCGGGCAGCGCCGATCGTGTCCGCACCGCATCGGGTTCCCGCGCTTTCGTGAAGGCGGTGGACCGGCTCCGCCACAGCGGGACGTACGACCTCCATCGACGGGAACTCGCGGTGATGGAGCGGATAACGGCAGGTGTGAGCGCACCGCGACTGCTGGGGTCGTACGTCACCGACGAGTGGGTGGGCCTCGTGCTGGAGGACATCGAGGGAGCGCATCCCGGCGCCGCGGCTGACGGGCGCGACGTGGATGCCGTCCTCGATGCTCTGGCCGGCTTCCCTCGCAGCGCTGCCGGAGACCCCGCGGTTCTGCCGGACGCCGCCGCGGAGTTCGCCGGCGACGCCGAGGGGTGGCGCCGGCTCGAGGCCGAGGGCGTGATCGGTGAGCTGCCCGAATGGGTGCAGGGAGCATACGACCGCATCCTCGCGGCGGCGGATCGTGTCGCGGAGGCCACCGCGGGGGAGCACCTTCAGCACCTGGACTGCCGCGCCGACAACGTGATCCTCGACCGTGACGGCGTCGCCTGGATCATCGACTGGCCGTGGGCAGGCATCGGTGCGCGCTGGACCGACGGCGCCTGCTATCTCTTCGATGTGCGCATGCGAGGTGAGGCCATCGACGTCGAGGAGGTGTTGGGGCGGCATCCGCTCTTCGATGGCGTGGCGGATGCCGACATCGACTCGCTGATCGCGGCCCTGACGGGCGGGTACCTGTTCAAGTCTCGTCTGCCGGCGCCTCCCGGCATGCCGACGCTGCGCGAGTTCCAGCGGCAGGAGGCTCTGACCGGGATCGCGTGGCTGCAGGAGCGCTGGGCCTGACTCCGAACGCTGCGCCGTGGACGACTCAGCGGAAGTCGACGAGGCCCGCGTGGGCGGCGGTGACCAGGATCTGCACGCGGTCGCGCACCTGCCATTTCGACATGATTCGACCGAGGTGCGCTTTGACGGTGCCCTCGGAGACGATGAGGGACTGCGCGATCTCGGCGTTGGACATGCCTTGGGCGAGGCGTTCCAGCACCTCCGACTCGCGATCGGTGAGCACCTCGAGCTCGGCGCCGCCGCCGGCGGGCTCGGTGCTGCGGACATGTTTGACCAGCAGCGAGGCGATGCGAGGCGACAACGAGCTCGCGCCGCTGTGCACCTCGCGCACGCCGGTGACGATGCTCTCGGCGCTCGAGTCCTTGAGGAGGTAGCCGGAGGCACCAGCGCTCAGCATCGGCAGCACCGTGTCGCTGCCGTCGAGCGTCGTGACCGCGAGAACCCGCACCTCGGGCCAGCGCTCGGCGATCGCCGCGGTGGCCTCGATGCCGTTCATGCCCGGCATCTGCACGTCCATCATGACGACGTCGGGGCGGTCGTGCTCGATGAAGTCGATCGCCTCATATCCGTCCTCGGCCTGACCGATCACCGTGATCTCCGGATCGCGGGCGACGAAGTGCGAGAGGGCTGAGCGCACGAGAGGGTCATCATCGACGATGAGCACACGGATTTCGGGCATGAACGAAGCCTAACGGCGTTGGGCGACAGGTCCCGGGCATCTCTAGACCTTTGGCCAACAAGGTCTGGACAAGAGACAGATGTGCCCCGAGCAGCCAGCCGAGAAGATCAATAGATACCTGGACAAACGACCTGATATTGGAGGTGAATCGCATGTCCGTTTGGGAGCAGCTCGCACGCGCATTTGGTCTTTACCGCTAATCTACCTGGCTAATAGGGGATACTGAAGAGATGCCGCTTGGTCTTTCGACCCGGGACGACCCCGGCATCCTCCGCCTCGGGCGCGGAGAGAAGCCCAGCGCCCTCGAACGCATCGCGCTTCTCGCGATTATCGTCATCCTCCTGGCCCTCGATGTCATCAGCGCCTTCACGACGCCTGATCTCGCCGTCGTCCCCAAAGTGTTCAGCATCGCGACGACGGCGGTCTTCGCCGCCTACCTGTGGTCGCCGACTGTCGCCACGCTCCTGTTGGGAGTGGTACTCGCGCTGTCGTTCGCCGCAGACACGGCCGTCGCGGCTCTGCTGGCCACCGCTGTGGCTGCAGGCCTCGTGCTGCGGCTGGGGCGATTCGCCCTGATCCTCACCTACGCCGCCGGCTTCCTCGTCGCCGTCGCCATCGCCGCCTTCGTCGAGGTCGATGGTCCCGTCAACGTCGGCACCTACCTCGTGATCGCCACCGTCTCCGGAGCGGTGGGCTTCACCTTGAGAATCGCGTTCGCGCGCGGCCGGAAGCTCGAGCACGAACTCGCCGAGAGCGCGGAGCAGGAGCGTCAGGCGGTTCTCGCCGAGCGGCGATGGATCGCCGGCGAACTGCATGACAGCATCGCGCACCACCTCACCGTCGTGGCTTTGCACGTGCAGATGCTCGACGAGCCCGCGGCCAGCACCGAATCGCAGGAGGCGATCAGGGTCGCAGCGCGCAAAGCCATGGCCGATCTGCGCTTCGTCATCGAACTCGCCGACGACGGACCGCGTTCGTCCGGCATGCCGACCGGAGACCTCGGCGAGGCGATCGACGAAGCCGAGGGCGAGATCGACGCAGCCGGGCACCCGGTCGTGATCGACGGCGACCCTCGTGATGAGCGGATACCGCGCGTCGCCGAGATCGTGTTCGCCCGCATCGTCCGCGAGTCGGCGACCAACATCCTCAAGCATGCCGGGCCCGGGCCCGTCGAGATCCACATGGAGATCGACGACGATGCCGCCACGCTCACGATCCGGAGTCCTCTGCCCGCCACGCCGCGGCGAGACCTCCCGTCCAGCGGCACAGGTCTCACGCGGATGGCCGAGCGCGTCATCGGCGCGAGCGGCGAGTTCAGCGCGGGCGTCGTCGAAGACGCCTGGCAGGTGCGTGCCAGGCTACCGATGTCCTGATCACGAGCGAAAACGAGGACTAGACGAAAGTCCATATATGTCTCGCCGTATGGCTCTACGTGATGTCCCCCCATTCCTCGTAGTCTGGGATCTCCCCAGAAAAGCGTCCCCAGCGCTGCGATCGCGAGCGCGATCTTCTTAGGCTTCTGAACCACTGCGCTCGCGATCGCGTTTCTGTGTTCAGGGCTGTGTCGTCGCCCACGTCGCTTCGCGGCCGCTTCCGGCTGCCGCACGTTGCGCCTCGCTGCGCACACGAATCCACGGCAGCGGACGCGCACTGCACGATGCGCAGCAGGAACCTCGGGTGAACGGAGGCTGAACTCTTCCGGGTCGGGCGCGGTCGCGCCGCATTCCCTTGAGAGAGTCGTGGGTGATCCATCCCCACATCCTCGAAAGGACCGCGATGAAGCGCCGCGATCTCTCCGCCGCCACCGATGCCACCGCGCTGCGCGGCGTCCTCGCAGAGCGCGGACTGCGGCCCCTCGTCGCGACGGTCTGAGTGCGACGATGGGAACTCTGCTGGTCCGTCCGCCGGGGCACCGCCGTGATGTCGCTCTTCGCCCTGCCGCGACTGCGATGGTCTGGATCGGGGAGGGTCATCGTCACGAGATGATCGCGGTCCCTGGAGTCGCGCTCGGCGACCGCGACGTCCTCGTCGCGGTCGAGATGTCGACGATCTGCGACGCGGACGTCGACACGGTGCACGGGCGCCGCGCGACGCCCGTGCCGCTCGTGCTCGGCCACGAGAGCGTCGGGCGCGTGATCGCGATCGGCGATGCCGGTGCACTCGACGTCTCCGGCACTGCGCTGCGGATCGGGGACCGAGTGGTGTGGTCCGTCACGATCTCGTGCGGATCATGCGATCGATGCGCCGCAGGGCTCCCGCAGAAGTGCCGGACACTCGGCCGATACGGACACGATCGCATCGGCGGGCACGGCGACCTCACCGGCGCGTTCGGAAGTCACGTGCAGCTGCGATCGGGCACATCCATCGTGCGGGTGCCCGAGACCCTGCCCGCATCCGTCCTCGCACCCGCCGCGTGCGCGACCTCGACGGCCTGGGCGGCGCTCGCCCGGGCACGAGGCGACCTCGACGGCGCTGCGGTGCGGATCCATGGTGCCGGGCTCGTCGGCCTCTCCGCCGCGGCCATCGCGGCGGAGCTCGGAGCATCGGTCGAAGTGGTCGACCCGAATCCCGCCCGGCGGGCCCTCGCGGCCAGGTTCGGCGCCAGCAGTATCTCCCGCGATCCCGACATCGTCGTCGAGACATCGGGTTGCGCCGTGGCCGAAGCGATCGAGGGGGTGGCGGTCGGCGGCATGGTCGTGCTGGCAGGGAGCGCCCTCTCCGCCGAGCCTGTTCCGGTCCACCTCGAGAGCATCACTCGACGACTCGTCACGATCTGCGGTGTGGAAGGCTGCACCGGATCGGAGTTGGCCGAGGCGATCGCCTTCCTGTCGGGTCGGGGCCGTGCCTACCCCTTCGCCGAAGCGGTCGGCGAAGTGCGACCGCTGAGCGAGCTCGATGACGCGCTCGCTGCGGCATCCGCACCGGACGCTCCGCTGCGGATCGGACTCGTGCCGGGCTGAAGCCCCGCAGGTGCTCGAAGCGGGCCTGCAGGCCGCACCGCCTCCGCATGGAAGAGGAGCAGCCGCAGCGCGGCGTCCGACGCCTCGTCGATGACCTGCTCGGGTTCGCCCGTCAGGCTCAGCGCCCGGTGGCCGGTGCCGAGCGGAGTCGCCCAGCCGAGGTGAACCTCGCCAGGCGGGTGACCGCCCTCGGGACCCGGCCCGCCGACACCCGTCGTCGAGACGCAGACATCCGCATCGAAAAGAGCCAGCCCGCCCTCCGCGATCTGCTGCGCGCATGCGGCGGAGCAGGGATCCGTGCCCGGCGTCAGCCCGAGCAGCCGCTCCTTCACCTCGGTGAGATAGGCGACGATGCCGCCCGCGAACCACGAGGACGCATCCTCGCCCGCGCCCACGGTGGCGGCCAGCCGACCCGACGTGAGCGACTCGACCACGCAGACTCGCAGGCCCCGTTCCCGGGCGATCTCACTAAGGCGGCGCACCTCGTCCATCGCGGTGCTCAGCGGGAGATGCTCTCGACGGTCTTGCCCGTGGTCGCGGCAGAGAGCGAGAGGGCGATGTCCGCCTGGCTGACGATGCCCACGAGAAGACGATCCTGGATCACCGGCAGCCGCCGCACCTGGTGCTCCTGCATCAGGTCGAGCGCGACCCGCACGTCGTCATCGGCGGCGACGGTCACGGGCTTGCCCTGCGCCAGCGCGCCGGCTGCTGTCGTCTCCGGGTCCATCCCCATCGCGATGCCGCGCACCACGATGTCGCGGTCGGTGAGCATGCCCTTGAGCTTGCTGTCCTCGCCGCAGATCGGCAGGGCGCCGACATCGAGGTCGGCCATCACGGATGCGGCGATGCGGAGCGAATCGTTCACTCCGATGCAACGAGGGCTGGGCGTCATGATCTCGGCTGCGGTAGTCATCGGTCTTCCTTCTCGTGTCGTGTCAACGTTCCGTGTCGGCGACGATAGGCGCACCCGGAAGCCTCTGGAGGGGGATTGACAAACCGGAGGAGCGCCCGTCAAGCCCCTGGCGCGCCGTCACGAGCGCGATCAGGATGCCGGCACAGGGAAGGGAGGGCTTCGATGCCCGGAGAAGAGGAGACCGCGGGGATGCGGTGGACGTTCTGGAGCTGGATGACGATCATCGTCGCGGGGCTCGCCGCCATGATCCTCGTGCCGCTGAGCGGGAGGTGAGCATGCGCAGAGCGATCCGCGACAACGGACTGAGCCTGTTCTTCCTCGCGCTGTTCGTGCTGGCGCTGGTCGGGCAGTCCATCGCCGGCTTCTTCCGCAACAACTCCGAACTCGCAGACCACGGCATGGCCACGATCGGCTTCGGCGAGTTCGTGACGTCGTCGGGCTTCCTGGTCGACGTCGCAGAGAACTGGCAGTCCGAGTTCCTGCAGTTCTTCCTGTTCATCGCGGCGACGGTCTGGCTCGTGCAGCGCGGCTCGCCCGAGTCGAAGAAACCCGGGGACGGGGGGCCGGGAAGCGACGAGGATCAGCGGATCGGCGCGCACGCCCGCGGAGACTCCCCTCGCTGGGCGCGCCTCGGCGGCTGGCGCACGGTCGTGTACGGCAACTCCCTGCTGATCGTGATGGGCGCCGTGTTCGTCCTCTCGTGGCTCGCACAGTCGCTCGGTGGCGTCGTCGTGATGAACGAGGAGAACTCGATGCATGGCGCGCCCGCGATCACCTGGCTCGACTACGTGGTCTCGGCGGACTTCTGGGACCGCACCCTGCAGAACTGGCAGTCGGAGTTCCTCGCGGTCGGGACGATGGTGGCGTTCTCGATCTACCTTCGCCAGCGCGGCTCAGCGGAGTCGAAGCCGGTGGGGGTGCCGCATCACGTGTCAGCTCTGGAATCCGACTGACGGGCTGCGTCCGTGCCTGTCGCGGTGGTCGCGGTCTCATCGGTGCCCGCCTCGGCGGGCACGCGCTCATCGCCTGCGTACTCGGGGCGAGGAGGCTGCACGGGCTGATCCGAGTACTCGCCGCCCAGCCGACCCCCGAACGGGCGACCGTGATCCGCGAACTCCTCGCGGGCGAAGACGAGGGTCCACGGGCCCGTCGTGAATCGCGCTCCCGTGCGCAGCGTCTCGGTGCGGTCGCCTCCGTGGGTCGCCGCGACACCGGCGCTCGCGTTCATCTCGCCCTCGCCGTGGAGTTCGAGGACGTACTCGTCGCGATCGTCGTGCGTGATGGTCGCGTGCACCGGATCGGTGTCGGCGAGCTGCAGTTCGTTGCCCGCGGCCGAGCCGATGCGCACGACGTCCGCGTCCAACGCGAACTCGGTGCGCTCGTCATCGCGCGTGATGCGCAGGCGCGGAGAACCCGCGCCTCGTTCGGCGTGCGTGGTCGTGGGGGTGTACCCCTCATCGGGGCGATCGTCGATGTGTCGTTCGTCCATGGAACGCGGCCTCCTCGTGTCGGAGTGCCGAGCTTAGAGGGGAACGGATGCCTGGCCGAGGGGGTTGACTTCAGTTCCCCCGAGTGGCCGTCGTCTCGTCGGCGAGCAGGTCGGCGGCTGCGATCATGATGCCGCCGGTCGAGTTCGCGGAGTCGGCCATCGCAGTGATCCGCTCCTGCTGCAGAGGCGGCGGCGTCGGCTCGTCGAACACGAAGCGCAACGGGATCGAGGGATGCAGCCAGATCGTCGATCGACCGGCCCTCTCGCCGTCGGGATGGCGCCATGACAGCGTGAAGCTCTCGTTTCGACGCAGCTTCGCGGCGATGACCACCTTCAGATGGGCGAGCGCGAGGTCGTCGATCTGAACGGGTTCCTCGGAGTCGTCGTAATACAGCAGGCCCATACCGAATACGCTACGCATGGGGGGATGTTTTCGACAGTCCTCGTCGGACTGACACGCAAGCCAGAAGGAGCGCTCTCGATGGGCAAGTTCATCTACGAAGACGGAGTGAAGACGGAGATCGAGGACCGAGCGCTCACTCATCTTCAGCTCGTGATCACGGCCAAGCTGCGCCGCGGCGAACCGTTCCCGTTCAGCTGGCGCGAGGACGCCAGCGTCGGCGGCGGACGCACGACCGTGTGGATCCAGCCGGGCAGTGCCCTGGTCTTCAAGTACTTCGGCAGCCGCCAGCCCGCCATCAACCGCGCCTGGATCGAAGCCCTCGCGTTCACGGCGAACGCGCCCAGCGGGCTGTACCTCGTTCCGGAGCCCCCCGAGGCGGGCGAAACGCCTGGCACGGGTGAGACGCCGGTGACGCCGCCGCTCTGAGCCGCATCCGATCACCGCACAGGGCTGTCAACCCCCGTGCCAACGGCGCCCATCCCCGAGAGCATCGGGGGTGGGCGCCGGCTTCTTCCTGGCGCTCGGGAAGGAGCGTTCAGTGACTGTCATCGGTTATCACGCCTCGCACGAACAGGTGCCGCCCGGACGGCTTCTGGCGGCCGTTCGCCTGGCCGAGACCGCGGGTTTCGACGCGGCGATGTGCTCGGACCATCTCGCTCCCTGGACACGCAACCAGGGAGAATCCGGCTATGCATGGTCGTGGCTCGGAGCCGCCCTCGCCACGACCCGCTTCCCGATCGGGCTGGTCACGGCGCCGGGGCAGAGATATCACCCCGTCGTGGCCGCGCAGGCCATCGCGACGGTCGCGGAGATGTTCCCCGGGCGGTTCTGGGCGGCGCTCGGCAGCGGGGAGGCGCTGAACGAGCACGTGACGGGAGATCCCTGGCCCGACAAGGATGCGAGGGATCGGAGGCTACGGGAGTGCGTCCGCGTCATCCGCAGTCTGCTGGACGGCGAGCGGGTCAGCGCCCACGCCGAGGTGCGCGTGCACGAGGCGAGGGTGTGGAGCCGTCCGTCGACTCCGCCTCCTCTTCTGGCCGCGGCTGTCAGCCCTCACACGGCGAGCAGCGCGGCCGCATGGGCCGACGGGGTCATCACGGTGGGGACGGACGCCGCGGCGAGCAGCGAGACCTTCCAGGCGTACCGCCGAGCCGGCGGCCCCGGGCGAACGGTCCTGCAGGTGCACATCAGCCTCGAGGACACCCTCGACGAAGCCATGGCGACCGCGCGGGAGCAGTGGTCGCATTCCACCGCGCCCGCCGAGCTCATGTGGGATGTAGAGCAGCCGGAGGAGTTCGAGGCGCTGGCCGACCCGACCGACGAGAACCTGCGACGATCGGTCATCATCACCGCCTCGACCCAGGAGCTCGCCGAACGGATCGCCGAGCTCGCGCGCGGCGTCGACGAGGTCTACCTGCACCACGTGGGTCGCGCGCAGTCTCCGTTCCTGCACCGGTGTGGGGCGGAGCTGCTGCCGGCCCTGCGGGGACTGCTGGGCACCGAGACGAGCCAGCGATGAGGCCGGCGGACACCAGCGATCTCTGGTGGCGCACCGCTGTGGTCTACTGCCTCGACATCGAGACCTACCAGGACTCCGACGGAGACGGTGTCGGAGACCTCGAAGGGCTCGCGAACCGGATCGACTATCTGGCGGATCTCGGCGTCACCTGCCTGTGGCTGATGCCGTTCCAGCCGACACGCGACCGTGACGACGGGTACGACATCACCGACTTCTACGGGGTCGATCCCCGGTTGGGCGATCTCGGGCACGTGGTCGAGCTGCTGCGGATCGCGCGTGGCCGCGGGCTGCGGGTGATCGTCGATCTCGTCGTGAACCACACATCCGACCGGCATCCGTGGTTCGTCGCTGCGCGACGCTCTCGCACCTCGCCCTACCGGGACTACTACGTGTGGCGGGACCAGCCGACACGCGGGCCGAAGAACCTCGTGTTCCCCGGCGAGGAGAACAGCGTGTGGGAGAAGGACGAGCGCAGCGGTCAGTACTACCTCCACAGCTTCTACCGGCACCAGCCCGACCTGAATCTCGCGAACCCCGCTGTGCGTGCCGAGATCGCGCGGATCGTCGGGTTCTGGCTGGAGCTCGGGGTCGACGGGTTCCGCATCGACGCTGTGCCGTTCCTCATCCAGCAGCCCGGCGGGCCCCAGACCGCTGACCCGCACGACTTCCTTCGAGAGCTGCACCGCTTCATCACCCGTCGTCGCGGCGACGCCGCGTTGCTCGGAGAAGTGAATCTCCCGCATCAGCAGCAGCTGGAGTACTTCGGCGCGAAGGGCGCGGAACTCGATCTGCAGTTCGACTTCGCGACCATGCAGGCGTGTTTCCTCGCCTTCGTGAGGCACGACGCCGGCCCGGTCGCGGCGGCGCTGCGCGCGCGACCGGAGATCGATGTGAGCCAGGGATGGGCGATGTTCCTCCGCAACCACGATGAGCTGACGCTCGATCAGCTGAGCGAGGAGGAGCGGCAGGAGGTGTTCGAGGAACTGGCGCCTGACGAGCGGCAACGCGTCTACGGGCGCGGGATCGTGCGCCGCCTCGCCCCGATGCTGCGCGGCGATCCTCGCCGACTGCGAATGGCGTACAGCCTGATGTTCGCGCTGCCGGGAACCCCCGCGCTCTTCTACGGGGAGGAGATCGGGATGGGCGAGGTGCCGGGTCTGGGCGACCGGATGGCGGTCCGCGCGCCCATGCAGTGGCTGCCCGACCGCACAGGCGGCTTCTCGACGGCGCCGGTCTCTCGGCAGCGGAGGGAACTGGCGAAGAGCGGCTACGGGCCGGAGCACGTGAACGTGCACGAGCAGCAGCGCGACCCCGATTCTCTGCTGTCCTTCCTGCGGATGCTCATCACCCGCTACCGCGAGGCTCCGGAGATCGCCTGGGGTTCGGTCGCCGTGCTCGACACGCAGGATCCCGCGGTTCTGGCCCACACGTTGAGCGCCGAGGGAGTCGTCTTCCTCGCGCTGCACAACTTCGGCGACGAACCGCGGCGAGTCGTGCTCTCGGCGGGAGACGTCGGCGGAAGCCCGCTCCACGAGCTGGTCTCGTCGAGCCCTGCGGTCGTTGCCGAGAACGGGCGGTTCGTGTTCGATCTGGAGGCCTACGGCTTCCGCTGGCTGAGAGCGGTGGATGCCGGATAGCAGTGGCGGGCGCTGTGCCGTGTCAACCCCCTGGAACGGCTGAGGCGCAGATCACAGGCTGGAGACTCCGCAGACGACTGAGGAGGAGATTCGATGAGCGACGCCACCAACGACCCCCGCCACGCACACCGCGAGGAGGGATTCCCTCCGCAGCACCAGGACCAGCCGGGTCACACGGACGAGACCATCCCTCGGCCGGACCACGGTGAGAAGAGCTACGTGGGCCACGGGCGCCTCGAGGGCCGGCGAGCGCTCATCACGGGAGGCGACTCCGGCATCGGCCGGGCGGCGGCGATCGCCTTCGCCCGTGAGGGCGCGGACGTCGCGATCGTGCATCTGCCCGAGGAACAGGCGGATGCCGACGAGACGGTCGCCCTGATCCGAGAGGCCGGCCGCAATGGCGTGAGCCTCGCGGGAGACATCCGCGACGAGTCCTTCGCCGCGGACATCGTCTTCGAGACGCGGAAGGCGCTCGGAGGACTCGACGTCCTGGTTCTCAATGCCGGCTATCAGCATGACATCGACGGCATCGAGAACCTGCGCACCGAGCGGATGCGCCGGGTCTTCGACACCAACCTCGTCTCGCAGCTGTTCACGACGCGAGCGGCGCTGCCCGATCTGGAGCCGGGTGCGAGCATCATCGTGACCGCATCCATCCAGGCCTTCCACCCCTCACCCGGTCTGCTCGACTACGCCATGACCAAGGCGGCTCAGGTGGCGTTCGTGAAGGCGCTCGCCGAGGAGGCCGGCCCGCGGGGCGTGCGGGTGAACGCCGTGGCCCCCGGGCCGATCTGGACGCCGCTGATCCCCGCGACCGGGTGGGATGCCGAGCGGCTGAAGTCCTTCGGGGCCGACACGCCGCTGGGCAGAGCGGGCCAGCCGGCCGAGCTCGCCGGCGCGTACGTGTATCTGGCCTCGGCCGAGTCGTCCTATGTCTCGGGTTCGGTGCTCGCCGTGACAGGGGGCAAGCCGCTCTGACCGCAGCGCGCCCCTAGGCTGGAGAGGTGCAGCCGCCGACGTCGTCCCGCCCCTTCGTGGGTGTGGCCCTCGTCGTCGGCTCGTGCCTCTCTCTGCCGTTCGGCGCCGCGGTCGCCGCGCAACTGTTCCCCGTGCTGGGGGCCCTGGGGCGTCACGTCTTTGCGCGTGGCGATCGCGGCGCTCCTCCTGCTCGTCATCGTGCGACCGCGACCGCGGCGATGGACCCGTCAGCAGTGGCTGGCGGCGGTGCTGTTCGGCGTCTCGCTCGCCGCCATGAACGGATTCTTCTACGCCGCGATCGACCGCATCCCGCTCGGGCCCGCGGTGGCCATCGAGTTCCTCGGGCCGCTCGTGCTCGCCGCCGTGCTGACGCGGCGGGTGGCGGATGCGATCTGGGTGGGAGTGGCTCTCCTCGGCATGGCTCTGCTGGGTGTGGACGGCATGATCGGCGCCGAGCCGCTCGATCCCCTCGGGCTGCTGTTCATCTTCGTCGCGGCCGGATTCTGGATCATGTACATCCGGATGAGCGCGCGCGTGGGTTCGCTCATCCCGGGGCACGGCGGCCTGTCCATCGGGCTGCTGGTCGCCGCGGTTCTTCTGCTTCCCGTCGGAGTACCGGCATCCGTCACCGTGGCCGGCGCGCCTGACCTGCTGCTGCTCGCCTCCATCACCGCCGTGCTGTCGTCCGTCATCCCGTACACGTTCGAACTCGCCGCGCTCCGGCGGCTGCCGCAACGGGTGTTCGGTGTGCTGCTGAGCCTGGAACCCGCCTTCGCGACGCTGGCGGGCTGGATGATCCTGGGACAGGACGCGACGGTGCTGCGGATGTTGGCGGTCGCCCTGGTGATCGCTGCGAGCGTGGGCACGACTCTCGGCGTGCGAAGGGACCGTCGCTCCGACGGCCCCTTCACCGCTCCGATCCCGTTGCCCGACTGAACCGGTCCGGTGCGGGCAGCAGCACGCGTCAGGCCGCGACCGGCACGGGCATCGGGTAGCGCCGGCGGAGCACGACGCGCTGCACGAGAGTCCACGCAACCGTGACCGTGAGGTAGAGCGCTGCGGCGAGCGGGACGAAGACCGCGAACACCGCCGTCAGGTAGTGCAGAGCGCTCATCACGCGCAGCATCCCCGGCGACGACATCGGGGAGTCGTCTACGGGAGCGGGTCGGAACACCCGCCTCGTGATGTCGGCGACCACGATCATGATCACGATGAGCGCGCCAGTGACGAGCAGTGTGGCTCCCGAGAACGGCCCGGCCGTCAGCATGTGGACGAGGCTCGTGCCGAGCGGTGCGCCGAACAGGTCGTGCGTGAGCAGCTCGTTCGGATGCCCGGCGATCTCAGGGCGGATGAACAGCGTGTACAGGATGCCGACGACCGGCGCCTGCGCGAGCACCGGGAGCATCCCGGCGAAGGGCGAGGTGTTCTCGCGGCGATACAGGTCGAGCATCGCGGCCTGCAGCTTCTCGGGGTTCTTCTTGTGCTTCTGCTGCAGCGCGCGCAGCTGGGGCGCGAGCCGGGCTCTTGTCTGCTCGGCTTTCGCCTGCGAGATGCCCACCGGGATCAGCAGGGCCCGAACGAGCAGAGTCACCAGCACGACGGCCAGGGCGGCGGATGCTGTGCTCAGGGGATCAAGGAGGTCGGAGAGGCCGGCGAGGCCGCGGTAGGCGGCGTCGAGCAGCCAGTTCAGGGGAGGGAAGGCGAAGATGTCCACAACGTTGTCCTTTTCATGAGTCGGGAGGGTCGGCGAAGACCGCGCACTCCCGATCAGGGACTACGCGGGTACGGCGACTCCCGGCGCACGAGGACGCGGGTGGCCCGCGGCATCCGGATCGCTCTGGTCGAGTCGGGTTCCGGCGCTGATGGCGCGATGCGGATGCGGTCTGCCCGCGGTCCGCAGCGGCAGCAGCGTGAGCGTCACGGCGATCGTGAGAACGGTGACGGCGACGAGGGCGATCGCGAGCCCGAGGGCTGCGGCATCGGGGATCTGGACGAGTCCGAGCGCGGCCGCGACGAAGCCCAGCATCTCGCCGAACCACTCGCTCATGCGCGCACCCCTTTCGGAAGCGACGCTATCACCCCCGTCATCGTCGATCCTTCCCGTGCGCTGCAGGCGTAACGTCGGATTCATGAGCTTCTTCGACCTCGAGCATCCGATCGTCCTCGGCCCCTTCGGCGGGATGTCGTCCGTCGCCCTGACTGCGGCGGTGAGCGAAGCAGGAGGCCTCGGGTCGTACGGCCTGTACGGCTACGACGGTGACCGCATCCGCTCGACCATCGCCGCGATCCGGGCCGCGACCTCGAAGCCGTTCGCGGTGAACGTCTGGCTGCCCAGGGGCGACGAGGTCGCGCCGAACCCGCAGCACGCCGTCTTCGCCCAGGCGCTCGAGCCGTTCTACTCCGCGGTCGGAGTGGACGTCCCCCAGCGACCGGAGCAGTACCTGCCGTCTCTCGATGAGCAGACCGAAGCGATTCTCGAGGCGGCACCGGCAGTGCTCAGCGTCGTGTTCGGCGTGCCCTCGGAGTCGCTGGTGGAGGAGGCGCACGGCCGCGGCATCCGCGTCGTGGGTACCGCGACCACGGTCGCCGAGGCCGTCGCGCTGTCGAATGCCGGCGTCGACGCGATCGTCGCGACCGGCGCCGAGGCGGGAGGCCATCGTGTGTCGTTCCTGAAGCCGGCCGAGGACTCGCTGGTCGGTCTGTTCGCCCTGCTGCCCCAGGCCGTGGACGCCGTGGACGTTCCGGTGATCGCGGCGGGCGGCATCTCGGATCGGCGCGGTGTGGCCGCAGCGTTCGCTCTGGGGGCCGCCGGAGTGCAGGTGGGCACGGCGTTCCTCGCGACGGCGGAATCGGCCGCTTCGGAAGGGCACCGAGCCGCGATCGGCTCGACCGCAGCTGATGAGACGGTGCTGACGACGGCCATGAGCGGACGCCTCGCGAGAGGAGCCCGCAACCGCGCCGTGCGAGCGATCGAGGCGAGCGGCACGATCGCGCCCTTCCCGATGCAGAACTGGCTCACCGGCCGCTTCCGTGCTGCGGCCGGCGAGCAGAATCTCGGCGAGCTGCAGTCGCTGTGGATGGGGCAGGCCGCACCCCTCGCACGGTACGCATCAGCGCGAGAGGCCTTCGAAGAGCTGGTGGCCGGGGTTCCGGACGGGCGGTGATCCGCGCCGGCATCCGGGTGGGCTACAGGATGACGGTGGACTTCCCATGCACGATCACGCGGTCCTCGGCGTGCCACTGCACGGCGCGGGCGAGCACCAGGCGCTCGACGTCAGCCCCACGACGCTGCAGCTCGGCGGCGGACTCGGAATGCGTGACGCGCGTCACGTCCTGCTCGATGATCGGTCCCTCGTCGAGGTCGGCCGTCGCGTAGTGCGCGGTCGCGCCGATCAGCTTGACGCCGCGCTCCTTCGCGCGCGCATAGGGATTCGCCCCGATGAACGCCGGCAGGAAAGAATGGTGGATGTTGATCACGGGTGCGCCGAGGCCGACGATGAAGTCGTCGGTGAGGATCTGCATGTACCTCGCGAGGACCACGAGATCGACATTGCCTCGAAGGAGCTCGAGCTGCCGCTGCTCCATGGCCTGCTTGTCGCCGGAGGGGATGTGCACGAACGGGACTCCGAAGGAACGGACGGCCTCGGCGAGATCCGGATGGTTCGACACGACCATCGTGATGTCGATGTCGAGCTGGCCGCGCTGCGTGCGCCACAGCAGCTCCATCAGGCAGTGGTCGTACTTCGACACGAAGATCGCGACCCGCTTGCGGCGGGCCGTGTCGTGCAGCGACCACTCCATGCCGAAGCGCTCGGCGACCTTCTCGAGATCGGCCTCGAGTGCGGGGCGGGCGGCCGACAGGCCGGGCAGATGGATGACCGTGCGCTGGAAGAACCGGCCGCCTTCGGAGTCGGTGGAGTGCTGGTCGAGGGAGATGATGTTCGCCCCGTGCTCAGAGAGCACGCCGGCCACGGCGGCGACGATGCCTGGCTGGTCGTCGCAGGCGATGAGCAGACGGGCGGTATCAGGCTGAGACATGAGGGCTCCTCGAGGGTGTGCATCGATTCTGCCGTGGATGCCGGTGCCGGGCGAATCGGCTCCTAACCTGGAGTCGTGGACACTGCCGCACGACTTCTCGACGATGCCCGATCGGCTCTCGCCGGAGTTCCGAAAGAGGGGCTCGGCGAAGAGCGGAGCTCGCGGTGGCGTGGGCATCGCATCGTGCGCGTCGGCGAGGCCTGGCACCTCGGCGTGCTGCTGCTCACCGACACTCACGCGCTCGCCACGGCCGAGGTGCTGCGCGCCGCGGAGCCCGGGCGGAGAGGGTACACGGCCGAGTCGGCGCGCGACCGGGCAGAGCGTCGGGCGCTGGCCCTGCGCGGCGGCTTCCGCGAAGGGGAGATCGCACACGTCGGCTGGAGCGTGATCGACGTGGAGGCAGTGGATGCCGGCGGCTCTTCAGGGCCGCTCTCCCTGATCGACGGAGTGCCCTCGGTGCGCTGGAGCGCGGCGGGCGGGTTCGTGCCCCTGGGCGGGTATCTGCGGGAGCGGGTGGAACTGCTCGGCTGATTCGGCGCCGGCGCCGCGCGTGTTTCCGGTCGTTGAGCGAGCGGAGCGAGACGAGGCGTGCCTCTGTCACCGGTCGTTGAGCGAGGAGCGCAGCGACGAGACGAAACGTCGTGAGATTCACGGCAGGTTGGTGACCGATCCGGGGTCCCCCCAGGTGCCCGTTCCGGTCGCGTTTGGTGCAGTTTGCGGTCGGTTTCGGCGGCATGAACAGCGACCGGAGTGCGGTGTTGATGTCGCTCGGCAGGGGCGTCGGTGAAAGGGTGGGAAAAGTTCTCTGATCAGGCTCATTCAGGGGTCGGAATGTCGGTGGCCCTGTTCATACTGAAGGTATGAACAGCACGGTTTCCGCTCTCGCCCGGGTCGCGACCGACCTGCGTGCGGTGCTGTCCGACGATGCCCTCGCGGGCCTGTCGGATGCGGAGCGGGCCGAGGCGTTGCGGGGTGCCGGTGAGGTGTCGCGGCTGGTCGATGCGGTCGTGGTGGAGGCGGTGGCGTCGGCGGAGGTGGAGTTCGGTCATCGGTTCGGATGCCGGGGCATGAACGAGCTGCTGCAGCGAGCGCTGCTGACCGATGCACCGTCGGCGTCGAAGTTCACGCGCGCGGCGGGCCTGGTGGCGCGGGACGTGAACCTGGTGTCGGGGGAGCGGTTGCCCGCTCGATGGCCGGCGCTGCGGGACGCGCTGCTGGACGGGGCGGTCGGCATCCCTGGGTTGCTGGCCGCGACCGCGCCGATCGAGTACGCCCGCGCCCGCATCGGGACCGACGAACGCCTTTGGGTGGATGAGGTCCTCGCTGGGCACGCCCGCGGACTCCGCGACACCGAGGCGACCGACGGGGCCGCACAAGAACTCGAAGAGGATGCCGCGGGTGACACGGATCCCTCCGTGGAGGCGGATGCGGACACCGCTGCGGGTGGGAAGCAGCCTGGTCCTCCGGCCACCGCGGATGATCTGCGGCACCTCGCGTCGACGCTGGCGATGATTCTGGATCCGGATGGGGCGGAGCCCACGGACCGCGACGCGCAGCAGGGGCGGTTTCTGAACCTCGGGCGGTTGCAGAAGGGCGCGCATCGCCTCGTCGGGAACATCACCCCGGAGGTGGCGGCGCAGCTGCAGCAGATCTTCGACGCGTTCAACAACCCGAAAGTCGGCGGCGCTCCCGCCCCCGGCGTCGCGTTCACCGAGACCGCGGGAGACGACGAGGTCGACGAGTTCAATGTGGATCCGCGGAATGTGATCGATCCGCGCACGCCCGGCCAGAAGCGTCATGACGCTCTTGCGGCGGCGTTGGGGATCGCGGCGCGGCATGAGGAGATGCCGTCGCTGGGTGGCGCGGCGCCGACGCTGGTGGTGCATGTGGACGCGAAGGATCTTGCCGCGGGTACGGGGTGGGCGACGCTTCCGGGGAACGGGGCGCCGGTGCCGCTGTCGGTGGCCGCGCACACCGCGTGCACCGGGGCGGTCCAGCGGGTGCTGTTCGACGAGGGCCGGATCGTCGGCATCACCACGACGGATCGGATCTTCAACGCGCATCAGCGGCGGGCGATCGTCGCTCGGGACCGGGAATGTCTCATCCCCGGATGCCACGTCCCCGCCTCATGGTGCGAAATCCACCACGTCACCGAACACGCCCGCGGCGGCCCCACGCACACCGACAACGGGGTCCCGTTGTGCTGGTGGCACCACAGGTCCCTCGATCATTCCGGGTGGGAGATCCGCATGAACGACGGCATCCCCCAGATCCGCGGTCCCGCCTGGTGGGACCCTGCTCAGCGATGGCGCACCCCACGACACTCCACCCCAGCGAAGCCGGCCCGGCGCACAGTGCTGCGTACCTGACCGCATGACTGACTGACGACGAACAGACGAAGGACGCGTTTCGTCTCGCTGCGCTCGCTCAACGACCGGTGTGAAGGTTTGGCGGTGCGTTTCGCTGCGCTCGCTCAACGACCGGCAGCCGTGAGCGATACCGGTCGCGTCAGGCGGCGAACTGCTCGGCGAACCGGCGCAGGAGGGCGGCACCCTCGGTGACGGATGCCGAGAGCACCTGGCCCTGCACGAGGTCGAACTCCTCAGGGTCGAAGTATCCGGTCGTGCGGTAGAAGGTCATCCGGTCGGCGAAATCGCGCGGGGTGGGCTCGGGATGGAACTGCGCGGCGTACAGATGCGTTCCGACGCGGTACGCCTGCACCGGGCAGACCTCGTTCGTGGCGAGCAGCACGGCGCCGTCAGGTACCGCGACCGCGCTCTCCTTATGGGCGGTGAACACGGTGAGCGCCGGGGCACTCGGGCCGAACACCGGATCGGCGTCGCCCTCGGCCGTGGTCTCGATGACTGTCGCGCTCGCCGACTCGGGAGTGTCGTTCGCGACCTCTCCACCCAGCATCCGCGTCAGGACTCCGATGCTGAAGCACGTGAAGAACGCGGCGATCCTCGCATCGATCGCCGCGCCGGCGATGCGCTCGAGATCGGCCTCGACGCGCAGCTGCGCGGACGATTTCGACGGGTCGCTCACGTTGAACGGCGAGCCGCCCACCACGACTCCGCGATACCGCTCGAGCCGGTCGAGGTCGAGCCTCTCGTCGAGCAGATCGAGCCTGTCGACGACGTCTGCGCCGAGCGCCCTCCGGAACGAGGCGTGCTCGGCATCCGCCGCCCCGATCTCGGGTCGCACGCAGACGTAGAGAAGCGAAGCCACTCGGAGATTCTACTGAGCGCGGCGCGTGAGCTCCGGCGCGGGTCGAATCGTTACTCCAGGCGACCAGGCGACCAGGCGACCAGGCGACCAGGCGGGGATCAGTGCAGGGTCTCGCCCCGCTTGAGCATCTCCACGTACTGGGCGACCCGCGAGGCGCGCGACTCTGGCCGCTTGAGCTGAGACACCCGGAACGCCATCGCGAACCGGTTCTGCGCCGACTGTGCCGCGTACGCCCGGGCGACCTCCGGGTCGGCATCCAGAGCATCCTGGAGCTCGACCGGCACCTCGCCGTCGCTCTGCCGGTAGGCGGCATCCCAGCGTCCGTCCGCCTTCGCGCGGTCGATCTCGCGCTGACCCTCCGGGCGCATGCGCCCCTCGGCGATCAGCCTCGCGACGTGACCGATGTTGACCTTCGACCACAGACTGCGCGGACGTCGGGGCGTGAAGGTGTGCAGGTAGTAGTCGGCATCGAGGGATGCTGTCTGTCCGTCGATCCACCCGAAGCACAGGGCGACGTCGAGCGCCTCCGCATAGGAGATCCCTGACAGGCGTGACGCCTTCTTCCGCACACGCAGCCGCACGCCGTTCGGGTCGGGATCAGCGCTCAACCAGGCTTCCCACTCCGCGACAGAATCGACGTGGAGCTCGGGCTTGTTCGAAGAGGCGGCCATGACAGCGGGGTTCGGCGCTCAGCGCGAGGAGTTCGCGGTGCGCCCCCGGACGATTCCGACGAAGGTCTCGACGTCGGCGGTCGTGCGGTCGCGCGGCCACACCAGCGCCACGGTCGAGGTGGGGCCGTCGGCGAGCACGCGGTAGTCGGCATCCTTGCGGTGATGCAGCCGCGCGAGCGACATCGGTACGATCACGATCCCCACTCCGGAGGCGGCCGTCGCGATCGCCTCGGCGGCGGGCAGCGCAGCGAAGGAGGCGGGCGTCGTGCCCGGCAGGTCGAGCGGGCCGAGGACGTCGTCGATCAATCCGATCACGACCTCCCCGTCGAGGTCGGCGACCGTCAGCTCGTCGGCGGCGAGCAGATGCGAGTCGATCCCGGCCACGACCACCGGCCTCTCGTCGTAGAGCGTGATGACGTGCAGATCCTCGTCCGGGATGGGCAGCCGCACGAGGGCCGCATCGACCGCGTCGATCGCCGAGCGCTGGTCTGCGACCTCGATCGGCATGAGCTCGAGCGGCACCCGGGGCATCCGCTCCTTCCACGCATCGATCCACTTGCCGGGCGTCGCTCCGGCCACCACGCCCAGCCGGAAGCTGCGCGGTTCGTCGGGGGCTGCGGCCCGAGCGTCGAACACGACCTTGGCGGTCTTCTTCGGCGGCTTGCGCGGCGGGAACCGCTCGGCGGGCGCTGCCTTGTTCCTGCGCACGGGGCCGGCGGGACGCCGAGGTTGTTTCGCCATCAGGCCAGGGTATCGCCGTCCACCCCGCGCTGCGACGGGGACCAGGAGGCTGCCGCACGCCGCTGAACACGCCGGATGAGTCCGATCGCCCCGCAGATCAGCACGATGCCCCCGAGCGCCAGCAGAGCCATCGCGGTGATCGACGCCGGAGTGAGCGACAGGATCCAGTCGCTCACGTCGTCGCTGCGGCGACCGTCGGCGAGCAGACCGATCGCCACTACGGCGATCGCGGCGAAGATGGCTCCCCAGATGATCGCGGCCCAGCGGGTGCGCGGGGGAGTCGGGGCCGTCGAGGGAAGCTCAGGCGTGGATGCCGCGGGGGTGATTGCCGCGTACTCGACGCCTGCGAGGTCGCTACTCATTCTGCCTTCTCCGATTCGTAGATGATGACGCGGATATCGCCGCGGCGTTGATCGATGATCACGGGCTGGTTCGTCGTCGTGCTCGCACTCTCGGCGGAGATCTGCGCGTCGACGATCCGCTCGCCGGCGCGCGTTTCCGGCGTCCATGCCCCGCTGTCGATGACCTGCCCTGTCTCTCCGTCGACGCGGATCCAGTCGACTGTTGCGCCTGCACCGACCGAAGCGCGGAGATCCAGCCGCACCCCGGGCTGCACGCCGATGGTGGTCTGTCCGGTGCCCTTGGTCACTTCGATCTGTCGCACCGTTCCGGGAAGCGGCATCAGATCGATGTGCAAGTCGCCGAATACATGCACCATGCTCGTCGAGGGATAGTTCGAGATCCCGGCTGTGCCCCACGTCACCTGCGGGACGGTGCTCGCCGCTCCGGCGATCAGACCGCCGACGAGAGTCGCCACGGTCGCGAAGGCGAGGAACCCGCTGCGCCGACGCCACAGTCCCGCGACGATCATGCCGATCGCCAGAACGAGCGCGGCGGCCAATGCGCCGATCGCTCCGGCGGTGGCGCCGAAGCCTCCCCAGAGGCCGACACCGGCCCCGACGACGATCGCCAGGCCGATCACGGCGGCGACGTAGGCGAAGCTCGCACGTGGGTTCGACGCACGGCGGATGCGCTGTCGTTCCGCGGCTGCAGCGGCGAACACGGCCGCTTCGGCCTGCCGTTCGCGGCGCAACTGGTCGCGCACCGCGCGCTCCGCATCCTGCTGCTGCCGTCGCCACGCCTGATCCTGGTTCCGCCAGGCCGCGTGCTGCTCACGCCAGGCCGCCACGGATTCCGCGTCGTTCGCGGCCGGCGCGGCGGGGGGCTCGGGGCGGACGAACTGCGGAGAATCTGCCGACGGCGCAGCCCAGGACGGGTCGACGACGGGCGCACCATACGGTGATGCGGGTGGCAGACCGGCACCCGAAAAAGGGGCGCCCGCACCCTCGGGCGTACCCGAAACGCCGAGGGTGACGGGCGCGGCCGGGGCCGCCGGGTCTGCAGAAGCCATCGGCAGATCCGGCGCAGAAGCACCCGGGGCGCGACTTGCGGCGCGCACGATGAGAACGAGCAGGACGACCACGATTCCGAGGCCGGCGATCCAGCTGAGGATCGACAGGGCCGACCAGTTGACGTAGCCCAGGCCGAAGACGGTGCCGGTGAGAGGCGCGGTCGGGATCAGGCCGATGACCGCCATCGCGAGGATGCCGAGCTGCACCGGCTGATAGTCGCGGCGCATCAGGTCTCGGGCGTGAGTCCGACCGTCGGCATCCGGCAGTAGAGCCCAGGCGAGGGCGTAGAGGAAGATCACGGGCAACCCGAAAAGCGCGGCGACGACGAGCACTCCCCGCACGATCAGCGGGTCGATGCGCAACCGCGCGGCGATACCGGCGGCGACGCCGCCGAGCCAGCCCTCCGAGCGTGCCACGCCCAGACCGGCGACCCACAGGAAGAATCGGTCGCTGCTGTGCGGGGCGGGAGAGGGAGAAGGAGAAGGCGAAGGTGGCGCGGAAGCGGCGTCCGGTTCCGCGATCGGCGGCTCGGTGGGAATCGTCATGAGTCGATCCTCCCGGCATCCGCTCGCACGCCGCCATGGGGTGTTCCCCTGAGCGACCCCTGATTCTGACCCCTGACGCGGCGCTCGGGGCGGGGCGAATGGTTGGATGGCGTCATGCCCTCTTCCACCGTTCCGGCGCCCGCGCGCACGCGGCCGCCGCTGGAGCGCGACCGGGACTGCGTGGTCGCGGGCGTGAGCGCGGGGCTGGCCAGGCACCTGGGGGCAAGGCTCTGGACGGTGCGCGCGCTGTTCATCGCGCTCGCCCTGTGCGGCGGCGCGGGCGTGCTGCTGTACGCGTGGTGCTGGCTGTTCACGCCGTGGGCCGACGGGGAGAGCCCACCGACCAGACGGATGCCGGTGGCGTGGATGCTCGTGGTCGCCGCCGCTGTCGGAGCTCTCGCAGTGCTCACGTGGGGGCTCAGTGGATACGTCGCATCGTCGCCGACGGCAGCTGTCGTCGTCGGAGCGACATCCGCTCTCGCCGCCGGCGCAGGCCTCTGGGCCGCGCTGATCGACCGCACCGACACCGCGCGCGGGCCGCGCCACTCGATGATCGTCCTGGTGCTGGCCGCTCTGCTGCTGGCCGGGGTGTTCGGCCTGCTGCTCGTCATGCGGCCAGGCGCCGCTCCCGCTCTCGTGCTGCTCCCGCTCGCGGGGCTCCTTGCAGTGCTGTCCTCGACGTTCGTGCATCGCTGGCGCGAGCTCGCCGGCGAGCGGGTACGACGCATCCGCGAGGAGCAGCGCAGCGAGATGGCCGCGCACCTGCACGATTCGGTTCTGCAGACCCTCGCGCTGATCCAGAACCGCGCCGGCGCATCGAGCGAGGCGGCGCGGCTGGCCCGAGCGCAGGAGCGCGAGCTTCGCGCCTGGCTGTACGACGGCGACGCACCCGCCGACGGCGACCTGCCCACCGATCTCCGCGACTACGCGGGTGCTCTCGAACTCGACTTCCCCGTGCGCATCGACGTGGTCTCGGCCGGCATGTCGGCGGAGCGCGCGAGCGGCGGCCTGGCAGCGGCCGCTCGGGAGGCGATGCTGAACGCCGCGAGGCATGCGGGCGGGGAGATCTCGGTGTACATCGAAGGCAGCGCGGCCGGGGTCGACGTGTTCATCCGCGACCGCGGGCGCGGATTCACGCTCGATGAGGTGCCGAGCGATCGGCTGGGCGTGCGCGAGTCGATCGTGGGCCGGATGCGCCGCTCCGGAGGCTCGGGCAGCGTGCGCAGCGATGAGAACGGCACCGAGGTGCACCTGCACCTCCCGGCAGGAGGAGAAACCCGTGTCTGACGGCATCCGCGTCGTGATCGTGGACGATCACTCGATCTTCCGCTCGGGGCTGCGCGCCGACCTCGATGCGAGCGTCGACGTGGTCGGCGAGGCCGCAGACGTGCCCAGCGCGATCGCGGTGATCCGCGAGACGTCGCCGGACGTCGTTCTGCTCGACGTGCACCTTCCTGGCGGTTCCGGGGCGGAAGCGACGGGCGGCGAAGCGGTCCTCCGCGGCTCGCAGCCGACCGCGACCCGTTTCCTCGCTCTGAGCGTGTCGGATGCCGCAGAAGACGTCGTGCGGGTGATCCGAGCCGGCGCCCGCGGGTACATCACGAAGGGCTCATCGGGAGCCGAGGTCAGCCGCGCTGTGCACGCAGTCGCCGGAGGAGACGCGGTGTTCTCGCCGCGTCTCGCAGGGTTCGTGCTCGACGCCTTCGGCGCCGTGTCCGGTGAGACGGCGACGGCTCAGGACGAACTCGACCGCCTCTCCGCACGAGAGCAGGAGGTCATGCGCCTGATCGCTCGCGGCTACGCCTACAAAGAGGTGGCTGCCGAGCTGTTCATCTCGATCAAGACGGTCGAGACCCACGTCTCGGCAGTGCTGCGCAAGCTGCAGCTGTCATCGCGGCACGAACTCACGGTCTGGGCGTCGGAGCGCCGACTGCTGTAGCCGGCGCTCGCTGTTCGCGAGTGCGCGCCCGTGCTCAGGCGGCGAGCCAGAGGCCCTTCGGGTCGGTGGCGACGGTGAGCCCTGCCGCGACGGTCTCGTCGTCGCCGATGCGGGCTCCGCGCACGATGCGCGCGCCCGGGCCGATCTCCGTGCGGACTCCCACATGCGCGCCGTCGCCGATCGCGGCGCCCTGACCCACATGCGCGTGCGCGTCGATGTGCGCGTTGTCGCCGATTACGGCATCCGCGTCGATCCACGCACCTCGTGCGATGGTCGCTCCCTTACCCACGCGGGCGCCGGGCTCGATGTACGCACCTGCTTCGATGTGCGCCATCGGATGCACCTTCGCGCCGTGCGCGACGAGGCCGCGACCGTTGGCGTGCTTGCGGTACCGCAGCGTGCCACCCTGGTCGTTCTCGATGTCGACGTAGTTCTTGCCCACGATTCCTCCCGTGTTCCGGAGTTCTCCGGATATAGCAACAACCACGGATCATCCGGATTCATTCCCGGGTGGTGATCCTTCGACAAGCTCAGGAACCCAGAGGGGATCGCTGGCAGTTCGGGCACCAGAACGTGACGCGTTCGCGGGTCGGATCTGCGCCCTGCGAGCCCTTTCTGATCGGCGTCCCGCAGCGCCTGCAGGGGCGTCCGGCTCTGCCGTAGACCCAGGTCGTGTGCCCTCGACGATTCACGCCGGTGAAGGTGCGATCGACGCGATCGCGATTGGCGCGGATCGTGCGCACGCCGAGGTCGACAAGCGCGGCGACGTCGACATCCGGCGTCGGGGTGGTCGGAAGGATCCCGCGCAGGAACAGGAGTTCCGCCGCGTACTCGTTGCCGAAACCCGCCACGTTGCGCTGATCGAGCAGAGCGACGTGGATGCTGCGAGCATCCGCTCCGAGCCTGCGGACCGCCTCCTCCGCGTCCCAGTCGGGCGCGAGCGGATCGGGGCCGAGATAGCCGACGAGTGACTCCTCATCGTGTGTCGGCACGACCTCGATCTCGGCGATGTCGACGCCCACGGCTTCGCAGGCGTCCGTGCCGACGATCGCGCGCACTTTGAAGGCCGGATGCCGCCACTTCTCACCCGGCCGGTAGACGAACCATGCGCCGTCCATGCGCAGATGCGAATGTACCGTGAAGTCGCCGATGCGCATCAGCAGGTGCTTGCCGCGGGAGGCGACGCCCTGCACGACCTGGCCCGTCAGATCGACCGTCGCCGCTTGCGGAACGCGCAGGTCGAACCGGGTCACGTCGGAGCCCGCCAGCGCATGGTCGAGACGGTGCGCGGTGCGGAAGACGGTGTCGCCCTCGGGCATCAGGCCTGCCCGGGGGTCGGGGGAAGCGCCGGGGGCAGGGCCGCGAGTGGCGTCCGAGCCATCATGTCTCGCGCGAGCATGGTCGATGCGGCCACGGCGACAGGCATGACCACGACCGCCCCGCCGGGGATCAGGAAGCACAGCTGCGTGGCGACTCCGAACCCCAGCACCCGCGCTCTGCTCCCCGAGAACAGGGCCGCGCGATCGGCGGGGCTGAGATTGCGCGCGTCGAAGGAGCGCCCGGTGAGCTCTCGGGCGAGCAGCCTGCCGGAGAGCACCACGCCGAGCACTCCGCCGAGGATGCCACCCACCAGCGGGACGAACCCGATCAGCAGCACCAGCAGCGCGGTGAGGATGCCGAGGACGACGAGCCGGAGCCCCTCGCCCAGCGCTGTCCAGAAACCGCCGCCGTCCTCGGGTGGCGGGTTGCCGAGATCCACCTCGACCGCGTGCCAGATGCGCTGATAGAAGGGGTCCCCGATCGTCAGCGTGAGCGCGCTGAACACCGCGGTCGACAGGGCGATCGCGGCGGCGACGATCACGAAGCCGACGGCGCCGCGCAGCAGACCCTTCCACGGCGCGGGCCACTCCTCGGCGAAGGGAGTGAGCCACGCCGAGATCGAGGTCATTCCGAAGATCAGCGGCAGCAGCAGGGCGCCCAGGAGCAAGATCGATATGACTGCCGGGATGAGACCGAGGTTCATCAGGCCAGGGCGGGTGCGCCACAGCCCGAACCCGCGGATCAGGGTGCGGATTCCGGCGCCGAATTCCTGGATCATGTGTCTCAGCGTACGGGGGTCACACCGCCTTGCGGAGCGTGTATCCGCGCGGCGTCACGACGAAACCTGCCTCGTGCAGCGCGAGTGCGAACTCGGTGCCGTACACGCCCTCGCCGTTGACCTTCTCGACGGTGAGCGTTTCAAGGCGCCGCGTTCGAGCGGTGCTCGCCAGGTCGGATGCGGCGGCCCGCAGCAGGTCCGGATCGTCGCTGAACGACAGCACCGTGCGCCCTCCGCGCTCGAGGTAGAGCACGAGAGCGCCGTCGACGAGCACGACCAGCCCTCCTGCTTTTCGGCCGGGACGATGCGAGACGCCGTCGCGGCGGGGCCAGCCGAGCGCGGCGCCGTACGGGTTCGCGGGATCTGTCGCGGCGAGGGTGACTGCGTGCCGCGGGGGCGGGTCGGCGAGACCCGCGAACGTGCGGAGGCGATCGACGGTGGCGGATGCCGCGAACTGCGCAGCCCCCAGTCGCTCGATCACGTATCCGCGGCGGCAGTGCCCCGCCTCCTCGAATCCGGCGAGAACGCGGTACGCCTGGGCGAAGCCGCCGGGCACGCCCTCGGCCTGCACCGCGCCGCGCGTGACCACGCCGTAGCGGTCCAGGAGCAGCCCCGCGGTGACGGTCGCGCGCCTCGCCGCATCCTGGGCCGATGAGCCGGTCGAAGCGTCGAGCGCCGGAAGCAGCGACCACCGCCCACCGAGAGATGTCGGGCGGGGTGCGGTGCGCGCGAGCGAGACGCCGCGATAGGTGCGGGTGCGCGGGGCGCGGCGGGTCACCTTGTGGGCTTGGGAACCGCCAGCGAGCAGCGAACGGATCGGCGCGAAGGTGTCGTTCGTCACGCGGCTCGACCAGGCGAGACTCCACAGGGCTTCGAGCACGGACTGCTCGTTCTCGGCTCCGGTCATCTCCTTGAGCTGGGCGGCGAAGTACGCGCCTCCCGCGCCGAGAGCTGCGAGCAGCTGCTCCTCGAGCGAATCGTCGCCGATCTCGGCATCCGATTCGGGCAGCGTGAAAGGGGCCAGGTCTGCCGGGTGCAGCGACACCCACCCGTCTCGTCCCGGGAGCGAGCCGTTGCCGGCCCAGACGACCTCGCCCGAGGAGGTGAGCTCGTCGAGCATGGCCGGGGTGTAATCACGCACTCGCGAAGGGAGGACCAGCGACTCCCAGGCGCTCGCCGGGATGGGCACGCCTGCGAACTGCTCTATCACCGTGAGCACGCCGTCGAGTCCTTCGAGCGGCCGGGAGAGATGCTGCCAGTCGGGCAGGAACCGCGCGTAGGCCTCAGGGGAGACCGGCTCGACCGACCCGCGGATCGCGGCGAGCGAGCGCATCCGCAGCCGCCGGAGCACCTCCGTGTCGCACCATTCGAGATCGTCGGCGGAGCCTGCGGCCGTGGGCAGGAAGTATCCGCTCGTGATCCGTCCGGCCTGCTCCAGGCGCTGCAGCGTGTGCCGCGCGACAGCGGTTCCGATGCCGAATCGGAGAGCTGTGGCATCCGTCGTGAATGGTCCGTGCGTGCGGGCATGCCGCGCGACGAGATCGCCGAGCGGATCGGCCACCGGTTCCAGGAAGGCGACGGGGATGCCGGTGGGGAGAGCGGCTCCCAGCGCATCGCGCAGGCGGCCGGCGTCTTCGATCGCGGCGATCCGCGGAACCCCGGCGATCGTCACGGGGATCGCGCGGCGTGCGGCGATGAGAGCGTCGAGGTGGTCCCGCGCCTCGGAAGGTTCTTCGAGGCGGGCGCCGACCTCGGCCGCGTCGAGCGGCCCGAGCATCCGCAGCAGATCGGCCACCCCCTCGAGTCCTCGTGCGTGGCGTTCTGGGTCGAGTCGCTGGGCCTCGCGCTCGAACTGGGCGATCACGTCGGGGTCGAGCAGCTCTCGCAGCTCGACCGTGCCGAGAAGCTCGCCCAGCAGTGCCGGATCGACCGACAGCGCCGCCGCGCGGCGCTCGGCGAGAGGCGAGTCGCCCTCGTACATGAACGCCCCGACGTAGCCGAAGAGCAGGTCGCGTGCGTAGGGCGACGGCTGGGCGGGCTCGGTCTCGACGAGACGGACCCGCCGGTCGGCGATCGAGGTGGCGAGGCGCCGCAGCGACGGCAGGTCGTAGACGTCCTGCAGCACCTCGCGCAGGGTCTCCAGGATGACCGGGAAGGTCGGATGCCGGCGCGCCACTTCGAGAAGCTGGGCGGAGCGCTGCCGCTGCTGCCACAGCGGCGTCCGCTTGTTCGGGTTCATGCGCGGCATCAGCAGCGATCGGGCCGCGCACTCGCGGAACCGCGAGGCGAACAGGGCCGACCCGCCCACCTCGTCCGTGACGAGCTGCTCCAGCTCGTCCGGATCGAACACGAACAGTTCGGCACCGGGTGGCTCGGCGTCGGCGTCGGGGATGCGCACGATGATGCCGTCGTCGCTCGCGACCGCCGATCCTTCGACGCCGAGTCGTTCGCGCACGCGCGCGTTGATCGCCAGCGCCCATGGCGCATGCACCTTCATGCCGTACGGGGAATGAAGGATGACTCGCCAGTCGCCCACCTCGTCATGGCCGCGCTCGACGGTCAGCGTGCGGTCGGTCGGGAGCGTCCCGGTGGCCTCGCGCTGCTCGGTCAGGTGCGCCATGAGGTTCGCCCTGGCCTGCTCGTCGAGACCCGCCTCGATCAGTCGCTGCGCCGCCTTCTCGGGGGTCGCCGCGGAGACCTCGCGCGAGAACCTGCCCAGCGCCTCGCCGAGCTCGAACGGGCGGCCGATGCCGTCGCCGTGCCAGAACGGCACCTTGCCCGGCTGGCCGTAGGCGGGTATCACGTTCACGCGATCGTGGGTGATCTCGGCGATGCGCCAGCTCGTGGTACCGAGGGTGAACACGTCGCCCACCCGGGACTCGTAGACCATCTCCTCGTCGAGCTCTCCGACGCGCGCCCCCGTGGTCTCGCCGGCCACGAAGACCCCGAACAGTCCTCGGTCGGGGATCGTGCCGCCGCTGGTGACTGCGATGCGCTGCGCTCCCGGCCTGCCCGTCAGCGTGCCGGCGTCGCGATCCCAGATGAGACGGGGTCGGAGCTCGGCGAACTCGTCGGAGGGGAAGCGCCCGGCCAGCAGGTCGAGGGTGGCTTCGTATGCCGAGCGCGGGAGCGACTGGAACGGCGCCGAACGCCGAACCGTCTCGAACCACTCCTCGACGCTGATCTCGCCGAGTGCGCTTGCGGCCACGGTCTGCTGCGCGAGGATGTCGAGCGGATTGCGCGGCACCTGGATCGCCTCGATCTTGCCCGCCAGCATCCGCTCGGTGACGATCGCGGTGTGCAGCACGTCTCCGCGGTGCTTGGGGAAGAGCGCGGCGCGGCTGATCTCGCCGACCTGGTGTCCGGCGCGGCCGACCCGCTGCAGACCCGACGCCGCGGACGGCGGCGCCTCGACCTGGATCACGAGATCGACGGCGCCCATGTCGATGCCCAGTTCGAGGCTGCTGGTCGCGACGACGCAGCGCAGGATGCCGGACTTCAGCTCCTCCTCGACCTGCGCCCGCTGCTCCTTCGAGACCGAGCCGTGGTGGGCCTTCGCGAGCACCGGGTCGGCGCCCGCGGTCGCTCCGGCCTGCGCCATCATCGCGGCCGGTACCGACGCCTCGGGCAGCGCGATGCCGTTGCGCTCGGAGTAGATCTCGTTCAGACGCCCCGTGAGCCGCTCGGCCAGGCGGCGGGAGTTCGCGAACACGATCGTCGAGTTGTTCTGCAGGATGCGGTCGACGATCGCCTCCTCGACGTGCGGCCACACCGAGCCGGTCACCTCGGAGTACTCCGCCGGCTCGCCGTCGACAGGAGCTGTGACGCCCGGTGGCGGGGGAGGGTTGGTCATGTCGTCCATCGGTACGATCACGCCGAGTTCGAACGTCTTGGATGCGGGAGGCGCCACGATCTCGACGGGCGCGGAGCCTCCGAGGAAGCGCGCGACCTCGTCGATCGGCCGCACAGTCGCAGACAGGCCGATTCGTTGGGCGGGAGCCTGTGCGCCGCGCGCACTGCGCAACGCGTCGAGGCGCTCGAGGCTCACCGCGAGGTGGGCCCCGCGCTTGGTGGCCGCGACCGCGTGCACCTCGTCGATGATCACGGTGTGCACGTCGCGCAGCGTCTCGCCTGCGCGGCTCGTGAGCATCAGATACAGCGACTCGGGAGTGGTGATGAGGATGTCGGGCGGGTCGGCGACCAGCTTGCGGCGGTCGCTCGACGTCGTATCGCCCGAGCGCACGCCGACCGTGACGCTCGGGGCGGTCACGCCGAGACGGCGGGCGGACTGTCCGATGCCGATCAGTGGAGAACGGAGGTTCCGCTCGACGTCGACGCCGAGCGCCTTCAGCGGCGAGATGTAGAGGATGCGGGTGCGCGAGGCATCCTTCCTCGGGGCGGCATCCGTGATCTGCATCCGCTCGCGAAAGACGCTGTCGATCGCCCACAGGAACGCCGACAGCGTCTTGCCCGAGCCTGTGGGCGCGACGACGAGGGCGTGCTTGCCGGCGGAGATCGCCTGCCACGCGCCTGCCTGCGCCGGTGTGGGTGCGCTGAAAGCACCCCGGAACCAGTCCTGCGTGGCGGGAGTGAACCGATCGAGCACATCACCCATCCCTCCATCATGGGCCAATGCACGGACATCGGCTCCTCGGGCGGACTGCACTGCATCGGCCTCCCCGCAGGCCAGCAACGCGATAGGTGCGCTGCAACGGCGCCGCCCTCCTCTGGGCAGCCGCGGCGGGCGCAGCGGGGTTGCGTGCTCGGATAGCGTGACGGGATGGACAAAGCCGAGTTCACACGTCTGTACGGGCGGTGGTTACCGCGCACGCCGAGCGATGTCCGCGATTTCTTCGCAGGCTATCCTGGCGTCTGGTGGATCGCCGGCGGCTGGGCGCTCGAGGCGTTCACGGGCGTGGAGCGACCTCATGACGACATCGATGCGGGCGTCCTGCGAGCAGATCTGTCGATGCTGCGCACGCATGCGCACGAGCGGATCGACCTGTGGGCCGCGTTCTCCGGGGCGCTCCGGCCCGTAGCGTCCGACGACACGGCAGAGTTGCCAGACGGGTGCGGACAGCTCTGGACGCGTCGCAGCGCCTCAGACCCGTGGGAATACGACATCCTGCTGAGCCCGGGAACGGCGCAGCAGTGGCAGTACAAACGCGAGACCAGCATTCGGATGCCGATGGCCGACGCTCTCTGGGAGCGGGACGGCATCCGATATCTGCAGCCTGAGATTCAATTGCTGTACAAGGCGAAGGGACTGCGGGACAAAGACGCGTCAGACTTCGATGCCACGATGCCGTACCTCGACGCGCGGCGTCGATCCTGGCTTAAGGATGCCCTGGAACCGACGCTCCCCGGCCATCCCTGGCACGATCGGCTCAGGTGACGGTCGCCGATGACAGCGGCGCGTCCATATTGCAGAGGCCAGCGCCTCACTTCGGCCACGTATCGATCTTCACTCGTTCGGGATGACGACCCAGAGCAGCACATAGGCCCACAGCGAGAGCCCGGCGAACAGCACCAGGATCACGCTGAGCAGTCTGACGGTGGAGGCCTTCATGCCGAAGCGCCGGGCGACAGCCGAGCAGACACCGGCGATGACGCGGTCGTTCCGCGGGCGCACGAGAGGGTTCATGACTCCATCCTGCCCCTGGTGGGCCGTCCCGATGACTCACTCTGTCGGAAAGAAGGGGCGAGTTCCCGCGCTCGCGCACACGAGGGGTGATGCGGAGCAAGCGCGTCTGAGGGCACCAGACGGTGTCAGAGCCGCACCGGCTCCGGAGCCCAGGCCGTCGCGAACGCGCCCCACATGATCGGGGAGTGACGCGGGTCTCCGGTCGACGTCCACAGTCTGCGCTGATCGCGTTGCCACGCGCCCAGCGCGCTGATCGGGTCGTCCGACTCGTGAGCGGCATTCACCGCGATGACGGCATCCGTCAGCATCCCCTCGGCCCGATCGCCGAGACCAGGGACGAGACGGCGCAGCCCCGCTTCGGTGGGCAGGGTCCATCGAGTGGCCGTGACGTACTCGGCGCCGCGGTGCAGGAACGCCGCGACGAGCCCGGTGGGCTCTGCGAAACGCAGATCGGTGCCCGAATCACAGGCGATCAGCGCCACCCTGTTCGGAGCGCGCAGCGGTGGGAGGCCCGCTCCGCCCAGCGCGATCTCGGCGGCGGAGTACGGACGGTGCGATCCGACGGGAGGGGTCGTACCGGGGGCGTCCGCACCGTCGGACAGATGCAGCCGCGCGTCGAGAGCGTGTGTCGAGGCGGTGACGTGCCCGACGTACAGAAGCCGCCCCGCATCCGCGACCGCCTCAGCCAGCGCGAGTCGGTCGATGTCCGCCCGGCGGAATGCCTCGCCGCGCGGCAGGCGCCGCGTGCCGAGGTCGTCGACGGCCCGCGCGAGGCTCGAATCGGCCGCGACCTCGCCGAGCACGCTTCCCAGTTCGCTCGTGGCCGAGAAGCCGGGAACCGCCGGGTCCAGCGCGGTCGCCACGGGTGACAGGGGCGACCACGGCGACACCGTCCTCGACGGATCGTTGCGCAGGGTGGCAGGCAGCAGAACGGATGCATCGGCCATGTCGATGCCGCGCTCTCGGCCCGACGTGCTCAGTAGTTCCCACGGCAGCTGCGCGGTCGACGGCGACAACTGGATGCGCAGGTGGGGGCGCAGTCCGGCCGTTTCGAGCGCATCGAGCTCCGCGCCCAGCCACTGCGGGATCAGCGCCGAGGTGAGCAGGCCGGCGAGCTCCTGCTCGCGATCCGGGTCGACGAGGTCGCCACGCGTGAGGGCCCTGGTCAGGGCGTCGATCCCGCTCTCGCCCGGCAGCGGCGAGGGCAGCGCTCTGGCGAGCCGATCGAGTGCCGGCGTCACGAGCTCCCGTCCGATCAGGGTCATCCTCGGCGAGCTGCGCTGATGCTCCCAGACCCAGCTGACGAACAGGTCGTCCCCGTCGACGAAGCGCAGCCGGGCGACGGGGCGCTGCCCCTCCGGCAGGTCGACCAGCACCGCTGCTCCTTCGGTGCGGGCCAGGGGCAACGGCGCACCGAGGTCGGTGAGATCGCGCCAGCCGTTCACCACGCCGGCACCATCGTCTCGGTGCGCAGAGGGATGCCGTACTCGGCCTCGGCCGTGCGTATCCATTCGTCGAGCACCGGCTCGCCGCCGGGCACGGCGACGACCCGCGGTGGCGGGGCGAAGCGGACGGACGCCGTGCCTTCGCCACCGACCAGCCCCGCAGCGGCCGCGGGGAGCTCATCGCGCTCCCACACGTCATCACGAGGGCCGCTCGGACGCTCGAAGGGGAGGATCACGGCGGTGTCTGCCGCGGCACTCGCCTGCAGGGTCACGGAGGCTGCAGCGTTCTCGACGAGCTGGAAGAGCAGCGCCGAGTCGCCGAGCGTGCGTGCGAGACGGAACGCGAGCTCTCGCGCAGGGGCGGCCACCTGCAGGCTCCAGCGCTCGCGGGTGCCCCCGGGCGCTAATCCGTCGCGCAGTGCCTCGGTGACGAGCAGCACGGGGATCGCGAGATCCCGTGCCTTCTCGAGGCGGGCGCGTCGTGAGCGAGGGGTGATCGACATCGACGCCCACTCGGCGTGCATCTCGGCGCGGCGCAGGTTGATCCTGCCGCGGTCGCGCGGTGATCGGGCGAGGTCGAGGGCGGCCCTGTAGGCGTCGTCGGCCGCCGGGTAGCGATTGCGCGTCGACTCCGCGTCGCCCAGGAACGAGTACGCCTCGAGTCGCTCGTGCACGGCCGCATCCGGATCGAGTTCGTCCAGCAGGGTGCGCAGCGCTTTCGCCGCGGCTCCTGCCCGTCCCGACTGCAGCAGCACCGCCGCGAGGCCCGTCCTGCTCGCGGCGAGCCGCGTCGTGAGACCGATCTGCTGCGCGAGCTCTGCGGCCTTGCGGAAGCCCTCCTCCGCCTCTCGCATGTGCCCCTCCTGCAGGGCCGCGCGAGCGAGGTTCTCCACCGCATGCTGGCGGCTGGTGGCATCGCCGGAGAGCTCCTGCGCGCGATACGCGAGCTGCAGGTACTCGCGCGCCGCCTCGTCGTCTCCGGTGCGCTGTGCGATCACGCCGAGGTTCGCGTATGCGTGTCCGGAGAGAGCAGGTCCGACGGATAGCGCGACCGCGAGCGCGCGCTGGGCCTCGTCGTCCGCCTCTTGCAGTCGCCCGGTCACGATCAGCACCGCGGTGCGCGCGTTGTGCACGGAGAACTGGAGGAGCTCGCGCTGGTCGAGGCCCTCGGAGTCCAGCAGCGCTTCGGCGTCGTCGATGCCGGCGAGGGCGTCGTCCAGACGATCCATCTGCGTCAGCGTCTGCGCCCTCGCGAGCATCCCGTTGAGCTGCACGGTGCGTGTGGCCCGCTCGTCGCCGATCAGCTCGAGAGCCTCGGATGCTGCGGCGAGGCCTTCATCGGCGGTGCGCAGAGCCTCGACCAGATCGCCTCGGAACTCGTGCGCCGCCGCGAGGTTCAGCAGCGCCCTGGCGCGCATGTCCAGCCCCTCGCCGTCGACGTCGGCGACGCGGGTGAGCGCCACGACCTCGCCGAGCAGGGCAGCGGCCTCGTCCACGCGCCCGGCGTGCAGCATCATCGCCGCTTCGTTGTTCTTGTCGCGTCCGGGCTTCCATCGCGGCGTCGCCGGGATGCGACCGAGCACGGCGCTCGGGGGCCGTTCCTCAGGAGACGTCACCGCCGGGCTCCGGCCGTGCGCTCTGCCAGCGATGCCGCGGGCGAGAGCAGCCGCGTGGCCGCGAAGGAGAGCACCTGTTCGCGAGCGTCGTGCGGATCGGAGGCACCGTCGTCTTCGGGACTCAGAACCGGGTCGCGTACCCAGAGCGTGTGCTCGGCCGAAGGGAGGAACAGAGCGGATGCGGGGACCTCGGCCTCTCCCTGGAACAGCGTCGTCTCGCGCCGCAGCACCACCTCCACGCCGAGCTCCGCCGGACCGAATCGAGCGATCAGTGAGCGGCTTGCGAGCGGGGAATCGACGGCCGCCGCCTCGACGCGCAGCACAGCGGCGCCGGCACGCTGACGGATCACCCACCGAGCCTCGGCTTCGGCATCCACGGTCTGCGCGGGCACGTCGCTCCATCTCACCGTGGCGCGGCCGGACGCGATCTCGACCCCTTCCCGGACATCGTGGACTCCGCTCGCCGCGAGGGCCCAGTCCTCGCGGACAGCGACGGGCTCTGCGGATTCGAGCGCGACTCCGTAGTCCTCGGAGAGGTCCGTCAGCGTCGACAGCAGCCGTTCAGCCTCCGCGGCGAAGGCCGGAGGAAGGGCAGCCAGCGCCGAGGGGGCGTCCGCGGCATCCGCCAGCGCCCGCTCGATCGCCCGATCATCGTCGAGGAGGTGCTCGACATCGTGCGCGGTCACCGCCGCCTCGGCGGCCAGCAGCGCGGGGTCGAGGGCGGGAAACCGGGCTCCGGCAGGCCACCAGGCCCGCGCCCAGGCCAGATGCCCGAACCGGAGGACGGCGTCGACGATGGCCGGATCGCCGTCGCCGAGAGGCAGCGTCGCGTCGGCGCCCTGGCCGACGGCATCCGCCACTTCCTGCCCGTAGATCTCCGCGAGCCAGCCGGTCGCTGCGTGCAGGTCGTCGACATCCGCGTCCGGCAGGTCGATGTGCTCCGTCGGATCCCAGTGCAGCAGCCCGCCAGCGACCTCGACGAGGGCGACGAGATACGGCATCCGATCGGGGAGAGCCTCGGACGAAGAGACGCGCACGGCGTCTCCCTGCACACGGATCTGCACGCTCATGCGGCCTCCGTCGCTTCCCGATTGTCGGCCCCGCGGGTCATGGCCGTCTTCAGGCGCTGGCGCTGATCCATCACGACCGACCGCAGCACGCCGTCGAGGAGATCCCACACGTCACGACCCTCGACGCGCTGATCGCGCAGCTCTCTGCCGTGCAGCCTCACCCAGAGCCGGCGCAGATAGCCGCGGCGCACGGCGCGCACGTCGTCGACGACGGCGGCCGGCACACCGCTGAGATCGGCGGGCAGCCGCAGCGCCCGCCGCACGTAGGCCTCGCGGTGCCAGCGCGCCGCGAGCAGCCGGTGCGCCGCCGTCGGTCGCGCCGGGCCGTTCTCCTCGAGAGCGCTGCTCGCCTCTGCGCCCAGAAGCATCGCGACGCGGCCCTCCTCCTCGCCGAGCTGCCACACGCGCGCGGACCGGACGATCTCCTCGGAGAGCAGCCCCTCGGCGTCGACGGCGAGGTCCGGCGGCACTCCTCCGGAGAGCGCCGCGAAGAGGCGTTCGAAGATGGAGCGGTCGAACGGCAGGGGCAGGTCGCGCTTCGAGGCCGTCTCGCCGATCCGGGGCAGGGGAGGAAGCGGATGCCGGGTGAGCCCGAGTCCCTGTGCGATCCCCTCGCCGGCGAGTCCGGCGCCCGAGGCTGTTCCCGCCGCTCCGGCGACGAGGGCGTCGAACGCAGCGGAGCCTTCGCCGGTAGGACACTCGTCGAGCGCCGCGGCGACGGTCTCGGCCGGTGCCGGCGGCGTCATCGACGCCGGTCGCCGGCGCCAGGCGTCATCGAGTTCTCGGCCGAGAACCGCCGCGTGCTCCTCGTCTGCGAGCAGCTGACGCACTCGGGCGAGCAGGGAGCCGCCCGAGGACTGAGCGATCTCCGACACGGCCCCGGCGGCCACGGCCACAGCATCCGCGGCGGGCGAGCCCGCGGTGCGGGCAAGCTCGTAGCAACGCTGGAAGTACTTCTCCTGCGGATTGCCGTCGGTGATGCGCAGCCGACGCCGCGCGGCTTTCAACTCGAGGAACCAGGCGGCCGCCGCCGAGAGATCTGGGCCGGCTGCGCGGATGCGCTCCCGAAGCTCGACCGCGGCATCGTCCGTCAGCGTCCCGGCGGCGAGTCCCGGGTTCTGCAGAGGCCTGATCACCAGCGGATCGAGGATCAACTTCGACGTGCGGGCGAGGGGGCGCCCCGATCCGTTGCTCAGCGGGGCGACGGATGCCCCGAGCTCCATCCAGGCCTGTGCGATCACCTGAGCGCGCGGATGCCGCGCCCGGCCCGACTCCACGGCCGGCGCCTCGGGAGAGAGATCGGTGGGCGCGCTCATGACGGCCAGCCTATAGAGCGGTTGCGACGGTGCGTCGAAACCCGTGATCGGGAGAACGGCTGCGACGGGATGCTGACATCATGAACACGAACGAGTCGCGAGGGTACGTGCTGAACGGCAGCACGGTTCTTCCCCTGGGATCGACGCCGGTTCCGCCCCGGAAACCGCACGACCCGCACAAGGTGCGGCAGCGCATCCGATTCCGCTTTCTCGGCTTCCTGTTCGCCCCCGTGCTGATCGGCGGCCTGATCATCGTCGTGACGTCAGCGCTCGCGCCGCCGATGCGGGACCTGGAGATCCTGCCGGGAGCGGCGGTGATCAGCATGGACGAGCAGGAGGTGGCGATCGTCGTCTACGCCGACAACTCCCGCCCGGGATTCGGCGAGCCGATGTTCCAGCATCGAGCGGCGGCGATCCGGCTCTCCGACGGCGACACGCTCTGGGATCAGCGCCTGAACGACGACCTCGGCAGTGATGCCGCGGCACTCGCGGGCGACTCGACGTTCGTCTACGTCGCGACAGACGACGGGCTCGTGATCCTGGACGCGGTGACCGGCGGCATCGTCGCCGAGGGGACAGGCGTGGCAGGTATCGGGGCTGACGCGGTGCTCGCCGCATCCGCCTACGGCTTCGATGCCGAGTCGAACTCGGTGGTGGCTCTCACGGGCTCGGGTGCGGTGATGCAGATCCCCGTCGGCACGTCGGCGGCGTCTCCGGCGGATTCCGCTGTCGCGGGTCGCTGGCGCGGTGCGCTGAGTGCCACGGCGCTCCTCGACACCACCGCCCTCACGCGTCTCGTGGACACGGCACGGGGCGCGGATGGCACGACGGTCGAGATCGAGACGATCGCGGAGGCTGTGAGTCGTGACGCGCGCTCGTGATCACGTCGGCCGACGGCCGCACGGTCCGTCGCACCGAGCTGGTCGATGCGGAGATACTCCCGGTCTCCGAGGCGGCGCCTCTGGGCGTGATGCTCGAGACAGGGCAGTTCATCGAGGGCGACTTCAGCGATGTCGACCACGACGACATCGAGGCGCTGCTCGAGGAGGCGAGAGCCCAGGCCTCTTCAGGAGAGGCGACGGCGTCGCCCGCAGGGTTCGGGTCGGGATACGTCCTCGTGCAGCATCGCGAATCGGTGAACGCCGATCGGAGGCTGGTGAGCAGCGTGTCGGTCGCGACGGGCGAGATCGTCGACACGGTCGAGATGGGGGCCGACGCTCTGCGGGCGGTCACGGGCCCGTCGGGGACCACGGCCGTGATCGTGGCCGAGCCGGACTCGTGGCAGCCCGACTCGCTCCGTGTGCTCGGATCCGACGGCTCCTTGCGGCACGTCGAGGTCGGGGCGGTGCCGTGGTGGGCAGTGCCGTTCGGGTGAGGCGCGGTCGGATGAAGGGGGAGGGCGCAGCCGGAGGAGGGGCTGCGCGGCCGGACCGGGAATCGATCCCGGTCCGGCCGCGCGGTGCCGGTCAGACAGCGCGGAGGGCCCCCTCGGCATCGATCTCGAGTGTGAGGTCGAGATCGAGCCGGGCGAGGAACGCGTCGTCGTGGCTCACGACGAGCACCGCTCCGCGGTAGGCCCGCAGCGCCTCGACGAGCTGATCGACGGTGTCGATGTCGAGGTTGTTGGTCGGCTCGTCGAGCACGACCAGATGCGGGGCCGGATCGCTCAGCAGCAGCTTCGCCAGGGCCACGCGGAAGCGCTCGCCGCCGGACAGGGCCGCCACCGGTCGCTCTGCGGTCGCGCCGCGGATGAGGAACCGCGCGAGCCGGTTGCGCAGTTCCTTCTCCGGCACCTGAGGTGCCGCATCCGAGATGTTCTCGAAGACGGTGCGGGCCTCGTCGAGGCCGTCGACGCGCTGCGGCAGGTAGCCGATCTGTGCGGTGTGCGCGACAGCATCCGTGCCGATCTCTCGGCCCTGAGCGCCCGGCTCGGTCGAATCCGCGGATTCGATCCGATCCGGATGCTCTTCTCCGAGGGCGGCGCTCCCGACCAGCCGTTCGAGCAGCGTCGTCTTGCCGGCGCCGTTGCGCCCGATCAGTGCCACGCGCTCGGGACCCTGGACGACCCACGAGCGCTCGGCGTCGCCGATCGTCGCGATGCGGCGAGCCCGCGAGACGCCAGGATCCGGCAGCTCGATCTTCATCGAGGCGTCGGAGCGCACCCGGCGCCCCGCTTCGTCGAGGGCCGACCGTGCGGCGTCCTCCTTCGCCCCGACTTCGACGCGCAATCTGCCGGCCGAGACTTCCGCCGCCATCTTCCGTCCGTGTGCGACGATCTTCGGCACCCGCTTCTCGACCTCGGCCTTGTTCGCCATCCGCGCGCGGGTCGCGAGCTTCGACTCCGCCTCGATGCGCTGGCGCTTCTCCTTGCGGAGCACCTGCTTCGCGGCGATCTCGGCCTGCTTCGCGGCATCCTGCTCAGCATCGAGCCACGCCCGCCACTCCGAGTAGGGGCCGCCGAACACGCTCAGCTCGCTGCCGTACAGCTCTGCGGTGTCGTCCATGAGCTCGAGCAGCGACAGGTCGTGGCTGACCACGACGAGGGCGCCTCTCCACGACTCGACCATCGCCGCGAGCTTCGCGCGGGCATCGCGATCGAGGTTGTTCGTGGGCTCGTCGAGCAGGGTGATGGGTGCGCGGCGAAGACGGATGCCGGCGATCGCCACCAGCACGGCCTCACCGCCGGACAACTCCCCGACCCGGCGATCGAGGAAGTCGGGGGAGAGGCCGGCTTCTGCGAGGGACGCCTCGGCTCGCGCCTCGATGTCCCAATCGTCTCCCACGGCGTCGAAATGGCCGGGGTCAACGTCGCCGGCCTCGATCGCGCGGACAGCGTCGAGTGCCGGCGCGACCCCGAGGAGCTCGGCGACGCGTCGTTCGACGTCGAGGGTCAACCGCTGCGGCAGATAGGCGATCTCACCGGTCGCCGTGATGACTCCCGACGTCGGAGTGAGATCGCCGGCCATCAGGCGCAGCAGTGTGGACTTTCCGGCGCCGTTGCGTCCGACGAGCCCGGTGCGTCCGGTTCCGAACGATCCGGACACCTCGCTCAGCGCAGTCGATCCGTCGGGCCAGGTGAAGGTGAGGCGGTCGAGGACGACCGATGCGTGAAGGGTGGGTGATGACATGAGTGTCTCCTGTCGAGTGCGAGGGTGCACTGACACCGATCCCCCGGAGTATCGAGGGGTTCCCGGAACAGGGAGGGTGGCCGTGGAGTCGGCGATCGTCGGGTCAGCGCGCGAAAAAAGGGGCGCGGAGGCGACGGATCAGATCAAAGGACTTCCAGACACGGCGGACAGGACTCCACGAGGCTACCCGTCCGGAGCGGAGCCTGCAACCCGGGCGTGTCGCGGATGATCCGCCTTGCGGGGGATACCCGCGAGACCTTCAGCACCTACCGTGGAGGCATGGCACACGACAACCCGAGCTCCGGCGAGATGATGCGGCGGGTGGGCTTCGGCACCGGGCTCTCGATCGGCATGGGAGTCGGCGTGGCGCTCGGTGTGGCACTCGACAACATGGCGCTGGGCATCGGCTTCGGCATCGCTCTCGGCACGGTCGTCATGATCGCCTTCGCCGTGGCGGCATCGCGACTCGCACAGGGTGGGCGGGAGCAGGAATCGGATGCCGCGCCGGCCGACGAACCTGACGATCGGTCCGCAGGCTGAGCCGACGGCATCCGATGCACCGAGATCGTTCACCCGGTCGTCACCTGCCGGGTCTAGCGTGGCTGCATGATCAGAACGCATCGCCGCGTGCGCACCGCCGGAATCGCCGCACTGCTCCTCACCGCGGCCGGGATGGCCGCGGCCGCCCCGGCGCTCGCCTCCTCTGCTCCGTCTGCCGGCAGCGCCGGGGACACCGCGGGTGACGTGCGATTCGCCACGTTCAACGCCTCGCTCAACCGCGGAGCCGAGGGCGCCCTCGTCAGCGATCTGTCAGCGCCCGGCAACGCGCAGGCGGATGCCGTCGCCGAGATCATCCAGCGCGCGAACCCCGACGTGCTGCTCATCAACGAGTTCGACTACGTCGCCGGTGGCGAGGCGCTGCGCCTGTTCCAGGACAACTACCTCTCCGTGCCGCACGGAGACGCGGCGCCCGTCGAGTACCCCTATCGATACACCGCGCCCGTGAATACGGGAGTGCCCAGCGGTTTCGACCTCAACAACGACGGAAGGATCGGCGGAGGCGATGACGCCTGGGGATTCGGGCTCTTCCCTGGGCAGTACGGCATGGCCGTCTACTCCAAACTGCCGATCGACGAGGCCGCGATCCGCACTTTCCAGAACTTCCGTTGGGCGGACATGCCTGGTGCGCTGCTGCCCGACGACCCCGCGACGGCTGCGTCGGGCGACTGGTACTCGCCCGACGAGCTCGAGCAGCTGCCGCTGTCGAGCAAGTCGCATTGGGATGTGCCGATCCGGGTCTCGAAGAACAAGACCGTGCACTTCCTCGTGTCGCATCCGACGCCGCCGACCTTCGACGGAGCCGAGGATCGCAACGGAAACCGCAATCACGACGAGATCCGGTTCTGGGCGGACTACGTCACCGGCGGCCGCACGGCGGCCTACATCGCCGACGACGCGGGTCGGACCGGAGGGCTGAAGGGCGGTTCGCTGTTCGTCATCGCGGGCGACCAGAACGCCGACCCGAACGACGGCGACTCGACAGCCGGCGCCATCCACCAGTTGCTCGAGAATCCGAAGATCAACACGGGCTCAGTGCCCACGAGCGTCGGCGCCCCAGAAGCGGCGGAACTCCAGGGCGGTGTGAACGCAGCCCATCTCGGTGACCCGAGACAGGACACCGCCGACTTCTCCGAGCCTCCCGGGAACCTGCGCGTGGACTATGTGCTGCCCAGTCGGCAGATCCGCATCCTCGACTCCGGTGTGTTCTGGCCCGCCTCCGGCGACCCGCTGTCGGCGTTGACCGGCACGTATCCGTTCCCGTCGAGCGATCACCGTCTGGTGTGGCTCGACGCGGACGTTCCGGGAGCCAGGCGCTGACTCCCCTCAGTCGGCCAGGCCGTCCAGCCACCTGGTGAGGAACTGCGTCACATCGCGCAGCTCCTCCTCCGAAATGCTGTGCGTGAGGCCGGTGTAGACCCGACCCGAGAGATCGGAGTGGGCGGGCAGCCAGTCGGCCGTGTGGGCGATGAGCTCAGGGGGGATCACGTCGTCGTGCGTGCCGCGTCCCCAGAAGACCGCACGGCGAAGCTCCTGCAGTTCGGGATCGCGTGGGAGATCGCCAGGGGTGGCGTAGCCGCTGAGAACGATCGCGGCACTGATGCGCTCGGGCGCCAGCCGCAGAGCCTGCACCGACACAGCACCGCCCTGGGAGAAGCCGAGCAGGGCGATCTTCTCGGCTCCGGTCTGGTCGAGCCAGCGCAGCAACGCCTCGGCGGCGGCCGTCACGTGCGAGGCGTCGCGGCCGTCGAGTCCCTCGATCGGATACCAGGATCGGCCCGGCATCGGCCAAGGAGGGGAGAGGGGAGCGGCGACGGATGCCACGGCGATGCCCTCCGGCAGGTACGGGACGAGTCCGAACAGGTCGTTCTCGTCGGCGCCGTAGCCGTGCAGCAGCACCAGCAGCGGCATCCGCTCCGTGGCCTGCGTCGACCAGAGCGTCGCGGTGTCGTCGATCGTCAGGTTCTCGCTCACTCCTCCATCCTGCCTGGTAGAAAGGACACATGGCGGTCCGCACACCTGATCCTGATCCCGAGCCCGATGACGACGGTCTCGCCGGTTACGCCGCGGCGACACCCGCGCCGGGATCGAATCCGGGCTGGCTGAGCGAGTTCGAGCTCGAGGAGGCACGGCGCCGCCTGCCGATGCTCTACGTCGAGGCGATCCCTGTGCGCACCGACGGCTCGGGCGTCGTGACCGAGATCGGCATCCTGCTGCGCTCCACACCGATGGGCGAGATGACCCGCACGATCGTCTCCGGTCGGGTGCGCTTCGGCGAGACGATCCGCGACGCCCTGTTCCGGCACGTCGAGAACGATCTCGGCCCCATGGCGTTCCCGCTGCTGCCGCCGCAGCCGCTGCCGTTCACGGTGGCCGAGTACTTCCCCATCCCCGGGGTCAGCGCCTATCACGACGACCGTCAGCATGCCGTGTCGCTCGCCTACGTCGTGCCGGTCACCGGCACGTGCGAGCCGCGTCAGGACGCTCTCGAGGTGACCTGGTTCACACCCGAGGAGGCAGGGTCGGATGCCGTCGCCGCCGAGATGGAAGGCGGCCGCGGGACTCTTATCCGACAGGCGCTCGCGAACCTCGGGCTGCTGCGGTAGCCATCCCGGTCGCCGAGACCGTTTCGGCGACTCCTGGCCAAACGGAATGTGCGAGCGACACGTCTCTCGTCATGGTCGGGACGGGCTGCTCGCTACCGCAAAGAGTCTGCAATCCCGCATTCGTTACGCGAAATCTCGAAGTTCGCTCGCTATCACTCTTCTTTGCTGGTAACGCTTGCGCTGATTCGGTGTCGTACGCCACAGTGACACCTGAACCCGTCGCCGAATGAGCCGGGTCGGCGATTCCGGGGGGACTTCGTGATGGCATCGTTGCGTCGATGGACGGCAGCTTCAGTTCTTGTGGCGGTTGCATTGGGTGGGCTCCTTTGGGTTTCTCCTGCGGCGGCGGCTGCGCCGACAACCGCGTCTGTCGCTGCATCAGCGGCGACGGAGAAGGACGCGGATTCAGACACGATTCCGGATGTCGTCGAGCGTGAGGTGTGCGGAACAGCGACGTGCGCGAACGGTACGGAGGACCGCGACACCGACGGCATCCCGGACTGGACTGAGGTCCTCTCGTGTGATTCGGCGACGTGCGCGTCGGTGACGAAGGATGCGGACAAGGACGGCATCCCCGATTTCGCGGAGCGCCTCGTCTGCGACACGGACACCTGCTCGAATTCCCGCGAGGACGCGGACGGTGACGGTATCGGTGACTGGGTCGAGTTCGTGATCTGCGGCGCTCGTACGTGTGCAGACGGTTCTGAGGACTTTGACGCGAACGGGGTGTCGGATGCGGCGGAGCTCGCAGCGTGCGTGGTGCGGATCGATGATCTCGCGATCACCGGTGGCATGATCGCGTGGGGTCTCGTGATCCTCGCCGTGGTGCTTCTTGTTGCCGGCGGGGGCCTGTGGTGGTGGCGGCGTCGGAAGTCGGCACAACCGAGCGACGACGCAGCGCCGGCTGAGGCTGAGCTCTGATGTGGTTCCGTTCGCTGGCCGCCTCGACGGCGGCGGCGCTTGTACTCGGCATTGGAGCGGTGGCGCCGGCTCCGATGACGCCGGCTCAGCTTATGGAAGCGGCCCGCAACGAGGTGCTGCAGCGCGTCTATGCCGCCGCGGGGCTCAACGCGAACGGCGAGCCTGAAGACGCGGACCCCTCGGAGTCGCCGGTGCCAGAACCGACGTCGTCGAATGCGCCGCCGGCTGTACCGGGCGGGTTGTCCGTAGCGACGTCGGTCAAGGAAGCGGCGGAATCCGATCTCACGCCGGGTGAGAGCGCCGAGCTTTCGTCGGACGATCTCGGGGTGAATGCGGTGTTCTCTGGGCACGACGTGAAGAGCCCCGTGTCGCTCACACTCACGCAAGCGCCTTCGGAGGTGCAGGCGCGCCGGTCTGCGGTCGTCGATACCTCCGGCATCGTGGTGAGTGACCCGATCGAGATCGTCGCCGTTGACGCTGCAGGCGAGATGGTGACGTCATTCCCGGCGGAGCTCATCGACGTTCCGGATGAGGACCCCGAGCATGGCCCGGTGGTGAAGGACGTCATCCCGGGTATCAGCCTCGAGTTCGATGTCGACATGGGGCGGGTAGAGGAGACGGGAGTTTCCCCTTCTACGTTGAAGATCTATACCCGGTCGACGCCGGATGAGGCGTGGACGGAGCTGCCGTCGTACTTCGATGCGGAGACGAAGACGGTGAAGGGCGAGTCCACGCACTTGTCGCAGTTCGTGGTGATCGGCACCCCGTTCCCTGTTCCGCCGGGACCTGTGGTGGTGCTGGACCCCGACAACGACGAAGGCATCGTGACCACTCCGTCCCCGGCGACCGAATTCCCGTACAACTGGAATCTCGTGGAGGGGCTGAGCGCGTACCTGGCCCTGCAGTGCAACGCGCAGGTCGTCGTCACTCGTCCGCCTGGGGTTCCGTTCGTGTCCCGAGCGACGCGTACGGGTGTCGCCGCAGCGGCGAATCCGGTCGCGACGGTCGGATTCGGTTTCGCAACCAACCAGGGGAACGCCTGGGGAACTGCCAGCAACGGCGGCACCATGGGGTACTCCCGCGGCTCCGGAGCTGACAACGCGCTCCGGGATTCGTTCCTCACCCACATGCCGACCTACACGGGCCGGCCGGCGAATGCGAAGCCGTCCGACGCGAACTTCCCTTTCACTGCGTATGCGGGTCTTCCTGGCGCGTATGCACATATTGAGACGCTGTTCCTCGACCACAACTTCGACCGCCCCGTTATCGACAACGGGTTCCTCAGCATCGTCGATGGCGCCTTCCGCAGCCTCGGCGGGTATCTGGAGGGTGCGGGGTTCGACTGCACCGACCCGGTCGTGGGCGGCTGGCCGTCACCGCCGTCGCAGGCCGAACTCGCGCGCTGGCGGCAACTCGGCTATCAGAACTATCAGACTTACGGTGCCGACCCTGTGTCGTTCTCGACGGGAAACCTCGTCGAGTCCTTCCCGCTCTTCGACCTCACCGGCCCTGGAGAGAGCAGCATCGGCGCATCACTGGTCTATAACTCTCAGGACGGCAGGCTGTCTCGCGTGGGCGCGGGGTGGACGTTCGGACTCGGCGCCAGGGCGCAGCGCTTTGACGACGACTCGGTCATGGTCGTGCGGGGTGACGGTGCGTCGTTCGTGTTCACACCCGACGGGAACGGGGGATACGAGGGTGAAGACGGTCTCGGGCTCACGCTCGCGGAAGCCGGCGCAGGGCAACTGCGGCTGGACAGCGACACAGGTGAGACGTGGGTGTTCGACGCGGCGGATGTCTGGGGCATCGGCGAGCTCGTCCGCCATGTCGACCGGCAGGGCAACGCGACGACTCTGACATACGGGCCGGCGGACCGGAACGTGCATCAGTTCACTCCGCTCACGTCGGTCACGGATGCCGCGGGCCAGACCATCACGGTCACGAACGACGGGGTGGGGCGAATCACGGGGTTCACCCTCCCGGATGGTCGCGTCTGGGGACTCGCGTACTCGGCCACGGGTGACCTTGTCTCGATGTCGTACCCGGACGGGACGAGCCGGTCGTTCAGTTACGACGCGGCACATCGGATGCTGACCGCGGTCGACCCGAACGGCGTCACCTATCTCGTGAACGAGTATGACGGCGCGGGTCGTGTGACGAAACAGCTGGATGCGAAGCAGAACGTCCGCACGTTCGAGTACGGAGACGGCGAGACTACATACACGGACAACGAAGGCCAGGAGACAGTCTTCGAGTTCGATGACAGCTCGCGCATCACGGGTATCACGAACGCTGCTGGTGAGACGGCGAAATGGGCATTCACGTCCACGGGCGAAGTGGAGTCTCACACCGATGAGGCCGGCCGCACGTGGACCTACGACTACGACGGCGACGGGAACCTGACGACGGAGACCGACCCGGCAGGTGCCGTCACTGAGTACACCTACACCGCCGACGGTGATGTCGCCACGGTCACCGACCTCGATGGGGAGCGTACAGAGACGAGCGTCTACGACGCCCGTGGGCTCATTACTGAGGTTCAGCAGGCCGATGGCACCACGGTCCGGTTCGAGTACGACACAGCCGGGGACCTGACCCGCAGCATCCTCCCTTCCGGCTCCGCGACCACCTACGCGTACGACGCTCGAGGCAACCTCGTCACTTCCATGGACCCGTTGGGACGGGTGACGACCTTCGCGTACGACGCAGGCAACCGACTCACCTCCGTCACTGACCCGTCAGGTGGGGTCACGTCGTTCGGGTGGGATGCTGCTGACCGGCTACTCGCGTCGACCGATGCCGAGGGCGGGGTCACGGCGTACGCGTATGACGCAAACGGACAGCTGACGTCTGCGACCGACCCCACCGGGGCCGTGACCGCGTACGCGTGGGACTCGATGGCGCGTCTGGTCACGGTCACTGACCCAGAAGGCGGGGCGACGTCGTTCACCTACGATGCGGAAGACAACCTGACCGGAACGACAGACCCCGAGGGCGGAACCACCAAGTTCCTACTCGACGACACCTACAACACAGTCGGCATCGTCGACCCCAACGGTGGGGAGTGGAAGCGCACCTACGACGAGACCGGGCTGCAGACGTCCACCGTTGACCCGCTGGGAGCGACGACCGCATTCGACATGGACACAGCTGGTCGCCCTACGGCGACGACCGATGCGACCGGTGTTTCCTCGGAAGTGGCGTACGACAGCGCGAGCCGCGTCGTCTCCGAGACGGACAGCGCCGGTGAGAAGACGACGTACGCGTACGACCTCATGGACCGGGTCACGAAGATCACCGACCCGGCAGGCTTCGTCACGAAGTACCTGTATGACGTCGATGGGTACCTCGTCGGAACGGTTGACCGCAACGGCAACCCGACCCTGTACGACGTGGATGCCGCGGGCCAGGTGCTGGCCGAAACGGATGCGACCGGTGCAGTCACGAGCTTCACCTACGACCCCGCCGGCCGCATCACATCAATCACCGATGCGGACGGTCGAGTCACAGGTATCGAGTACGACCGCAACGGCCAAGCGACGGCCATCATCGCCCCCGGCGGAGCACGTACCGAGTACTCCTACGACGCAGCCGGGCGACTGCTTTCCGAGATGGACCCCCTCGGCGCGGTTACGACCTACACGTACGACAAGGCCTCCCGCGTCACCTCGTCCACGGACGCGCTCGGCGCGGTCACCAGCTACGCATACGACGATGCGGGACGCCAGACGTCCACGACCAGCCCGGTGGGAGAAGTCACCGCCTTCCGATACGACCCAGCCGGCCAACTCGTCGAGGTCACAGAAGGATTCGACGCGAACGCGGACAACAGCTCCGACACCAATCTCGTGACCGCGTACGCCTACACCGCGACTGGTCTGCTCGAAAAGGTCACGAACCCGCTCGATGCGGTCACGTCGTTCACATACGACGCGGCGGGCCGCCCGACCGGGGAGACCGGACCAACCGGCATCACCACGACCACCGCGTATGACGAGGCGGGGCGGGTGGCCCGAGTCACGAACCCCGCGGGTCTGGTCGCGGCGTACACGTACGACGCACGCAGCGACGTGAAGACCCTGACTCGCGCTGACGGTGACGTAACGTTCCAGTACGACGGGGAGCAGCAGCCCATCGTGATGGACGACCCCACCGGCACCACCGGGTGGGTGTACGACGAGGTCGGAAGGCTCTTGGAGCAGACCGACACCCACGGGAACACCCTCACCTCCACATACACGGCGGCGGGCCTTCGCGAGTCGCTGACGTACCCCGATGGTGCGACGACCGCGTACACGTTCGACGATGCCGGGAACCCGGTCACTCAGTCCACCCCGGACGGGGACCTCGGGTACACCTGGGATGCGAACAACAGGCTCACCGGTGTCACCCGGCCCAACCAGGTCACGACGTCCGTCGCGTATGACCTGACAGGTCGGGTCACGCAGGTGCGGCACGAGACCCCGCAGCCCGAGGTTGCACCGGTGGTCGCACCGGAGCCGGTGGTGCCGTTGCAGATGACGACCGACCAGTGCGCGGCATCCGACTACTACGCGGACCGGGATATCCCGGCGGCGGGTGGACAGAAGCCGTGTGTGAAGACATGGGACTACCTGAACCGTCGCACGCTCCCGGAGCCGGTGTCCCCGGTCCCTGCGGGTGCCTCACTGCAGTACGACTACGACTACGACCCGGCGGGGAACGTCACCGACACGGTCCGCACCATCACCGGTCCCGACCTCACCGAACCGGAGACGCCGGGGACCCCGGGCAGTGAAGAGCCCGTTGCGGAGGCACCAGCGGCTCCAGTGCCCGCAGCCGCCGTGCCGGAGGTGCTCGAGCACACGTACACGTATGACCGGGTCGGGCGGCTCGCGTCGTCGACCGCCTCCGACGGCGAAGTCAACGAGTACGGGTACGACCCGGCAGGCAACCGCACCAGCGTGACGACCACCGGCACCCCCGCGGGCGATTCAGAGCTGGCAGCGCAGTTCAACGCCGCCGGGCAGCTGACTGCGATGACGACGACAGGTGCCGGCGCTGGCTCCGCGTCGTACGGATTCGACGGGGCCGGGAACAGGGCGTCGCAGACGGTGAACGGTCAGTCGACCTCGTACGTCCACGACCCCGCGGGGCGTCTCCTGTCGACGCAGGCCGATGGGCGCTCCACATCGTACGCCTACGACGGCCTCGACCGACGCACCTCGATGACCGACCAGACCGAGTACGGGACGAACACGACCGGCACGGTCTGGGACGGATTCGACCCCGCCGCGACATCCAGTGACCTGCATGGGGCCACGGACCTGTACCGCGACCCGTACGGGGCCGTCGCGTTCCAGGACGGTACGTACGGGAACGAGTGGGTTCTCGGTGACCAGCGCAACGCGACCGCGACCGCGGGAGCGGATGGACAGATTACCGACCTCGTCGACTACGCGGACTTCGGGGGTGCGAACTACGAGTCCACGGGATGGTCCAGCCTCGTTGGAAACGACCAGCAGCCAGGTGACCCGACCTTGGGCCTGGACAACTACTACGCCCGCGACTACGACACGGGGACAGGTTCCTGGGTCCAGCCCGACGAATGGCGCGGCCTCCTCGAACGCCCTCAGTCGCTGAACCGATATGCCTACATCGAGAACACACCAGTCTCGTTCAGCGATGACCTCGGATACGTCATCAAGGCAATGCCGATGGTAGACGGTGGCAAGAGCGTCGCTGCCAAGATGACTAAATCTGCGCTCGTGAAGGCGGCTACGACCACGCTGAACACGAACGCAAATCAGACCGCGGGAAAGCGAACTGGGTCGAAATTTGGTGGTGCGTCCCCTGTTCGACCGATGAGGGCACCCGCGCTTCGCTCTGGGACCTTTATCTCCGCCGCACATGACTCACTGCCCGGTTGCGGATACACCTATGACCCCTGTGGGCCGTCCCAGCCACATGTCGTGCCAGCGCCTAAACCACGGCCTATCAACTGCGCCACCGACATGAAAGTCGGGATGAATCCGGCACAGGTCGCTATCAACGAGGCATGCGGACGAGCATTCGCAGAGCAGCAGGTAAAGAAAGGGCCCAAATGGGCCGAGGACTGGTGGAACGCGAGCCAGAGCATCGACCGCGTGCTGCGCCCCGCCGTACCACTACTCACCATCGGCGTGGGCATAGGAATCGGAGGTGTCGGCACTGCCACCGGCACAAGAACCCCCACTCTGGTTCGGCTCCCGCAGGATGTCGCCGTGAACCCCGCCGCTCCGTTCGCGCTTCCGTTGAATCGCCCAGTGGGGGGAAGCGTCAGTCAAAATGCTTTCGTTCAAAGCCGCATTGAGTCGTTGCGCGCTAGCGGCGCAACTGACCTGCGAGTCAACCAGCAGCAAGTTAACATCTCCGGCGACAGGGTCGGCGTGAACCGTCCTGACCTGCAATATACCCTGAACGGGCGGAGGTACTACGAGGAGTATGACGTTCCCACGTCGGGACGTGGCCCGGCTCACTCAGACCGTTTGCTCGCTAACGACCCCAATGGTATTGTCAACCTCTTCATCGTTCCTTAGGACGGCATGACCCTACTAGATGAGCGCCTTGCTCCCATTACTTCCTCCATTGGCTTCGTACGTGCTCCAGTCGATGCCCTCGTGGCAGCGTGGATGGACTGGTCGACAGAACTTGGACGGTCTGCTCAAGCCCGGCCTGTTGAGGGAGGGCTGGAAGAGAACGCGCGTCTGCTTGAACCTCTAACGCTCGGCGCCTATCCTCGTCGGCTTCTGTTGCGCACCGATGGGAATGAGTGGACCGCAACCGTGGATTGTGGTGCCAAGGGGGGTGACCATGCCTCGTGGGTGGGCTACCTTTCGCAGCGACTCGATGTTGACGGAGTTGTAGCCACGTATGTGTCCTCAGACGAAGGAGCCGCACCTCCCAAGAGATTTGGCGTGGTGCAGTTGGAGGTCTTCGGACGACCTGTCAAATCCGGAGTATTGAACTACGTGCGCTCGGTGTCGGTATCTCAGGAGTCCTCCGGTCGGTGGAGGTTTGAAGCGCATGGTGAGACTTTGTCGTTCGAGGATGTGGATTCGTATAAGAATCGACGTGTTGTCGACCGGTTCTCTCCGCAGCTGCTTGAAGAATACTGCGCCGCTTTAGGTATCAGACCCTTTGACAAGAGTTTCTATGCAGGCGGTGCAGTGTTGTGTGAACAGGGCGGTACCGCGCCTATCCATGAGTTGTCGCTCGAGGATGCGCGAGCTCAGAGGGGCTACTTGTCCCGATGAGTACGCCCTGCAAGAGCGCCGCCGGTGGCGGGGGATATGAGGAGACTGGGACGCACTGCGGCGAGTTGTGCTCTGACGCTCACACCTAGTTCATCTGTCGTCGCAGCGTTCGAGACGGCTATGCGGCCTCCCCGCGGCGAAGTCCGCATTACCACATCCATGACGCACCGGGGAGAAATGAAGGGCTGCTGTCAGTGGAGTTCCGCGCATAGGGGTGGTGTTCATCCCGTGAGTGATTCATGTGTCGGCGGGGCTCTTCCGATGAGCGTGATAGGTGTCATTGCAGCTGCGACAACCGGCTTAGGTGATGTTTCGACCGACATAATTCGACAAGCACGGGTGGCGCGGATTCGGGCCTACAGTCCCACCCTGTGGGGCCTGAAACAGGCGAAGACGTATCGCACATCTTCCGTGATGCGCCGGGCCACTTCGTGGGATACATTCGCGAACCGTCAGCTAATTCAGGGGATAATCAAGCCTGAAAACTCGCCGTTCGTGAAGTATCTCGCCGACGGGTCTTCGCTTACGACGTACCGAAGTACGCTGCCTAACGGGAGCCAAATTTGGGCTGAAGTCAGAAACGGTGAAATCACTAATGCAGGAATTAATGCCATCCCACGATGATGCTCGAATCTCGATTCGAGAGGCTGCGCGTGTGATGTCTGAGTTCGTGTGGCGGTTCGCGAACCGGGCTGACGGAAATGACTTGCTCACCCTGTTGGGGGATACTGATGTTTCGTTCGATGGCTATCCGACCGACCCTGCATCATGGTTCGATTGGCTCGCAAGCCTGGATTGGATTGCATCGGGCAACGAACCACAGTCAGGGTCAGACCCGACTGGTCAGTGGTGGGTCGGGGAAGCCAGAGTGTTCGAGATTCCTACAGCGCGGAGAGAGCTGGAAACCCAGGTCGACAAGCTCAGCCGCGCCGAAGCCTTCCTCGCTATGACCGAGTATCTTTGGAGATTCGCAAACCGCCGAGGTGCCAATCAGGTCGCCGATGTTGTATCTATCCTGAGAGCGTCGGTCAGCTCTGCTGAACTTGGGAACTTTTGGGAAGACTGGGTGAAATCCGTGCGATGGGTGCTGGCGGGCAACCCGGTGCAGAGTGGCCCTCCTCTTAGCGACGACGTATTCAATGGCTGAGTGAGTGAAGGCGCAGTCGAATATCAGGGGTGCCGTGGCGCAGACCCCTGGTCTGTCCCCAGTCGTTGAACCGCAAGGATGGGAAGACAATCGTCCCAACCTGCAGCCAGTGGACGGGATAAGTATGAAATCAAAGGATTCGGCGACTGAACTGAGTCATTCGAGTCGCGCCTATTCAGTGATCGGGGTCGCGAAGAATCGTGAACCTGGTGTGACGATCGCGCAGATCGCGAAAGAATTCGGGATCCATCCCGGCACTCTCGACAACTGGTTGCGCACCGCTCGGGTCGATGCCGGGGAGCAGCCCGGCACCACGACCACGGAAGCGGTGGAGCTGCGCGAGCTCAAGAAGCGGAATCGTCTGCTGGAGCAGGAGAACGAGGTGCTGCGGCGGGCTGCGGCGTATTTCGCGCAGGCGCATTTGCCGGGAAAATGAGTTACCCGCTCGTGAAAGAGCTCGCCGCTGACGGGATCCCCGTGGTGGTGTCGTGCCGGGTATTGAAGCTCTCCCGTCAGCCCTACTACCGCTGGCTCGCTGTCCCTGTCGCCGACCGGGAACTGGACGAGGCGTATCGGGCGAACGCGTTGTTCGACGCGCATCGCGACGATCCGGAGTTCGGCCACCGTCTCCTCGCGGACGAGGCCCGCGACGCCGGCGAGTCTATGTCGGATCGGACCGCATGGCGGATCACGTCGGCGAATGGCTGGTGGAGCGCGTTCGGCAAGAAGCGGGGCAAGAACGGTAAGAAGCTGGCCCCGCGGTGCACGACGATCTCTGCATCGTCACCGACGAGAAAGGGCGGTCCCGGCACGTGTCCGCCGCGGCGACACCGAACGAGCTGTGGTTGACCGACATCACCGAGCACTGGACCGCTGAGGGCAAGTTCTACCTCTGCGCGATCAAGGACGTCTTCTCGGGTCGGATCGTCGGCTACTCGATCAGCGACCGGATGAAGTCGAGCCTGGCCGTCCAGGCTCTCGAGAACGCCGTCGCGATGCGCGGGGACGTTGCTGGCTGCGTGGCGCCCTCCGACCGCGGGTCTCAATTCCGCAGCCGGAGGTTCCGGCCCGCTCTGACCCGTCACCGCCTGTTCGGATCGATGGGCAGAGTCGCGTCATGCGGCGACAACGCCGCCATGGAGAGCTTCTTCTCGCTCTTGCAGAAGAACGTCCTCAACCGCCGAGTCTGGACCACTCGGGAGGACCTACGCATCGCGATCGTGACCTGGATCGAGCGGACCTACCATCGGCGACGCCGGCAACCCCGACTGGGCCGTTTGACACCGGTCGAGTTCGAGACCATCATGACCAAGAACCTGGCCCTCGCGGCCTAACTGGAACTGTCACCTGTTCCTACAGCAGACCCAGGAGCCCTGGCAACTCCAAGTGCAAGCCACAGTCAGAGACGGTGATGTGGCCACGGTCTCCTGGGATGAAGTCGCGGGTACCGTGAGAGTGACCTGGGGGAACGAGTCCCGGAGATTCGTCGAGATGTATCGAGCGAACCTTTCTAAGGTGTCGGTGTCAAAGTTCAGCGAAACGATTCATGTGATCGTGACCTCGATTTGGAACGATGGTGCCGGAGAGCTCCGATTTTCGATTGGGTCGAGCGTGGAGATCACCGACTCGCTTCTGCGTATATGAGTTACGCAACACCCCGTCTGACGTCTACGAAGTCGACACCCGCACCGCGGAGGGCTGAATCAGATCAGGCGCGGGTGAGGCGCGACAACTCGGCGACGAACGCGTCGACGTCTTCCTCCTGGGTGTCGAAGCCGCACATCCAGCGGACCTCGTTGCGCGCGGCATCCCAGTCGTAGAAGCGGAACTTCTCGCGCAACCGGTCGGCCACACCGTCGGGGAGGGTCGCGAACACGCCGTTCGACTGCGTCGGCTGCGTGAAGGCGACGCCCGTGATCGAGCCGTCGGCGATGCCTGCGTCGATCTCGCCGCGCAGGCGCTGGGCCATCGCGTTCGCGTGCTGCGCGTTGCGCAGCCAGAGGTCGCCCTCGAGCAGAGCGATCAGCTGCGCCGACACGAAGCGCATCTTCGACGAGAGCTGCATGTTGAACTTGCGGGAGTAGATGAGGCCGTCGGACGCGGCGGGATTCAGCACGACGATCGCCTCACCCAGCATCGCACCGTTCTTGGTGCCGCCGAAGCTGAGAACGTCGACACCAGCATCCGTCGTGAATGCGCGCAGCGGCAGGTCGAGGGCAGCCGCCGCGTTCGAGATGCGCGCGCCGTCGAGGTGCAGCTTCATGCCGTGCTCGTGCGCGTGGTCGGCGAGCGCCTTGATCTCTTCCGCCGTGTACAGGGTGCCGAGTTCGGTCGACTGGGTGATCGAGACGACCAGCGGCTGCGAACGGTGCTCATCGCCCCAGCCCCAGGCCTCGCGGTCGACGAGCTCGGGGGTGAGCTTTCCGTCGTCGGTCGGCACGGCGAGCAGCTTGAAGCCGCCGATCTTCTCGGGGGCGCCGCCCTCGTCGACGTTGATGTGCGCGGTGGACGCCGCGATCACCGCGCCCCAACGCGGGAGCATCGACTGCAGGCCGGTGACGTTCGCGCCGGTGCCGTTGAAGACCGGGAATGCCTGCGCCGTCTCACCGAAGTGCGACTGGAAGACCTCCTGCAGGCGCGCCGTGTAGGCGTCTTCGCCGTAGGCGACCTGGTGGCCCCCGTTGGCGGCCGCGATCGCGGAGAGGACATCGGGGTGGATGCCGGAGTAGTTGTCGCTGGCGAATCCCCGGATCGCGGGGTCATGCTGAATGCTCACTTCCCAAGTCTATTTGGGCTCGCCGCCCGCGCGATCCGCCGCAACGGGCTCTACCGGATGTCGGCGGCCCCGCCTACCCTCGAATCATGCAGCGCACCGCAGCGAAGACGGCGTTCACGAACGTCCTCCTCAACACGCTCATCGCCAACGTGACGACGAGCTTCCTCTGGTTCGCCCTCACGTTCTGGGTGTACATCGAGACCCGGTCGGTGCTCGCGACCGGCATCATCGGCGGCGCGTACATGCTGTTCATCGCGTTCTTCGCCATGATCTTCGGCACCATCGTCGACCGTCACCGCAAGCACACCGTCATGCTGCTCTCGAGTGTCATCTCGGCCGCCGCGTTCCTCGTCGCCGGGGTCCTGTACCTCTGGCAGCCCGAGGCCGCGCTGCTCGACCTCGGGGGTCCGTGGTTCTGGCTCTTCGCCCTCGTGATCCTGTTCGGCGGCGTGATCGAGCAGCTGCGCAACATCGCGCTGTCGACCACGGTCACGCTGTTGGTCGAGGAAGACAAGCGCGCGAACGCGAACGGACTGGTCGGCACGGTGCAGGGGCTCGCGTTCCTGGTGACCAGCGTGTTCTCCGGCCTCTCGATCGGATTTCTCGGCATGGGCTGGACCCTCGCGATCGCGATCGCCGCGATGGCGCTGACCTTCGTGCACCTCCTGTTCATCCGCATCCCCGAGGGCGCACCCGAACCCGACCCCACTGCGTCGAGCGCACTCGACTTCCGAGGCAGCGTGAAGGCGATCAGGCTGGCGCCAGGGCTGTTCGCGCTGATCATCTTCTCGACGTTCAACAACCTCATCGGCGGCGTCTACATGGCGCTCATGGACCCCTACGGCCTCACTCTCTTCGACGCGCAGACATGGGGATTTGCACTGGCCTTCGCCTCGACCGGATTCCTCATCGGCGGCGGGCTCGTGGCGAAGTTCGGGCTCGGAGCCAAACCGATGCGCACGCTGCTTCTCATCGTCATGGCGATGGGTCTGCTCGGCGCGGTGTTCATGCTGCGCGAGTGGTGGCCGCTGTACGTGATCGGCATGTGGATGTACATGGCTCTCGTGCCGCCCGCCGAGGCCGCAGAGCAGACGATCATCCAGAAAGTGGTGCCGTTCGACCGGCAGGGCCGCGTGTTCGGGGTCGCCGCCGCGATGGAAGCTGCGGCCGCTCCGGTCACCGCCTTCCTCATCGCGCCGATCGCCGAGTTCCTGATCATCCCGTACATGCGCAGCCCCGAGGGCAACCGGCAGTGGGGGTGGCTGCTGGGCGAAGGAGAGGCGCGCGGCATCGCGCTGATCTGCCTGTTCGCCGGTCTCATCATGGTCGTCGCGGGCGGCCTCGCCTTCCTGACCCGCTCGTACCGCAAGCTCACCGACCTCTACGCGCATGCACCGGCCCAAGAAGCGGGGGAGGGGGAGGTGGATGCAATTGCCTCGCCCTCCCTCGAGGCAGCGCCGTCTGGCGCTTCGGCGCCCATCGACCCGGTGTCGGCGCGTGGCGGCAGGGCGGGAGCGGACGGCATCGAGGCTCCCGGCGACGACCGCGCCTGATCAGCCGTGGGCGAGCGTCTGCAGCCCGACGACGGCGAGTCCGACGATCGCCTCGGCGCCGAGCGCGAGGAGGCGCTGCCACCAGGTCATCGGCACGCGCCGGATGCCGGCGAATCCGATCACGACGAGCGACAGGATGAGCCCCGCAGCCGAGACGCGCAGCGCGATCGTGGTCGACCACCATCCGATCAACGCGATGAGCAGCGCGACCACGGGTACGGCGACGGCTGACAGCGCGCCGAAGCTCGCGAAGACGGCGTGCGCGAATTCGCCGCGGGTCATGGTGCGCTCGGTCATGATCATGTGCGAGATGACGTCGGCGACGAGAACCGCGAGCAGGGTGCCCAGGGTCGTCACGGCGAGCGTCGTCAGTGCATCGGCCGCGGTGACCTCGTGCGATCCGAGTGCGAGCACCACGGCGAGGGCCACGAACGCCAGATAGATGCGCTCCTTGAGCCGGTCGCTCTGCGCGCGGCGGGAGATGGCCGGGGTCTCGGCGCTGTCGCTCATCGGACTCCTCGGTGTAGACGTGACTGGACGCCGCAGCATCCGTCGTCTCAGACTGCCACGATCTTCGTCGCCGTCGCCGTCGCCGTCGTCGTCGCCCTCAGCGCTCGAATCGCGACCTCGCCTCGGCGCCCGTCGGCGAGAAGAAGTTGATCAGGTTGCCATCCGGATCGCGGAACAGCAGAGAGCGATTGCCCCATGGCATGTCAGCGGGGCCGCTGACGAACTCGGTCACGACCGATCGCAGAGACGACGCCGAGTGGTCGACGTCCTCGACGAGGAAGTCGAGCATCACGGAGCGGTTCGCCCCGGCCTCCGCGGCGTTCTCGCCGAGCAGAGGCACGGTGGCGGAGCTCGCGATGGCGAGGGTCGCGGATGCCGTGCGCAGCTCCGCGAACAGCGGATGCAGTCGAACCGCCTTCAGGGCGGTGATGCGCTCGTAGAAGTCCACCAGACGATCCACGTCGTCGGTGATGATGCGGGTGGCGGCAAGCTGCATGGTTTCTCTCCTTGTGATGTTCGGCCCGGGACCTCGAGCCCGTCAGAAGGCTAGGAAAGATACCGGGCTGATTCTGTCCGGTATTGCGAGATGATAGGACTCATGACGGGGACGACAGGCCGTGTGCTGCAGCTGCTCGAGCTGCTGCAGTCGAGCCAGACCCGCACGGTGGCCGAGCTCGCCGAGCGCCTCGGCGTGGGAGAGCGCACCGTCCGCCGCTACGTGACACAGCTGATCGATCTCGAGATTCCGATCGAGTCGGTGCGAGGGCGCTACGGCGGGTACCGCATCGCGCCCGGGTACCGCGTGCCACCGCTCATGCTCGAGGAGGGTGAAGCGGTCGCTGTCGCCTTGAGCCTGCTCCGCGCGCAGTCCACCGACGAGGGGGAGACGCTCCCGGCGCGGACCGCGCTCGCCAAGATCGTGCGGTCTCTGCCGCCTACGGCAACCCGGAGCCTGGATGCACTGCTCGCCGGCACCGTGGTTCGGGAGCCGGCCGCAGAAGACGTACCCGATGCGTCGATCCTGCTCACGGTCGCCGACGCGGTGCGCACGCGCCGAGCCCTCGACATCCGATACCGCAACGCTGCTGACGAGCCGTCGCGGCGAGTGCTGCACCCGTACGACCTGGTCGCCCGGAGCGGCCGCTGGTACGTCGTGGGACTCGACCTCGAGCGCGCCGCCGAGCGAGTCTTCCGCGTCGACCGCATCCGCACCGCCCGTGCGCTGGTCGAGACGTTCCCCGTCCCTGCGCAGCCGCGGGATGCCGCTGCGCGGCTGGTCGAGGGCTTCGCTGATGCCGACTACCGGTGGCATGTGGTGCTGCGCATCCGGGCCGAGCACGAGGAGATCAGGCGACACCTGCCGGAGTCCGTCGCGAGGCTCACCCCTCTCGCCGGCGAGCAGGTGGGCTGGCACCGCGCGGACATCCGCGCCGAGAGGCTGGACTGGCTGCCTGCCGTGATCGCGGCTGTCGACGGCGCGACCGTGATCGAGGCCCCGGAGGAGTTGCGCGGCCGGGTGCGGGCCGCGGCCGACCGCCTGCTCGCCGCCGGCGCGTGAGCGCGGGCCTACAGCTCGATGATGGTGTCGTTCAGTTCGGCGGCGTCCGTGTCCCACAGAGCGACGGCGGCGGCGGCCAGCGCCTCCGGTTCCAGCGCCTTGACTCGGAACACGACGGATGCCGCCCGCAGGGGCTCCTGCCCATCCCGAGCAGCTTTCGCGAATCCGTGCGCGACCGACCGCGTCCAGGCCTCGCTCGCGGCCTTCATCGCGGCGTAGTTCGCACCGCCGGCCAGAGGTCGCGCGACGGCAGACGACGAGACGATCGCGAACCGGCCGGCATCCGAGGCCTGCAGGGCACCGTTGAATGCGCGACTCGTGGCGCGAACTGCCTGGAGCGCAGGCATCAGCGCGTCGAAGTCGGCATCCGTCTGCCCCGACAGGCCGCCTCCTCCGCGCCACCCGCCGACCAGCGGGATCACGGCGTCCACACTGTCGAGGCGCGCAGCCAACCCAGCCATCGACTCCAGAGATGTCGCGTCGGCGACCTCGACCTGAGCGCCTGCCTCGCGAAGCGGCTCGAGGCGCCCGGCAGAGCGGCCGGTCGCGACCACGCGCGCACCGGCGGTCAGAAGGCGGGAGGCCACTACGAGTCCCGCGTCGCTCGTCGCTCCGGCGAGGACGATCGTGCGCCCTGCAGCGTTCATGGGGTTCCTCCTCAAGGGTGTCACGCACTGCGGAGGATGTTACGGGCTTCGGAGGTCTCCCTGGGATATCTCCGATGCCCGTCACATCCTCCGCGAGACGTCACGCTCGCCCGTGGGCGTGACGTGGGCAGGGGAGCGGTTCAGTCGTCGGTTCCGCGGATGCCGACGGTCGACTCGATGACGGGCTTCATCTTCTTGTCGAGGGTCTCGAAGAACATCGACAGCGGGAACTCGTCGTCCATCACCGCATCCGTGTAGCCCTTGGGGGCTCCGGCGAGGATCTCGTCGCTCAGACCGCGAGCCCACTGCGATGCCGGGTGCGGGGTGAGCGTGCCGCGGACGAGCTCGTAGGCGGCGAGCCAGTGCGCGACCTTCGGGCGGTCGATCGAGTGCCAGTACAGGTCGTCGATCGCGTCGCCCAGCGCGACGACCGCGTCGGGGACGTTGTCCCAGTCGAATGCGAGGGCGGTGTCGGTCCAGTGCAGCACGCCCCGCTGGTGCAGCCAGGCGAACAGCAGCTGTCCACCGACCGCGTCGTAGTTGCGCGTGCGGTTGCCCGTGATCGCGAAGCGGAAGATCCGGTCGAAGATCACGGCGTACTGCACCAGCCCGGCGTGGTCGTGCATCTCCTGCTCGCTCGCCGTGAGCTCCTCGCCGGCCTCGATGCGCGCCGCGAGGGCGCGCTCGATCTTCACCGACTCGCGGAACGCGGTCATGTCGCAGCGCATCTCTTCGAGGGAGTAGAGGAAGAACGGCATCCGCTGCTTGATCATGAAGGGATCGAACGGCAGGTCTCCGCGCATGTGCGTGCGGTCGTGGATGATGTCCCACATCACGAACGCACGCTCGGTCAGCGCCTGGTCGTCGAGCATCGCCGCGGCGCGCTCAGGCAGCTCGAGGTTGGTGATCTCGGACGCCGCGCGCACGACGCGGCGGTAGCGGGCGGCCTCGCGGTCCTGGAAGATCGCTCCCCACGTGAACGAGGGGATCTCGCGCATCGCGACGGTCTCGGGGAACAGCACCGCAGAGTTCGTGTCGTAGCCGGGGGTGAAGTCGATCAGGCGCAGCGAGACGAACAGCTTGTTGCCGTAGTCGCCCGCCTCGAGCGCGCCGATGAACTCCGGCCAGATCGTCTCGACGATGAGCGCCTCGACCAGGCGGTCGCTCGAGCCGTTCTGCGTGTACATCGGGAAGACGACGAGGTGACGGATGCCGTCGACGCGGTGCTGCTGCGGCTGGAACGCGATCAGCGAGTCGAGGAAGTCGGGCACGCCGAAGCCGGAGTCCGCCCAGCGCTCGAAGTCCACGATGGACGCGGCGAGATACTCGGCGTCGTGCGGGAAGGCAGGGGAGAGCGCGCGGATGCCGGAGATGATCGCGGAGACGAGCTGGCGGGCCTTCTCATGGGTCGCTGAGCGGGGGCCCCCGCGCCCGGAGGCTCCGGACAGCGCGTCAGCGATGCCCGGAGTGGGCGTGGGGAGCGAAGCGTCCGGGATCGAGCCGTCCTTGATCTGCATCTCGCGAATCGCGATCGCGGCGTCCTTGAGCTGGGCCCAGGCGGCGGACTGCTCAGCAGTCGACGCGTCCTCGACGACCTCGGGTTCGCCGATGAGAGCGTTGCTGTGAGTGGTGGTGAGGGACATCGGGACCTCCGATCATGAAATGCAGGAAATATTCCGGTGATAGCCGGGTTCTCCCGATATTATTCCATGTATGGATGACTCTGTCGACCGCGCCATCCTCGCCGCGGTCTCGCGCGACGGGCGCGCCACACTCGCCCAGCTCTCCGACGCCGTCGGGCTTTCTGTGTCAGCCGTTCAGTCGCGACTCAAGCGCCTCGAGACCCGCGGCGTCATCACGGGTTACCGGGCGGTCGTCGACCCCGAACAGGTGGGCACCCCGTTGTCCGCCTTCATCGAGATCACTCCGCTCGATCCCGCTCAGCCCGACAACGCCCCCGAGCTGCTCGAGCATCTGCAGGCGATCGAAGCCTGTCACTCGATCGCCGGCGACGCCAGCTACATGCTGTTCGTCCGGGTTCCGTCGCCGCGCGCCCTGGAGGAGCTGGTTCGCGACATCCGGCTGGAAGCCAATGTCAGCACGCGCACCACCGTCGTGCTGCAGACCTACTACGAGCATCGGCCCATCATCCCGGTCGAGAACACTCCATAGGCGTTCCTGCCCGGCGCTCCGCGTGACGGCGGCGGCTTTCAGGATGACGACCTCGATCGCCGCCCGAGGATGCGGGCATCATAGAACGATGACTGCAGGATCATCCCGTCTACCGGTCGTGCTGCTGCACGGCTGGCCCGTCACCGAGGCGCACTGGCGGCATCTGCTCCCCCTTCTGGATCAGGCGGGCTTCGCCGCGGTGCCGATCACGCTGCCGGGTCTCGGCGCGAAGCCCGTTCAAGCCACGAGCTTCCGCAAGGCCGATCTTGCGCACTGGCTGAAAGACATGCTCGCTCAGCGGGGGATCACGCGGTTCGCGCTGATCGGTCATGACTGGGGCGCCACAGTTGCCGTGATTCTCGCCGCCGAGCTGGCTTCCGCGGTGACCGCCCTGGTCGTCGAGGAAGAGATCCTTCCCGGGATCGACATCCACATTCCTGAGCCGGGTCGAAGCCACTACCCGACCTGGCACGGGCCCATCAATCGCACGATCGGTCTCGCCGAACAGCTCGTCCCCGGGCGTGAAGCCGCGTACTACGGCATGTTCCTCGAGCAGAGCGCGGGTCCGGCGGGGCTCGATCCCGACACAGTCCGGTCATACATCGAGGCATACTCCGCACCGGGCGTTCTGGAGGCCGGCCTCGGTTACTACCGCACCGGCAGCGATGACCTCGGAGATGTCCGTGCGCTCGTCTCCGATCAGGTCGCCGCGCCAGTACTCGCGCTCGGCGGACGCTTCGCTTTCGCTCCGCCGTCGCCGACGGCGTCCGTCTCTTCGCCGAGGACGTGACCGGTGTCGTTCTCGAGGACTCCGGTCATTACCCGCTGGAGCAAGAGCCTGAAGCCGCGGGGCGCGCTGTCATCGAGTTTCTTCGCCGCCACGGGTAGGCGACCTTTCGTCACAGGGTCGCGCCGACCAACGCCTCGCCGAGCGGCGTGCGCAGGTGCAGCATTCGGGCGCCGTCTCTTTCCGAAGAGACCAGACCCGCGCCACGGAGCACGGTGAGGTGGTGGGATGCCGTCGAGACCGCGATGCCGGCATCCTTCGCCACCTGCGACGTCGTGCGCGCATTGCCGGCCTCGAGCAGGATCTCCGCTCGGGCGGGACCGAGCAATGCGCTCAGCGCGGCGGAGATCTCGATCGCGTCCTTAGCCCATCCCGCTGTGACCCCGCGGGCGGGGTAGAAGAGCGTCGGCTGCGCCGGCGGCTCGGTGAGCACCATGCAACCCCACGAGGACATGACCGAGGGAACCAGCACGAGACCGCTGCCGCGGCAGTCGACCTGCTCGCTGTGCCGCCGCAGCGACACGCGCACGGCGCCGTCGCCCCAGCCGACCTTCGGGTGCAGATCACCCGCCATGCCGGCGATGCCCCCGGTCGCGATCGCGCGCGAACGCACGACGATGTCGGCGCGCAGGATGCGCTCGAGTTGGGGCCACGCGGGTGCGAGCGCGGCCTCCCACACCTCCGACCAGGCGTCCGCGATGATCGCCCGCGCCCGGGTCGGGTGCTCCTGCATCTCGCGCAGGGCCTGCCGTCGTGCACCCGTCGAGCGCACAACCATCTTGCCGAAGTCGACCCGCATGCCATCGAGCGACGCCGCACGCGGGCGTCGAGTTCGGCTTCCGGGGTCATCTCCCAGCTCGCGGTCGCCGTGAGGAAGTCGGGCAGGTAGCCGTCGTCGCCGATCACGGCGGCGAGCACCGCGAAGCTGTCGCGAGGAAGGTTCTCGCGCACCGAGCGCAGCCAGCCCCATTGCAGCGGATGCTGCGCCGGACGCAGCAGCACCCGCACGGCATGGGCGAGTTCATGGCCAGGGGAGATGCCGAACCGCACCGCCTGGATGTCGCCAGGGCTCAGTTCGAATTCGACCCGGTGATCGGGATGCTCGACGCCTTCGATCGGCATGTTTCGACCCACATCGAAACTCTAGGGACTCATCGTGCGGCTGTCGAGACTGGTGGCATGAACAGGACACCGCTTCCCGCATCGGTCGTCGCCGGCGCCGACATCCGAATCGGCACCGGCCTCAGCCGAAAGTTCGAAGGCGCAGAGCACGGCGCGCATGTCTCGTACTTCTACGTCGAGAACCAGCCAGGTCAGGGCCCAGGACTGCATTGGCACCCATACTCTGAGACCTGGGTGGTGCTCGAGGGCACCGCTCGCATCACGGTCGGTGACGACACCTTCCTCGCCGAGGCGGGTGACACCGCCACCGGGCCCGCGTTCGTGCCGCATCGCTTCACGAACGTCGGCGACGGGATGCTGCGACTCATCGGCATCCACGCATCCCCCACGATCATCCAGACGTTCCTCGACGAGGACGAATCGGCACGCTCAGTGCAGGCATAGGACAGGAGAAAGCATGTCGTTCCAGGCATACCTCGACAACATCGAGACCAAGACCGGGCTCACACCCCGCCAGTTCGTCGACCTCGCCACCGAGAAGGGGTTCGGTCCGCAGACCAAAGCCACTCCGATTCTCGAGTGGCTGAAGGCCGACTACGACCTCTCGCGCGGATACGGAATGGCTCTCGTGCACGTCATCACCAAGGGCCCGCAGATCAGCGCCAAGCACGTCGGCACCGACGGTGCGCACGCCGACGCCTCGGACACCCTGTGGCTCGACGGCAAAGACACCAAGCCCGCTCTCTGACTCCACGGCAAGGAGAAGCATCATGGCCGTTCGCGCCGACCTCAACGTCTCACTCGACGGATTCGCGACCACCACCGACCAGACCCCAGAGAACCCCTTCGGAGACGACTGGGGCCGCCTCGTCGCCGCCTACGTGTCGACCCGTACCTTCCGTGCCCGGGTGCTCGGCGATTCCTCCGGGGAGGGGACGACCGGGCTCGACGAGGACTACGCGGCCGCGTACTTCGAAGAGGTCGGCGCCGAGATCATGGGCGCCGGCATGTTCGGCCTGCACGAGCACGGCGATGAGCCGGACTGGAAGGGATGGTGGGGTGATGAGCCGCCGTTCCACGTGCCGGTCTTCGTCCTGACGCACACAGCGCGACCGTCGATCGAGTTCGCCAACGGCACGGTCTTCCACTTCGTCGAGGCGACGCCGGGGGAGGCGCTCGCGAAGGCGACCGCAGTCGCCGGCGACGGGGACGTGCGCATCGGAGGCGGCGTGGACGTCGTGCGGCAGTTCCTGCGCGCAGGGCTCATCGATCGGATGCACCTCGCAGTCGCCCCGCTCGTGATCGGCAGCGGCGAACGCATCTGGGACGGCCTGCGTGGGCTCGAGAACGACTACGCCGTCCGCAATGAGGTGGCCGAGAGCGGCGTCACCCACGCGACGTTCACCCGGCGCTAAGCCACCCGCTGTCGTATCCGCCGCGCTCGTTCGGAAGGAGAACTCGCGGTGTGGAGGAGGATCTGCGCGGATTCCTCCTTCTGAACGCGAGTTCTCCTCCGGAACGGATGCCGTTCGAGATCGAGGACTGAACGCGGCCCGCAAAGCCACGCCTACTAGGATTCCTCCGTGGCAGCATCCTCACAGCGCAAGAACAAGAGCGCGAGCAAGAAGAAGAGCACTCGTACGGCGACCCGCACGAGCGGCAACCCGGCGAAGAAGCCGATCGTCGAGGCGGGCCCGGTGACGGCCCGTGACTGGATCGGCGCCGCCCGTCTGCGCACGCTGCCGCTCGCGATCGCGCCGGTCGTGATCGGCACCGGAGCCGCCCGCAGCACCGGGCCGGAGTTCCACTGGGTCATCGCGCTCGCCTGTCTCGCGGTCGCGGTGTTCCTGCAGATCGGCGTGAACTTCACGAACGACTACAGCGACGGCATCCGCGGCACCGACGCCCACCGCGTCGGTCCTGCGAGACTGACCGCGTCGGGTCGCGTGAGGCCGCGCACGGTGCTGATCATCGGACTGGTGTTCTTCGCGCTCGCCGCGCTGGTCGGCATCGCGATCGTGATCCGCACTCAGCAGTGGTGGATGCTGGCGGTCGGCGCCGTGTGCATCATCGCCGCGTGGTTCTACACCGGCGGCAAGCGCCCGTACGGCTACTTCGGCCTCGGCGAGGTCTTCGTGTTCGTCTTCTTCGGCCTCGTCGCGACACTGGGAACGACGTGGGTGCAGATCTTCGCGCTGCCGCAGCAGGCGTGGCTCGGGGCGATCGCCGCGGGGCTGTTCGCGTGCGCAGTGCTGCTCGCCAACAATCTCCGCGACATCGATCAGGACCGCCTGGTGGGAAAGCGCACCCTCACGGTGCTGATCGGCAAGCGCGCGACGCAGGTGCTGTTCACGCTGTTCGTGCTCGCGCCGTTCGTGATCGCCGTGCTGCTCGCGCTGCTCTTCCCGATCGCGTGGATCGCGCTGCTCGCCCTGCTCGCGGCCCTGCCCGCACTGCTGATCGTGTGGACGTACCGCAAGCCGGCGGAACTCGTCATCGCGCTCGCGCTGACCTCGCTCGCGGCGCTGCTGTACGCCGGCGCGCTGTTCTGGGCGTTCGTCGGCTGACGCCGGGGCTCAGGCCTCGGCGTCCTTGTCGAGAACCTCGTCTTCGGCCTCGGCGTCCTCCTGGCCCGTCGTGGTGCGGGTGCGCCGGCGCTCGTAGAGGTCGGCCGACGCCTCGGACAGCGGCGCGCGCAGGAACAGCATCGAGATGCTGACACCGATGAGCGCGGCGAAGATCACGGCCAGCCACCACAGCTCGCGGAAGATCGGGAAGAAGTACCAGAGGATCGCGAGCGGGAGGAGGAACGCCAGCAACCGCAGCACGGAGTAGACGAGGATCGGTGCGGGCTTCACTCTTTCAGTCTACTTTCGCCTGGGCGCGGCAGCGTCCGCAGTCAGGCCAATCCCATCGCTTCGAGGACATTCTGCTGATCCCGGGTGTTCGCGTTGACCGACACCTCATCGGAGTGGTTCACGTCGACCTCGAACGCTTCCTCGGAGAGCCCATCGGTGGGAAGCGGCCCGAACAGAGCATCGGCTGCGTCGCCGAGATCGCTGCTGCCGGCGTCGCCGTTGCCCGGCACCACACGAACATCGACCCGCTGCTGCTCCGCGGCCGGGACGACGGCCACGAGCACATCGCGCAGCACCTGCTCGGGAACGATGATCAGCGAAGGGTCGCTCTCAAGATCGACCTCCGGATATGCAGAGAGGATGCCGGAGGGGACGACGCGCACCTCGACGTGCAGATCGCACGCGCCTTCGCAGTTCCCCTGCCCGCGCAGGACCTCGTATCGCCACAGCCCGTCCTGTGTGTCGACGAGTTCGAGAGCCTCCTGAACGACGGGCAGCGCGTTCGCGACGTCGGTCGTGCTGGTGCCGAACGGATCGTCGAAGGGCGATCGGTCGTCGATGAGCGGGATCACGAAGCATCCGGTGAGCGGCAGGGCGCATATCAGGCCGACGAGCAGAGCCGTGATCGCGCGCCTTGCAAGGCGCTGTCGTGTAGCGGTCATGCGCGATCCTCTCCGATTCCCAGCGTAGCGAAGGGGACGCCGCGTACGACTCGGTGCCACGGGTGCTCACCCAGCGACCAGAGCATGCCAAGGTGCGGGTCGAGCGCGAGGTCCTGGCACCCCGCGGGCAGTGCCGTCGCGCTTGGTTCGACTGCGCCGAAACTCCCGCGCCACAGCGCACCCGGCCGCAGGCCGTCGGACTGCGAGATCAGGATGTCCTGTCCCCAGAGCGCCGCGCCCTGCATATGACGGACACCTGGGGTGAACTCTCGGACCGGAGCGAACCCGTGCGCAGTCAGCTCGAACTCCCCGATCCGGCCCTCCTCGCCTGAGCGGAATTCGCCGATCAGCACACGTGGCAGCGAACGCCCCGCCTCATCGAACACGCGCCCGACGAACGAACAGCGCAGATCGATCGGATGCTCGCGGGCGCGCACGGCGACGAGCGTCTTCGAGCGGGAGCCGCCGGTCAGGCGTCGTGCGGTCGTCCCTTGGACACGTCGGACGCCGGCCAGATCGAACTCCCAGACGCCCTGCCTGGTCGCGGCGGCGAAAAGCCGATCGCCGAACCATGCGAGCCCGCCGACGTGGATCCGCGCGGGCTCGAGCGCCCCGTCGTCGCCTTCGATCGCGAGCGCGACGTCGAAGCGCCGCGGACGGGCGAGGTCGATGAATGAGACCCGTGAGGCGAGGTGCGTGCGGTTCCGATCCTGCCGGAACCAGCTGATCGCCAGCATCCGCCGCCCCTGCAACAGGCCGGTGTCGACGCCCTGCGGATACCAACGGTTCGTCCACGACCGCGCCGTGAGCCAGCGCACGTCGGAGCCATGGCGCAGCACGGGTCTCCACGAGGGGCGGTGCGGGTGCGGCATGCGTCCATCGTCGCCGATCGACCTGGGAACCAGGGCGAGGACACCCGGCGTTCACCTCGTCGTCCCCGATCGGCCACGAACGCGTGCGACCATCCCTGGCACCATGCGTACGCCACTTGTGACCGTCATCGTCCCCGCCAAGGACGCCGGCCCGTACATCGGGACCACGCTGGAGACCCTCACCCGGCAGTTCGAGGACACCTCCGCCCTCAAGGTCATCATGATCGATGACGGTTCGCGTGACGACACCGGTGCGCTGATGCGCCGCTACGCGGATCGCTTCGACGACGCCGTCGTGCTGACGAATCCTCGCCCGCTCGGGCTCGCCAGTGCGCGCAACCAGGGACTCGACCACGTCGACGGAGATCACTTCTGCTTCCTCGACGGTGACGACTGGATGCAGCCGCTGCGGCTGCAGGTGCTCTCCGCGAGGCTGCGCGAACTGGACTGCGACTTCGTGCGCACCGACCACGTCACGGTCACCGGCACGAAGCGGATGGTGAAACGCGCACCGTTCCCGTGGCGCGAACGGGTCGCCTCCCCGCGCGACGCGATTCTTCCGGAGCACGAGCCCACCATGGTCGACTACCCGTTCGCCTGGGCCGGGATGTTCCACCGCCGGGTCATCGACCAGGGCCTCGCCGGCTTCTCGCCCGGCCTGTTCACGGCTGAGGACCGACCGTGGATCTGGCGGCTGCATCTGCAGGCGCAGTCGTTCGCCGTCGTCGACGCGCCGGCTCTGCTGTACCGTCGCGGTGTCCCCACCTCGCTCACCCAGGTGCGCGATCGGCGGCAGCTCGATTTCGTGCGTGCGATGAGAGAAGTCATCGACGTGGTCGAGGCGGATGCCGATGCGGGGCGATTCCTGCCCAAGGCCACCTGGACGGTGCTCGCGCTCAGCTCGCGGCACCTCGTGCGTGCGCGACGGATGACGCCCTCGCTGCGAGGGGAGATGCGGTCGGGCATCCGCGAGCTGCTGGGCCGCCTGCCCGTCGACGAGGTCGATGCCGTCGTCGGACGTCTGGACGGACCGCGCCGCCGTGTGCTCGCACCGCTGCTGCGCAGGGCGAGGAGTCGCGCATGACGCAGATCTTCGCGGTGCACAGCGCCTATGGGCTTGCCACTGCCGCGGCGGCGATCGACGGCGGTCTGCTCGGCACGAGGGGCGAGCGGGTGCTCGTGCCGTTCACCTCGTCGCGGATACCCGAGATCAGCCGCAGCATCCGCACCGATCCCGCCCTGCGGTCGCTGCGCGACCGGTTCGACCGCATCGAGGACCTCGATGAGCTGCTGGGAGCCACGCATCCGAGTTCGTGGAGGCCGCGCGACGCCGACCTGCCCGTGCTCGAGCGTCTGCTGACCAGGGCGTGGAGTCTCGATCGGGGAGAGGTCGAGCTGTTCGTGCAGAGCCCGCAGGTGGCACCGGCTCGGACCCTCATGACGCTGTTCCCCGGAGCGCCCGTCACGATCGTCGGCGATGGCCTGATGACCTACTCGCCGATGCGGGTGAAGCTGCCGCACACGATCGCCGCTCGCATCGTGCGTGTGGTCTACGCCGACGTGGTGCCGGGCGTGACGCCGCTCGTTGGATCGCCGCTGGCTTCCGCGGTGCCGGTGCCGGCCGCGCTGTTCGGCGCGGCGCTCGCCGAGACGGCCGATGAGACGGCCGATCGCGAATCGCTCGACACGGATTCGTCGACCGTGCTCGTCCTCGGCCAGTACCTGGCTGCGCTCGGACTCGCCACCGAGACCGAGGAGGTGGCGATGCAGGTCGAGATGATCGATCGCGCAGTCTCCTGGTCGCCGGAGCGCATCGTCTTCAAGCCCCACCCCTCTGCGCCGCCTCGGTTCACGGATGCCCTTCGGAGCAGGGCCGCGTTCCACGACGTCGAGTTCGTCGAGTACCGGGGCCCGCTCGCCGCGGAGCTCCTCGCCGAACGTCTCGACGCGCTTGCGGTGGTCGCAGGCTTCTCCACCGCTCTCCCGACCGTCCGCGCCCTGCAGGGGCGCGAGATCGGATCGGCGGGGAACGAAACTGTGCTCTCCCGCCTCACCCCCTTCGAGAACAGCAATCGGATACCCGCCACGATCGTCGACGCACTCACCCGTACGGACGGCAGGTGGACGGATGTCGGGGCGCTGCAGCTCCTCGTCGATGCGGTCGGATACGCGATGCAGCCCGAGATCGCCGCCCACCTGCGCCCTCGGGCCGAGCGGTTGCTCGGAACGCTGGAGCAGACCGAGCGCGATCGCTACTTCGGGCCCGCACGATTGGCCGCGCTGCGTCTACCAGGCGCCCCCGCGCCGACTCCGGTGCAGCGCGCGCTCCGGCCGGCGGGCGGCATCGGACGGGCCGAAGAGCTGCGGCTGACCGCGCTCGGCGTCAGACGTCGGGCTGGACGAGCATGGAAGGCGATACGAGGACGATGACGACAGTGGCGATCATCCCCGCGCGCGGCGGGTCGAAGCAGGTGCCGCGAAAGAACGTGCAGAAGGTCGGCGGGGTGCCTCTCGTGGCGAGGGCGGTGCGCGCGGCTTTCGCCGCCGACGGCATCGATCTCGTCGTGGTGTCGACCGACGACGACGAGATCGCCGGAGTCAGCGCGGCCGCAGGCGCGCGTGTCATCCGCCGCCCTGCGGAGATCTCCGGGGACACGGCGACGTCCGAGAGCGCGATCATGCATGCTCTCGACGAGCTCGCTTCCGCAGGAGAACAGGTCGACGTGATCGCCTTCCTGCAGGCGACCTCAGCGTTCATCCCGCCCGACGCCCTGGCCGCGGCGGTCGCGCAGGTGCGCAATGGCGAGGCCGACAGTGTCTTCTCGGCGTTCGAGACCTACGGATTCCTCTGGCGGAGGGATGCCGACGGCGCGGCACTGGCGATCAATCACGACGCCGCGTACCGGCTTCGGCGCCAGGACCGCGAACCGCACTATCTCGAGACCGGCGCGTTCTACGTGTTCTCGGCGGCCGGGTTCCGCCAGAGCGGGCATCGGTTCTTCGGCCGCACGGCCATCGCAGAAGTCCCGGAGTGGACGGCGATCGAGATCGACGACGAGCAGCAGCTGCGCATCGCCCGCTCCCTCGCTGCACTGCACGAGGCGGAGCATCCCATCCCGGTGAAGGCGGTCGTGACCGACTTCGACGGAGTCCACACCGACGACACGGCGATCATCGACGCGGACGGCGGAGAGCGCGTGCAGGTGAGCCGCGAGGACGGTATGGGGGTCGCGCTGCTGCGCAAGGCTGGAGTGCCGATGCTGATCCTCTCGACCGAGGTGAACGCCGTGGTGCGCGCGCGCGCCGAGAAGCTGCAGGTGCCGGTGCTGCACGGCATCGACGACAAGGCGACAGCCCTGCGTGCCTGGGCCGCCGAGAACCGCCTCGACCTCGCCGACGTCGCCTACCTCGGCAACGACGTGAACGACCTGCCTGCCATGCGCATCGTCGGCTGGCCGGTCGCAGTGGCGAACGCGCATCCGCTCGTGATCGCGGAGGCGAGGGCCGTGCTGTCCCGCGAGGGCGGTAGGGGAGCTGTTCGCGAACTGGTCGAACGCGTGTTGTCGAGCTGACGCGCTCCGGTAACCCCGGCGTCGCGCGATGTTCACTCTCGGCGCGTACCCAGGAGAGAAGGCATTCGACGACCGGAGGAATCATGACTGTCAGCATCGGATCGCACGTGATCGGCGGCGGCCATCCCGCCTATGCGATCGCCGAGATCGGCCTCAACCACAACGGCGACGTCGAGATCGCCAAGAAGCTCATCGACGTGGCCGCGCGGGCGGGGGCCGACGCCGTGAAGTTCCAGAAGCGCACGCCGGAGATCTCCACGCCGGAGCACATGCGCGACGTGCCGCGCGAGACGCCGTGGGGAACCATGAGCTACCTCGACTACCGCCGTCGTGTCGAGTTCGGCCGCGACGAGTACATCGAGATCGGCGACTACGCGACCATGCTCGGCCTCGACTGGTTCGCCTCGCCGTGGGACGTGCCCAGCGTCGACTTCCTCGAGGACCTGAACGTGGTCGCCCACAAGGTCGCCTCGGCGAGCCTCACCGACACCGAGCTGCTGGTCCGCCTGCGTGAGACGGGCAAGCCGATCATCCTCTCGACGGGCATGTCGACGATCGAGCAGATCGACCGAGCGCTGGAGGCGCTGGGCACCGACCGTGTCGTCCTCATGCACGCGACCTCGACGTACCCGCTGGAGCCGGAAGAGGCGAACCTGCGCGTGATCTCCACGCTGCGCGATCGTTACGCCGGTATCCCGGTCGGGTACTCCGGTCATGAGCGTGGCCTGCAGATCTCCCTCGCCGCCGTCGCGCTCGGCGCCGTCGCGGTCGAACGGCACATCACGCTGGACCGCACGATGTGGGGCTCCGATCATGCGGCCTCGCTCGAGCCCGCGGGGCTCGAGCACCTGGTGCGCGACATCCGCGTGATCGAGAAGGCGCTCGGCGACGGAGTCAAGCGCGTGTTCGACAGCGAGCGCGCGCCGATGGCGAAGCTGCGTCGCGTTCCGGCATGAGCGAGCCGCTGCGGGTCGTCGCGGTCGCGGATGCCGACTCGTTCGTCAAATGGTCGGCATCCCTGCTCGGCAGCGTGCCCGGCATCCGTGCGCATCTGCTGCTGGTGAAGACGCCGCTGACGGCGAGCGCTGCGCAGGAGCGCACTGCGCTCGCCGGCGCAGGGCTCGACGCGTCGTCGGTGTCGCGCATCGCGTTCCGCGAAGCGGGTCCGTGGCTCGAGGCTCAGCGCCCCGATGTCGTCCTGCTCGCCGGCCGTGGCCCGTTCGTGCGTCTGATGGGACGCGTGATCGACACGCTGTCCCGACGGCCTGTCACGGTCGCGGGGCTCCCGGGTATGGCGATCCCCGCGCAACGCGGAGCGCTCGAGTACCGGCGGCACGCTGACCTGCTCGTCGTGCACTCGCATCGGGAGGAGTGGGCGTTCGAAGAGCTCGGCCGTCGCATCGGGGTGCAGGTGCCCACGGCCCTCGCCACGCTGCCGTTCGCGAAGACCAGGGCGCGGATGCTGTCGCCCGAGCTCGTCCGCTCCGCGGGGGCGCGCGGGGTTCTCGTCGCTGAGCGCTCGGCGGGCCAGGTGCTCCGACCACCGGCCACGGATCTGGTGTTCGCCTCGCAGGCGCTCGTGCCGATGGAGCGCGAAGAGCGGGCGGAGATCGCGGCGACCCTGGTGAAGGCGGCGAACGCGGATCCGAACCGTCGGGTCGTCGTGAAGCTGCGCTCACGGCCCGGCGAGGCCGAGACGCATCTCGAGCACGACGCCTACATCGACCTGCTTGAGGGCAGGAGGCCGTCGAATCTCGTGGTCTCCTACGATTCGATGGCCGACGCCCTGTCGACGGCCGCGGGCCTTGTGACGGTGAGCTCGACCGCGGCGATCGAGGCGGTAGCGCTCGGCGTGCCGGTGATCGCCCTCGATTCGTTCGGGGTCAGCAAGTCGCTGCTGAACACCGTGTTCGTCGGCAGCGGTCTGCTGGGCGGGCGGAGCGAGGTCATCGCGGGGCGGTTCCGGCATCCGCATCCGAACTGGCTGCGCGACAACTACTTCCACCCCGAGTCCGAGTCGACCTGGTGGCAGCGGGTGGAGGAACTGGTGGCGCAACGACGGGCGGGCGCGCTTCCGGCGCGACCCGTGCGGTACGGGCGCGGGGGAGCGGTCAAGGCCGCGTGGCACCGGGCGAGCGTCCTCGGGCGCGACGACCGCACCCTGAGCGGTCGCGCCGCCCTCGCCTTCGGAGTGCCGGCGACACGTGCCATGGCCGCGGTGCGCGATCGGCGCCGTGCGCCGGGGCTCGGCACCTGGTCGGACGCCTCGACGGACTACACGCTCGAGCCGAATCCGTTCCACGACTCGATCCGGCGCTGAGCGATCTCTGGGGATCAGGGACTCTGGGAATAGAAACTGAATTGACTCAGTTATGAGTTGAGTCGCTTACGCGATTCCTCATCACCCATTGTCGCAACAAGAGAAGAGATCCGCTCATGCCTTCACTCACCGGCGCCGTCGTCCTCATCACCGGAGCGAACGGGGGCATCGGCACCCGTTTCGTCGAACAGGCGCTGGCGCGCGGAGCGGCCAAGGTGTACGCCACGGCCCGCAGCCCGCGCGAATGGAACGACGACCGTGTCGTGCCCCTTGCTCTCGACGTGACGGACCCCGCCTCGATCAGCGCGGTCGTCGAGGCCGCCCCCGACGTGACCGTGCTCATCAACAACGCGGGCGCATCCGTGCCCTCGGCCGGCATCCTCACGCACTCCGACGAGGACATCCGCCGGAACGTGGAGACGAACTTCCTCGGCCCGCTCTTCCTCGCCCGTGCCTATGCGCCGCTGCTCTCCGGACGCCCGGGTGCGGCGATCATCGACATCCACTCCGCGCTCGCCTGGTTCGCGGTCGGCGGCATCTACAGCGCCACCAAGGCCGCGCTGTGGTCCGCGACGAACTCCCTCCGCCTCGAGCTCGCGCCCGCCGGCGTCCACGTCGTCGGAGTGCACGTCGGCTACGTCGACACGGCGATGGCGGCCCACGTCGACGACCCGAAGACCGACCCGGCGGACCTCGTCGGCGCGGTTCTCGACGCCACCGAGCGCGGCGAGTACGAGGTCCTCGCCGACGAAACCTCGGTGCAGCTCAAGGCCGGCCTCAGCGCGCCGATCGAGGCGCTCTACCCGCAGCTGCGCACCGCATAGGTCCGAACTCGCAGCACTCGCGCCTCCCGCCCGTTATCCGGGACGGGAGGCGCGGGTGCAAGGCTGGGCTCGATCAGCTGCTGCGACGGATGGCGCGCACGCCGACCGTGATCCCGATGACCGCGACCGCGAGGGCGGCGACCCAGCCCCACAGCACCGTGACGTCGCCGAGATCGCCGGCGAACAGCGCCCGCTCGGCCTGAACGACCCAGTTCACCGGATTCACCGACGCGACCGCGCGCATCCACCCCGGTCCCTCGTCGAGCGGCAGCAGCATGCCCGACAGGATCAGCAACGGGAAGATCAGTGCCTGCTGCACGCCCCAGAACAGCCATTCGCGATCCTTGGTGGCGAGCGCCAGCGAGTACGAGAGGGAGCCGAGCCCCACCCCGAACACGGCGAGCAGTGCGAGCCCGACGATGAGCCCCGGCACATCGATCGCGAAGCCGAACGGCCAGGCGAGAGCGGAGATCACGAGCGCCTGCACGACGATCGGCGCGATCTCCTTGAGTGCACGGCCGACCAGCAGCGATGAGCGGGCGAGCGGAGCGACGAGGGTGCGCTCGTGCGAGCCGGTCATCATCTCGTACTGCAGGTTGGATCCGGTGGCGCCGGTGCCGAACAGCACGATCATCACGAGCACTCCCGGCACGAACCACGCCAGCGTCTCGTCGGCTGGACGACCCGAGCTGCCCACGAGAAGCGGCGCGAACAGGCCGAGGAAAACCAGCGGCTGGAGCAGGCTGAAGATGAGCGTGAAGGGATCTCGGAGCACGGGCTTGAGCTCCCTGATCAGCACGTTCTTCGTGTCCCTGGTGAGGTTCGGACGTACGAGGGTGTCGGTGGTGGTCATGAGAGGACTCCTGTCTGGGTGGTCTCGATCTCGGGGGTGGTCTCGGATGCGGCGTCGGATGAACCCTCGCCGGCTTCGCGCAGCGTGCGACCGGTGAGGGCGAGGAACACGTCGTCGAGGGTCGGCGGAACCCCGGTCGCGCGGCGGACGAGGATGCCTGCGGCGTCCAGCTCCCGCACGATCACCGGAAGCAGGCGATCGCCCTCCGGCACCGCGAGCGACACCGAGTCTCCGTCGAGGGAGACCGCGGCGGTGCTCAGGGTCGCGACGACGGAGCGAGCGAGCGCCGCATCCGCCTCGTCGGCGAAGCCGAACGTCAGCACATCTCCCGCGAGAGTCGCCTTCAGGGCTGCGGCGGCGTCGTCGGCGATGATTCGACCCTTGTCCATGACCATCACCCGCTCTGCGTAACGGTCGGCTTCTTCGAGGTAGTGAGTGGTGAGGAAGACGGTCGTCCCGTGCTGAGCGCGCAGGTCGAGGATGTGATCCCAGAGATTCGCCCGACTCTGCGGGTCGAGGCCCGTGGACGGCTCATCGAGGAAGATGAGGGGCGGGGCGTGCATGAGCCCGAGCGCGATGTCGAGACGGCGCTTCTGCCCGCCGCTGAGCTGCTGCACCGTCCTGGTGGCGAAGGAGCCGAGGTCGAGCGACTCGATGAGCGCATCGGCCCGGCGGGCGCTGTCGCGCTTGGACATGCCGTAGAAAGCCCCCTGGCTGATCAGCTCATCGCGCACCCGCTGGGAGAAGCTGCCGCTCGTGAGCTGGCCGACGTAGCCGATGCGGGCGCGGACTCCCGCTGGGTCGGTGCGGATGTCGTGCCCGACCACCCGTGCCGTGCCCGACGTCGGAGGGATCAACGTCGTCAGCATCCGCAGACTCGTGGACTTGCCGGCGCCGTTGGGGCCGAGGAACGCGACGAGTTCGCCGCGTGCTGCGGAGAAGGAGAGATCGGTGACCGCGTCGACCGACGTCTTCTTGACGGTGAAGACCTTGGTCAGGCCCTCGGTTTCGATGATGGGTTCAGTTGCCATGACTCGAAGCTAGAAGGCAACCAGGACAGATACTGTCCGCAATATCTGGGACTCTTGAGACATGTCCGACACCACGTCCCGCGCACTCGCCCTGCTCAATCTGCTGCAGACGCACCGGCACTGGCCCGGCACGGAGCTTGCGAGCAGGCTCCGTGTCACCGAGCGCACCGTGCGGCGCGACGTCGACAGGCTGCGCGACCTCGGATACCGTGTCGAGTCCACGCCCGGTGCGGCCGGCGGGTACCGGCTCGAGGCGGGCAGCGCGGTCCCTCCGCTGCTGCTCACCGACGACGAGGCCGTGACGATGGCGATCGGGCTGCGCGTGGCCGCGACCCAGCAGCTCGTCGGGGGAGCCGAGGTCACGCTCACCGCCCTCGCCAAACTCGAGCAGGTGCTGCCCTCGGCGCTGCGTCGGAGGGTGAACGCGCTCGCGGAGTCCGTGCAGCCTCCGCGCATCGGCGACGCCCCGGTCGTCTCGCCCGAGGTCCTGGGCGAGATCGCGCTCGCCACCCGCGACACGGAGCGTCTGCGGCTGCGGTACGTCGACGGGGTCGGAGTCGAGAGCATCCGCCGGGTCGAGCCGCACGCGCTGGCTCCCGCCGGACGAAAGTGGTTCCTGCTCTGCTGGGATCTCGATCGAGACGACTGGCGCACCTTCCGCGTCGATCGCATCGAGACGGTGGAGCACACGCGCGTGCTGTTCGCGAGGAGGCCGATCACCCCCGAGGAGATCGAGGAGCGGGTGTTTGTCGCCTCCTCCTGGTCGCCGCAGAAGGTCGAGGCGGATGCCGTGATGGACCTGCCCCTGGACGAGATGCAGGAGCGCTTCGGAGTCTGGTCGCAGGGCGCGACGGCAGAGGACGCACAGCGCACCCGCTGGCCCTTCGGCGGGTCCGACTGGCGCGACGCCATGTACGCGCTGCTGTGGATACCCGAGGGCGTCGAGTACACCACGACATTCCCCGAGCCGTGGCGTGCAGAACTCCGCGAGGCGGTGGAGAGGATGCTGCGCGCCCTCGACGCTCCGGCGCCGGATGTCGTCGGGTGACGGTCGCGGTCATCGCCGGACTCATAGCGTTATCCCAGGCAACGCTCCTGGCCAGAGCCCGATCCGCGCGGTAGCGTCGGGGTCATCATCGCGGCGATCCGGGCGGTCCCGGGCCTCGGCTCATAACTGAAGGCGTTGCGGGTTCGACTCCCGCCGTCGCGTCCACACGATCCATGCGCACCTCCTGTCGGGGATGATGGACCCATGCCTGCTTCTCACCGCCCAGGACTACGGGTCTCGGTCGGGGTCGTGATCCCCGAGTCCGAGCTGTCGTGGCGGTTCTCGCGGTCGTCCGGGCCCGGCGGGCAGGGCGTCAACACGGCGGACTCGCGTGTCGAGCTCGTCTGGGACGCCGCGTCCTCATCGGCACTGTCTCCGGCGCAGCGGCAGCGACTGTTCGAGCGTCTCGGCGGGCGGCTGGTCGACGGCGTGCTGACGATCGCGGCATCCGAGCACCGGGCGCAGCTGCGCAACCGCGACGCTGCGCGAGAGCGTCTCGCCGCGCTGATCGCCGAGGCTCTCCGGCCGCCGGCGCCCCCGCGTCGACCCACGAAGCCGAGCCGCGGGTCGAAGGAGCGACGGCTCAAGGCGAAGCAGCGTCGCACCGATGTCAAGCAGATGCGCCGCCGGCCTCGCGACATCTGAACCGCTCAGTCGCGCGTCCCGCGCACCAGCTCCAGGCCTGCACCTGCGAACTGCCGCAGCGTCGCGTCGGGCAGGAAGGCCCTGGTCAACGCCCCGCCGATCGCGGCGAGATCGCTCTCGTCGCGGAACAGCAGGTACATGGTCTCGTAGCGCGGGTGGAACTTCTGCTTGAAGCGGTGCAGCGAGCCGAAGCCGTATACCGGCTCCAGAGCCTCGGCGAGCCGCTCGCTCAGTGCCGCGATCATTCCGGCGTCCGGGGGATAGTCGTGGGCGAGCGGAGCGCCGGAGAGCGACATGATCTCGCACCCCTCGTCGGAGAACTGCTGCGCCGATGAGGCGATGAGGTACTCCATGACGGGACCGAATCCGCCGTCCCTGCGCCGCATGAGGTCGAGCGTCCAGCCGCGCACGACGCCGTGCTCGCCGTAGATCGGCAGCCACGACAGGAATCCGTCGACGTCGCCGTTCGGTGCGACGGCCAACGCCAGACGCACTTCCGGCGCCTCCGCCTCCTCGAGCGTGCCGAGCGTGAAGCGCATCTCGGGGAGGTCCTTGTCGCCGACCCAGGCCTCCGAGATCGCGCGCAGCTGCTGCTGCACGCCCCACGATTCGGCCTTGAGGTGGGTGAGGCGGAAGGTCATGTCCTCACGACCGGCCTTGTTCAACGAGGTCCGCACGGAGTTCCAGCGCTTGCCGGTGAAGGTCAGACCCGGCAGATCCACGATCGTGTCGTCCGCCACCACGAGACTGCGCCAGCCCGACGGCACAGCCGCACGCGTCGCATCGTCGGCGCTGAAGAAGCAGGGGATGAGGCCCGCCTGCTCGGCTGCGTGCACGAACTCCTGCACCGCCGCGGCCCGAGTCTCGGCAGGTCCGACGGGATCGGCGAGCGCGAGCGCGACGCCGTTCCGACGGTGATATGCGACGATCCCTCCGCTGGTACGGGCGTAGCTGTTGCCCTCCCAGGTCGCCATCCACGACAGCGTTCCGCCGCCGTGCGCGCGCAGCTCGGCCGTGAGGTCCTCGACGGTCGGGGCCGGTGACATGCCGATCCCTGACCGGCGCCTCGCCCGGAACGCGCGCCGCACCCAGACGAGGTAGACGAGCAGGACGAGCCAGAGGAATCCGTTCGCGAGAGCGAGCTCGGTCTCGCCGTCCCAGCGCAGATCCACCTGGGTCTGGCTGGTCAGGGTGATCAAGGTCAGCACCAGCGCGGCCACCAGGATGTTGAACAGTCCGAGGAGGATGACGAGGACCCATGACCAGCGGCGACCTCTGCGGAGTCCGCTCACGAGGACGGCGATCACGACGACATCGATCGCCAGGTCGATGAAGCCGCCGGAGGCGGGAGAAGTCGGGCCGAAAGGGCCGTCGGTGGGCACCAGGATCGTGATGATCTCGATCGCACCCAGGACGAGCACCGCGATCACCGCGATGAGCCGTTGCTCGCGCACGGTCGTGCGGCGCACACGCAGCGTCCGATCGACGGCGAGGATGAGCAGCACGGCGAGCAGATGCTCGAGATCGGCGATCGCACCCCAGAACAGCATCGCGATGAACACGAAGCCGAGCAGCACGAGCCAGCCGCGCACGCGCCATGGCGGGCGGAACAGGCCGACTGCGGCGGCGATGCACGCCATCGTGCCGCCGGACGCCCCCACATCGAGAGCGGCGGCCTGGGTCTGCGCCCACTCCCATTCGAACTGCGAGAGCATCAGGAGCAGCGCGGCGGTCGCGAGGATCGCGAAGAGCTGTCCGACCCAGTAGTAGGCGAGCGCCGCTCTTGCTCCCCGACGGAACTCGAGATAGGCCATGCCCCAGAAACCGGAGATCGTGAACACGTAGACCCAGGGCTGGTTCACGAAGAACGTGCCGGTCAGGGGCGTCCACCATCTGCCCTCGCTGAACGCGGGGAGACCGTAGGCGATGGTTTCGAACAGGTCGGCGTCTTCGAACGGAGCCCAGAGTCCGCGAGAGACGACGCCCACCGCCAGTATCACGGCGACCATGCACAGCGTGGCCGGTATCCGTCGCAGCACGGCGAGGATTCCCGTCGCGGGGGAGCGCTCCTCGATCATGCGCCCAGCGTAGCGATGGCGGATGCCGCTCAGCGCAGCCGCTTGCGCATGAAGACCTGCGCCGTGCCGTCGCCCTGGTCGATGCGTTCCGTCTCGCGGTATCCGCACGATTCGTACAGCGCGATGTTCGCCTCGCTCAGGCTGCCGGTGAACAGCTCGGCCTCTTCGCAGTCGGTGTCGTCCTCGATCGCGTCGAGCAGCCGCCTTCCGATTCCCTCGCCCTGGACGTCGGGGGCGACCGCGATCCTGCCGATCTGCAGCAGACCGTCGCCTTCACGGGCGCGCAGCGCGCCGACGATCCTTCCGTCGAGCACGGCGACGACGCCCTTCGCGGTGCGCAACTCTGCCTCCAGCTCGGGCAGTGACTGCGTGAGCGGCGGCTGGTCGGGATCTGCATAGATCTGCGCCTCCGAGACGAAGGCGGCGCGCTGGAGCGTCAGCACCTCGCCCGCGTCGGACGGTGAGATCGGCCGGATAGTGATGGCGGTCAACGTGTCCTCCTCGTGCCGTGAGTCCTCGGGTGTCGATGCCAGGTTACGTCGAGAGGCCGCGAAGGCTCTTCCGTCACGCCGACCGCACGCGTTGGATGGGGGTATGACAAGAACCAGCGGGAGACGGACGCGGGGACGATCGATCATCACGGGGGCGCTCGCCGCGGCATCCGCACTGCTGCTCACGTCCTGTACGCCGCAGGCCCCGGTCGTCTCGGCGTCCGCACCCGCTCCCGTGACGTTCGCCGACGGGCTGGACACCCCCTGGTCGATGGTGTTCTACGGCGACGCTCTGCTCGTCAGCGAACGCGACAGCGCCCGAGTGCTCGAGTTCGATGAGAACGGTGAGCGGCACGAGGTCGGAGTGATCGACGGCGTCGCGCCCGGCGGCGAGGGAGGGCTGCTCGGTCTGGCCGTGCGCGATGACGAGCTCTTCACCTACGTCACGGGCGTGGACGAGAACCGCGTGGAGCGCAGGACGATTCTCGGTGAGCCCGGCGAGCTCTCGCTGGGGGAGCCCACCAGCGTGATCGACGGCATCCCGTCCGCGTCGAACCACAACGGCGGGCGCATCGCATTCGGACCTGACGGGATGCTGTACATCACGACGGGCGACGCAGGTGAGCGCGACAGCGCGCAGGACGTCGAGGCGCTGTCGGGCAAGATCCTGCGTCTCACCGCCGAGGGAGGCATCCCGGCAGACAATCCCTTCCCGGATTCGCCGGTGTACAGCTACGGCCATCGCAACCCGCAGGGCATCGGGTGGGATGCCGAAGGCATGATGTACGCGAGCGAGTTCGGGCAGGACACCTGGGACGAGCTCAACGTCATCGAACCGGGCGGCAACTACGGCTGGCCGGAGGTCGAAGGGACCGCCGGCGATGGCGACTTCATCGATCCCGTGCAGCAGTGGCGACCCTCTGAGGCGAGCCCGAGCGGAATCGCGGTGACCGGTTCGGACATCCTGATCGCGAACCTCCGCGGAGAGCGGCTGCGTCGCGTGCCGCTCGACGATCTCGCGTCGAGCACCGAGGACTACTTCGGCCGATTCGGGCGGCTGCGAGACGTCTTGGTCGCGGAGGGCGCGGTCTGGATGCTGACGAACAACACGGATGGCCGCGGAGATCCGGGCGATGGCGACGATCGGATCATCCTCATCCCGATGGACTGAGGCGGCGCATCCGGTCGTCGATCACGTCCCGCAATAGGTGATGTGGCGCGCGGCTCCCTCAGGGGCGGGCAGGGCGAAGCGCCGGTACTCGCCGCCGGTCCGTTCGGTGTACGGATCGCGGAGCGTATCGAGCAGCTGCTCGAAGGGCTCGAGGTCGCCTGCGGTGGCGGCCTCGAGGGTTTCCTCGACGATGTGGTTGCGGGGAACGTAGACGGGGTTGGCCGCCCGGATGAGGTCGGCATCGGGATCGAGGGACGACCAGCGGATCAGCCATCCGTCGAGCTCTGCGACGGGGCCGAGGAAGCGGGAGCGCAGCGGCCTTTCGTCGCCGTCCGCGGCGGCCGCCAGGTCGCGCCAGAACCCGGTGAAGTCGACGGCATGCTCGGCGAGCAGCGCGAGCGCGTCGTCCGCGAGATCCGACGCGACAGCGGGGGAGACCCGGTGATCGAGACCGAGCTTCGCGTGGAACGCCCGCCCACGATGAACGCGGTAGCGCGCGTCGAACGACGCGACGATCTCCTGAGCGATCCGCTCGCCGGCATCCGCATCATCGGCGAGCAGCGGCGCGAACGCGTCGCCCAATCGCTCGAGGTTCCAACGCATGATGGCGGGTTGCTGATCGTACGCATATCGGCCGAACCGGTCGATCGAGCTGAAGTGCGCCCCCGGTTCGTATTCGTCGAGGAACGCGCAAGGGCCGTAGTCGATGGTCTCCGCCGAGACGAGCACGTTGTCGGTGCTGAGCACGCCGTGCACGAACCCGAGGCTCATCCAGTCGGCCGTCAGAGCAGCCACGGCCTCGACGATGCCGTCGAGGAGAGACCGATGCGGATGCTCGGCGGACGCCGCGTGCGGGTGGTGGCGGGTGATCGTGTGATCGGCGAGGCGGCGCAGCAGCGTGGGGTCGTCGTGCGCGCGGGCGTACTCGAAGGAGCCGAAGCGGATGTGGCTCGCCGCTGTGCGTGCGAGGACCGCTCCCGGCGCCACGACCCCGTCGAGCTCGCGTGGCGCGCCGGTCGCGACCACGGCCAGCGCGCGGGTCGTGGGGACCCGGAGAGCGTGCATCGCCTCGCCCATCAGATACTCGCGGAGCATCGGCGCCACAGTGGCGAAGCCGTCCACCCGCGACATCGACGTGGGGCCGATGCCTTTCAGATGCACGTCGCGCAGACGCCCCTGGCGGTCGCGACGCTCGCCGAGGAGCGCGGCGCGGCCGTCGCCGAGGATCGGCTTGTACACACCCCACTGGTGCCCCGCGTACACCTGCGCGACCGGCGTCGATCCCGGATCGTACGCCTCGCCGGTGAGGAAGCGCATGCCTGCATCCGATCGCAGGTACTCCGCAGCGAGACCCAGCTCACGCGCGATCTCCTCGTTCAGGGTCAACAGCCGCGGTCGCGGGGTGTGCGCCGACGCGACCGGCCGTGAGAGCTCGGGCAGCGTGCTCGCCCACACTCGCTCGAGCAGCGGCGGAGACTGCCCTTCGAGCGCAGGGCTCCGGGCGATCCACTCCGTCACCGCGGCCCCGCCGCTCATGCCGAGGGCAGTCCGCGGGAAGACAGGATGCTGCGCAGCCGTTCACGCCCGTGCAGCGCTGATCGACTGCGCACGCGGGCGACCACCGCATCGAGCCAGCTCCCTGTCCGCCCCTGCGACTCGTTGAAGACCCGAAGGGCGTCGTCGTAGTCGGCGAGGTCGTCGACGGATGCCGGGGAGTACCGCTCGTCGTGGCGGACCACCGACTGCGGGAGGCGGGGCTTGACCCGCGCCGGGTTCGCAGGATCAGGCCAGCCGACCGCGACGCCGACGACCGGGTAGGACGCGTCCGGCAGCTCCAGCAGCGCGGAGAGCTCGTCGGGGCGGTTGCGCACCGCGCCGACGAAGACGGCGCCGAGACCGAGCGACTCGGCGGCCACGACCGCGTTCTGCGCCGCGATCGCGGCGTCGATGGTCGCGACGAGTGTGCTGTCGAAGTAGTCGATGCCCTCGGACGCCTCGCCGCGGCTGCGCGAGATCGCCGCTCCCCGGGCCCAGTCGGCGACGAACACGAGGAAGAGCGGCGCCTCACGGATGAACTGCTGATCGCCGGCCAGCGCGGCCACCGCGCTCTTTTGGGCCTCGTCGCGGACGACCACCACGCTCCACGACTGCAGGTTCGACGAGGTCGACGCCGACTGCGACGCCGCGATCAGAGTGTCGACGATCGCCGGTGACACGAGACGCCGCTCGAACGCGCGCACCGAATGGTGGGCCAGTAGACCCCGGATCGTGCCGGAGTCGTCGAGGTGCAGCGCTTCGTCATCCGCGTCGACGCCGTAGCGGTCGCGCAGCAGGGTCCCCGTGCCGATCACATCTGCCATGCGACGAGTCTCGCCCCTGGGGGTGGCACGGTGGGCCGTCGTGCAACCTGGCGACATGCGACGCAATGAACGATCGTCGAAGACGCTCCGAGACGCGGGATGACGATCCGCGTCATCGCGTGTCATCCGCTCTCCTCGCCGCGGTTACCGTGAGGGAGCGCCGGGCGCCCGCGCGGCCAGAAATCCTGAGGAGAGCACGTGTCCGACTACTTCGATCGCGCCGCAGACAAGACCTTCACCCGCGTCTACAAGAACGAGACGCCCGACATCCTCGCCGCGTTCGCCGCCTTCGATCAGGCCGTGTTCGCCACGGAGGGCCGGGAGATCCCGCTGAAGTACCGTGAGCTGATCGCGCTGGCCGTCGGGATCACGACCCAGTGCGTGTACTGCATCGACGGTCACTCTCAGAACGCCGTGCGAGCAGGAGCCACGGAAGCCGAGCTCGCCGAGGCGGCCTGGGTGGCCACGGCGATCCGAGCGGGAGGCGGCTACGCGCACGGCCGGCTCGCCTTCAAGCTCGCGGGCGACGCGCGCGCAGAGCACCAGCACTGAGTCCCGAGATGACCACTCCTCTCGAAGACGAGGCCCTCGACTTCATCCGAGCGCTCATCCGCATCGACAGTGTGAACACGGGCGAGGCCGCCACGATCGGCGACGGCGAGACCCGCGCTGCGCTGTTCGTGAAGGAGATGCTGGAGGAGGTCGGCTACCGCGTCGAACTCGTCGAGCCGCAGGCAGGCCGGGCGAGCGTGGTCGCACGGCTGGCAGGGTCGGATCCGGATGCCGGTGCCCTGGTCGTGCACGCGCATCTCGATGTCGTGCCTGTGGCGGAGGCCGACTGGACCCACCCGCCGTTCGGCGCCGAGATCCACGACGGCGTCCTGTACGGGCGGGGCGCGGTCGACATGAAGAACTATGCGGGCACGATCCTCGCGATCGCCCGCGAGTACCGGAGACAGGGCATCGTGCCCCGACGGGACCTCATCTTCGCGTTCTTCGCCGACGAGGAAGCCGGGGGAGTGTGGGGCGCGCGCTGGATCGTCCGCAACCGTCCCGAGCTGTTCGCCGGTGCGACCGAGGCCATCAGCGAGGTCGGCGGCTTCTCGGTTCCGCTCGCCGACGACCGCCGTGCCTACCTCGTCGCGACGGCGGAGAAGGGCGTGACCTGGGCCACGATCACGGCTCGGGGTCATGCCGCGCACGGCTCGCGGCCGACCCCCGACAACGCCGTCGTGCGCCTCGCTCGTGCGGTGACGGCGGTGGGGGAGCACGAGTTCCCCGTCGTGCGCACTCCCGCCCTGAACCGCTTCCTCGACGTGTTCGGGCGACACCGCGGCATCCGCTTCTCCGCAGCCGACCTCGACGCCGAGCTCGAGACCCTCGGTTTCGTCGCGTCTCTGGTCGGCGCCTCGGCGCGCAACACGGTCTCACCCACCGTGCTCGCCGCGGGCGGCAAGACCAACGTGATCCCCGCCGAGGCGATCGCGCGCCTCGATATCCGGGTGCTCCCGGGGGCCGATGCCGCGCTCCACGAGGAGCTGGCGGGGATCGTCGGCGACGACGTCGAGATCGCCTGGGGGCGTCCGGTTCCCGCGATCGAATCGCCCCTGGACGCACCGTTGCTCGATGTCCTCCAGGACGCGATCACGGCGGAGGATCCCGGCGGTCTCGTCGTTCCGTATCTGCTGCCCGCGAGCACCGACAACAAGCACCTCGCTCAGCTCGGCATCCGCGGCTACGGGTTCGTGCCCCTGCGCGTGCCCGATGACTTCGACGTGTTCGGCGAGTTCCACGCCGCCGACGAGCGCATCCCCGTCGACGCCCTGTACTTCTCGGTCAGGGTGACCGACCAGATCCTCCGGAACGCCTGACCGCTCGCCTCGTCGTGTTACGGGGCGAGCCTCTCGGTTACGGCGTGCGTCGGCCGGTTGCGACGTGTGAATCGCGGCTGGGACGGGCGGCGCGGATGACCCTAGCTTGGCTTCACGCGGCGCACCGGGCGCTGCGGGGAACACGAGGATCATCATGACTGACACCGCCGCTCCGCCCGTCGGCGCCCCGGTCGATCCCGAGATCGACCGTCCCGTCGAGAACCGCACGAAGGTCGATCTCGGCGCCGTGACCGTGGTGCACACCCGCCACTGGTGGCGGTGGACGATCGCCGCGGTGATCGTCTTCGCCGTCGCCCAGTTCGCCTGGAGCCTCGTCACGAACGACCGTTACATGTGGGGCACGTTCGCCGAGTACTTCTTCTCCGGCCCTGTGCTGATCGGCATCGGCTACACGCTGTCGATCACGGCGGTCTCGGCGGTGGTCGGCTTCGTGCTCGGCACGATCATCGCGCTCGGGCGGCTGTCGAAGTCGGCCCTGCTGAGCTCGGCCGCGTGGGGATACATCTGGTTCTTCCGCTCGGTGCCGCTGGTCGTGCAGATCATCGTCTGGTACAACCTCGGCTACCTGTACCCGACGCTCGGACTCGGCACGCCCTTCACGACCGACTTCTGGATCGTCGAGTTCCCGACTGTGCAGCTCATCAGCGCCTTCGCGGCGGCGATCCTCGGGCTCGGCCTGCATCAGGCCGCGTACTCGGCCGAGATCATCCGCGGAGGGCTGATCTCGGTGGACCACGGCCAGCAGGAGGCCGCGGCGGCCCTCGGCATCCCGGCGGCCCGGCGGCTGTTCCGCATCATCCTCCCGCAGGCGATGCGCTCGATCATCCCGAACGCGACCAACGAGGTGATCGGCCTGGTCAAGGGGGCATCGGTCGTGTTCGTGATCGCGATCCCCGAGCTGTTCTACGCCGTGCAGGTCATCTACAACCGCAACAGCCGGGTCATCCCGCTGCTGCTCGTCGCGGTGGTCTGGTACACGATCATCACGACCATCCTCAGCGTCGCGCAGTTCTACATCGAGCGGCACTTCGCCCGCGGCTCCGTGCGTGCACTGCCGCCGACCCCGCTCCAGCAGGCTCGGCACTGGATCCGTGTGCAGTGGGCGCGGCTGGGAGACGCCCCGCCGTCAGCAGGGGGAGCGGATGCCGCGCCCGTCGTCGCCTCTGCAGGAAAGGAAGTCCGATGACCACCGTCGTCGCAGAGACCGCCACCCGCGGACTCGTCGAGATCCACAACGTCCACAAGAGCTACGGCGGGGTCGAGGTGCTGTCCGGCATCGATCTCACCGTGAGGCCCGGCGAGGTGATCGCCCTGCTCGGACCGAGCGGCTCCGGCAAGTCGACGCTGCTGCGCACCATCAACCACCTGGAGAGCGTCGACCGGGGATCGGTCACGGTCGACGGCGAGCTGATCGGCTACGAGCTCCGCGGCGAGAAGCTGCACGAACTGCACGAGCGCGAGATCCTCCGGCGGCGCACGCAGGTCGGCATCGTGTTCCAGAACTTCAACCTGTTCCCGCACCTCACGGCGCTCGAGAACGTCACCGAGGCGCCGATCGCCCTCAAGCGGCTGACAAAGGACGACGCCCGTGAGCTGGCTCTCGGCCTGCTCGACCGGGTCGGACTCGCCGACAAGGCGGACGCCTATCCGCGTCAGCTCTCCGGCGGCCAGCAGCAGCGCGTCGCGATCGCCAGGGCCCTCGCGCTCAAGCCGAAGGTGCTGCTGTTCGACGAGCCGACGAGCGCACTCGACCCCGAGCTCGTCGGAGAGGTGCTCGACGTCATCCGCGATCTCGCCCAGCTGGGCACGACGCTCATCATCGTCACCCACGAGATCGGCTTCGCCCGTGAGGTGGCCGATCGCGTGGTGTTCCTCGACGGCGGCGTGATCGTCGAACAGGGCCCGCCCGCCGAGGTCCTCACCGCTCCCCAGCATCCGCGTACCCAGGAGTTCCTGGCCAAGGTTCTGGGCTGACCCGCACGACCCGACGCGGCGCCTGACAGCAGGCGCCGCAGCACCACTCACCAAGGAGATTCACATGGCACTCAGCAAGAAGCAGGGCGTCGCGATCGGAGTGGCCGCGGCAGCGGTCATCGCGATCGTCGGCGTCGTGGCCGCCGTCACCCTCAACCGTCCGGCCGAGGCGGTCGCCGACAACGCGACGCCGACACCTGCGGCGACATCGGCCAACGTCTCGGCGGACGACATCGAATGGATCGAGGGAGACGTCGTCCCGGAAGCCGTCGAGGCGCTCAAGAAGAGCGGCTTCGAGCCGATCGAGCCGGGCAAGCTCACCGTGGCGGTCGCCGCCTACGTGCCGCCGCTCGCGTACGTGCCGGAAGGCGAGACGCTGCCCGCCGGCACCGAGCCGAACATCGGCAGCCTGATCGCAGAAGGACTCGGCCTGGAGTACAACCCGGTCGTCGTGGCCTGGGCCGACTGGCCCCTCGGCATCCAATCCGGCAAGTACGACCTGATCACCTCGAATGTGACGGTCACCGAGGAGCGCAAGGAGCTCTTCGACTTCGCGAGCTATCGGCAGGACCTGCTCGGCTTCTACGTGAAGGCCGACAGCGACATCGAGAAGATCGAGGGGGCCGCCGACATCTCGGGCCTCAAGATCGTCGTGGGCTCCGGCACCAACCAGGAGCAGGTGCTGCTGAAGTGGAACGAAGAGCTCGAGGCCGATGGCAAGGCGCCCGCCGAGCTGCAGTACTACGACGACTACGCGGCATCGGTCCTCGCCCTGCAGTCAGGTCGCGTCGACGTCACCTTCGGCCCGAACGCCACCTCCGCGTGGGCGGCGCGCGAGACCGGTGACACCAAACTCGTCGGCATCGTCCCCGGTGGCTGGCCGCTCGCGGCCAGCATCGCCGCAGGCACGGCGAAGGGCAACGGGCTGATCGAGCCGGTCAGCATCGTCCTCAACCAGCTCATCGCCGACGGCACGTACTCCGAGCTCCTCGATGCCTGGGGCCTCGACTCCGAGGGGATCGAGAAGTCCGAGGTCAACCCGCAGGGGCTGCCCAAGTCCTGAGCGGATGGTGCGGGCCGGCGTGAGGGGCGCCGGTCCGCACTGCTCTCCTCCCGCCGCCGCCTCCCCGCAACAATGCCACCGAGAAGGACACAGACATGACCGACCGCACGCCACTCAGCATCCTCGATCTCTCCCCGTTCGGCGAAGGGTCGACCCCGGGGCAGGGGCTGCGGGACACGATCGAACTCGCGCGTGCCGCCGAGCATCTCGGATATCACCGGTTCTGGCTCGCGGAGCATCACCTGAACCCCGGCGTGGCGGGGTCGGCTCCGCATGTGCTGCTCGCCGCGATCGCCGCGGCCACCGAGCGCATCCGCATCGGGACCGCAGCGACGATCATCGGCAACTACGCGGCCCTCCAGGTCGTCGAGGCTGCGGGAGTCGTCGCCGCTCTTCATCCGGGGCGCTTCGATCTCGGCATCGGACGCTCCGGTTCCAGCGGTGCCGCCGCGACGCCACCTCCCGCCGCGGGCGCAGCTCGCGTGGTCGACGGGCTGCTGCTGCCTGCGGCGAAGCCCTTCGCGTTCGACGCCGCACGCTTCACCGCTCAGGCGCGTCTGCTGCGCCGCACGGCGGGCGACGCCGACCGCTTCGAGCAGGACGTCCTCGACATCCTCGCCCTGATCGACGGCAACTATGCCGCACCCGAGGGTGTTCCGATTCACGCGACCCCGGCCGAGGGACAGGACATCCAGGTGTGGCTGCACGGCAGCACCGCCGGCATCAGCGCTGAGCTCGCCGGACGCCTCGGGCTGCCCTTCGGCGCCAATTACCATGTCGCGGGCAGCTTCGTGCTCGACGCCGTCGACGCGTACCGTCGTGCGTTCCGTCCCGGTGCGCTCGCAGAGCCGCGCGTGATCGTCTCGGCTGATGTGCTGGTCGCCGACACCGCGTCCGACGCCGAACGCATCGGGCGCGGTTACGCTGAATGGGTGCACAGCATCCGCGCCGGCCAGGGCGCCATCGCCTATCCCCGCCCCGAAGATGCGCTCGTCGAACCGTTCGAGCCCGACCTGCTCGACGTCGTCGCCGATCGCCTCGATACCCGTTTCGTCGGGGATCCGGATGCTGTCGCAGAACGGCTTGCGACGCTGCAGCGCGTGACTGCGGCCGACGAGCTGCTGGTCACCACGATCACGCACGATCCCCGCGACCGTGTGCGCTCCTTCGAGCTGCTCGCCGAGGTGTGGGGGCTCGACGCCGCAGCCGAACGGCCGCTCGAGGCGGCCCGTTCATGACGGCATCCGCTGCACCGCAGACCCTCGTCATCAGGATCGCGACGGCCGACGACTACGACGTCGCCGGACAGGTCACCGAAGAGGCGTACAGCTCGAGTTACTCCGAGCTGTCGCCGGCGTACCTGCACTCACTGCGAGACGTCGCCGCGCGGGTCGAGTCTGGAGATGTCTGGGTCGCAGAAGACGCCGCCGGCGCGATCATAGGCACGGTGTGGGTCCCGCGTCCGGGCGAACGCCTGTCGGAACTCGCGCGAGAGGGCGAACTCGACTTCCGGCAGCTCGCGGTGGCGCCGTCGGCGCGCGGCCGAGGCATCGGAGAAGCTCTCACCCGGCACGTCATCGCGCTCGCGGAGGAGCGCGGCGTCGAGCGGGTCGTGATGAACAGCGGCCCGGAGATGCTCGGCGCCCACGCGCTGTACGCCAAGCTCGGATTCCGCCGACTGCACGAGCGCGAACACCGCATCGAGGTCGAGCCGGGCCGGTTCCTCGACCTGCTGGCCTTCGGGCTGGATCTCTGAGTCGACCCTCCCTCGCACGAGCATGCTCGCGCCGGCATGGCGCCCGAGGTGCGTGTTGATGCCGCCTTTCCGGTGGGAGGCGACGATGACGCGCACCTCGGGCGTGGGCGCAGAGGGGGGACTTTGACGTCCGTTGAGCGCCCGTCCTTCGCCCGCCGAGGTGCGTGTTGGTGCCGCCTTTCCGGTGGGAGGCGACGATGACGCGCACCTCGGGGCGTGGTGGGAGGTGAGGATGTGGTGCAGCTTCGCGGGCGCCTCTGCCACGGCGCCGAGGTGCGTGTTGATGCCGCCTTTCAGGTGGCAGGCGACCAGGACACGCACCTCGGGGCGTGGGCCGAAACGCGACGACAAACGCGCACTCGGGACGACAGCTGAAGCGAGAGCTCAGATGGTGGGGGATGCCGCAGGCACGATCCCCGCGTCGGAGACGACGCCCTCGACCCTCGCCGTCGGGGTCTTCTCGCCGGCGACGACCTCGATGCGCAGGTGGTTCTCGGCCGGCGGCAGCGGGCAGGTCGCGAAGTCCGTGTACGCGCACGGCAGGTTCACCGCCCGGTTGAAGTCGATCACGGTCTCGTCGCTCTCGTCGGACACCTCGATCGTCACGGTGCGGTTCGCCTTGTAGGTCGTGACGCCGCTCGTCGCGTCGGTGAACAGCACGAACAGCGAGCCCGCGGCGTACCCGGGGAAGGCGAGCAGCCGGAACGTCTCGCCGTCGACCTCGAACTCGACGTAGCCTGGCGAGTCGTACACGTGCGCCAGCGAGTCGACCGCCGCTCCCACCTCGATCGCCCGCGGCGCGATGAACCGCACGAACCTCGCCGGTATCCGCCACTTCGGGTCGGCCGTGAAGACGCTGGTCCCGTCGTAGGAGCGCAGGAACGGGAAGTCGGCGCGACGCGGACGCAGGATGTCGAGACCGCCGCGCTTGGCGATCTCGACCACGCCTCCGTCGAACGCGACCGTTATGCCGTCGCGCTCCGCGATCGGCCCGAATCCGTGCCTTCCGCTGATCGGCGTCTCGCCGAACCGCAGCGCCTCGCCGGGCCCGAGCTCGACCACAGGCCCGTCCACCCCGGTGCTCCACAGGCCGGGCAGCCCCGGCACCCTGGTCGGCTCGTCGGTCAGCCAGAACAGGCCCGTGACGGCGAGGAAGCCGTGCGGGTCCGCGCGCTTCTTCTCGTGCGTCTGATGCCAGGCCTCCCACTCCTGAGCGAAGTCGTCGTGCGTGTCGACCTCGGCCTGCAGGGTCATCGCACGGCCTCGATTCCGGCGAGCTCGGCGTCGCGTGCGGGAACCGGAAGCCCGAGATTGTCACGCAGCGTCGTGCTCTCGTAGTCGGTGCGCAGCGAACCGCGCTCCTGCAGCAGCGGCACGACCTGGTCGACGAACTCGTCGAGACCGGCCGGCACGATATGCGATCCGATCACGACGCCATCTCCGCCGTCCTCCTGCACGAAGGCGTCGAGCTGATCGGCGATCTGCGCGGCGGTGCCGACGTACGCGGCCTTGCCCGAGACCTCGTGCGCGAGCCCGCGCAGTGTGAGGCCGCGTTCATCGGCCAGTTCCCGCCACTTCCGCACCGTCTCGAACCGATCCTGGAACACGAAGGCGCGGCCCTGGATGATGGGCGCCGCCTCCGGGTCGGGATCGATGTCGGGCAGCGGTCCGTCGGGGTCGTACGCCGACAGGTCGCGGTTCCACACCTGCTCGAACGTGACCTGGATGGTCTTGTCGGTCAGCTGCTGCTCGCGGATGTGCCGAGCCTTCTCCTCGGCATCCGTCTGAGAATCACCGAGCACGAATCCGGCGGCCGGGAGGATCTTGATCTCCTCCGGGCCTCGGCCGAACCGGGCGGCCCGCTCCTTGATATCGGCGTAGAACGCCTTGCCCTCCGCGAGAGTCGCGTAGGGCGAGAAGATGGCGTCGGCGGTGGATGCCGCGAAGTCGCGCCCCTGGGGTGAGACGCCCGCCTGCACGATGACCGGTCGGCCCTGGGGGCTGCGAGGCACCGTGAAGCGGCCGGCGATGTCGAACTGACTGCTCGTCTGCACGAATGCTCCGGCGTCGGCATCGGCGAGGAACTCGCCCGAGGCCTTGTCGGCGACGATCGCGTCCTCGGCCCACGAGTCCCACAGCCGACGGATCGTCGCGACCGTCTCCTCGGCGCGCACGTAGCGCTCGCTGTGCGGCAGGAAACCGCCACGTCGGAAGTTCGCGCCCGTGAACGCGTCGAACGAGGTGACCACGTTCCACCCCGCTCGGCCACCGGAGAGGTGGTCGAGGCTGGCGATCTGTCTGGCCAGCTCGTAGGGCTCGTTGAACGTCGCGTTCAGCGTGCCCACGAGTCCGATGTGCGAGGTGACGGCCGCGAGCGCGGCGAGAACCGGCAGGGTGTCGGGGCGGCCGGCGATGTCGTGCTCGAAGATGCGTCCGGCGCGCGCCCGCAGTGCCAGGCCCTCCGCGAGGAAGAAGTAGTCGAAGCGGCCCCGCTCGGCCGTCTGGGCCACGTGCCGGAACGTCGAGAAGTCGATCTGGCTCCCGGCATCCGGGTGCTCCCACAGGGTGTGTTCGTTGACCCCGCCGACATACGCGGCGAGGATGATCTGCTTGCGTGATCTGGTGGTCATGTCGTTCTCCTCCGGTTCGGTCAGACGGCCGCGTAGCGGCTGGGGATGTTCTCGGGCAGCCCGAGCAGGCCGCGCAGGGTGTCGGCCTCGTAGGCGTCGTGGAAGAGCCCGCGAGCACGCAGCTCCGCGCCGAGATCGCCGGCGATGCGCGGCAGATCATCGGTGAGCACGCCGGGCCGCAGGCGGACTCCGTCGTAGCCGAGGGCACCGAACTCTGCGATGACGTCGGCGAGTTCGGATGCCGAGCCGGTGAAGATCCGGGCATCGCTCGTGAGCGGTCGGCCCACGGCGTCGAGACGGCGCAGGCGGTCGGCGGCGCTCTCGCCGTCGCGCTCGTCGAGGAAGACGACGATGTCTGCGAACACCTGCAGAGGCGATCCCTCTCGGCTCACGGCTGTCGCCGCCGCGCCGACATCGTCGAGGATCGCGCGTGCGTGCGCGGCATCCGTCGGCGTGACGAAGACCACGTCGGCCGCACGCGCGGCCAGGCGGTAGGGAACCTCGGCGTGCGCGAGGGCGGCGACGACGGGCTGCCCCTGCGGCGGACGCGGCGTGATCGACGGGCCACGGACGCTGAACCACCGCCCCTCGAAGTCGATCTCGTGCACTTTGTCGGCATCCAGGAAGCGGTCGGTCGCGACATCGCGGATCTCGGCGTCGTCCTCCCAGCTGTCCCAGAGCCGACGCACGACCTCGACCGCATCGGCCGCCTCGTCGAACAACTCCGCGACGAGGACATCGAACGCCGGATCGCCCCAGGAGACTTCGGTGCCGGGGTGCTCCCGGCGGCCGAAGTGCGCGGCCTCGTCGGCACGGCCCGAGACCTTGACCTGCCAGCCGGCGCGCCCCTCGCTCGTGTAGTCGAGAGTCGCGACCGCTTTCGACACGTGGAACGGCTCGGTGTGCGTGGTCGTGACGGTGGGGATCAGACCGATGTGCGAGGTCGCCGGCGATACCCGCGCGGCGATCAGCAGCGCGTCGAGCCGGCCGCGCACCTCATCGGTGCGGTCGTCGGGGCCACTGCGCTCGGAGGACTGCAGGGCGAGGGAGTCCTCGATGGTGGCGAAATCGAGCAGGCCCTCCTCGGCGATGCGCACGAGGTCGACCCAGTAGTCGGGGCTGAACAGCTCGGCGGGCCGCGATGACGGCTCCCGCCAGGCGGCGGGGTGCCAGCCGGCGCCGTCGAGGGCGACGCCGATGCGAAGTCGTGAACTCATTGTGTGCTCCTTGGTGGGTACGGCGGTGGTCTAGGCGGCGGTGCTCACGGGGCTGCTGCTTGCGAGAGCGGATGCTGTCGGCGCCCAGCCGAGGCGGGGGAGGACGGCATGACGGATGTCGGAGAGGATCTGCCGGTAGTCCTCCAGTGCGAGGGCATAGGGCAGGGCGACTCGCAGCTCTGTGCGTCCGTCGATCGCCGGGTCGGCGAGCAGACGATCGACGATCTCGTCGGCGGTGCCGAACAGGTCGCGCTGGAAGACATGCCCGTTCACGGGCTGCGTCGTGCGCTCGTGGCGACTGTCGGCGAAGGCGGTGTATCGCTCGCGTTGATCGGCAGTCGCGCTGTCGATCGGCAGGATCACGCGTTCCACGCCGACAGCCGGCTCGCCGGGGCCCGCGAAATGCGCGTAGTAGTCGTCGATGTGCACGCGCTGCGCGGTCTCGAACGCGTCGCCGTTGTCGGCAGAGGTGATGTTGCCGAGCAGAAGCTTCAGACCCTGCTCAGCCGCCCAGCGCACCGAGCGCGCCGAGCCGCCCCCCAGCCAGACCCGTTGGCGCAGCCCCGGGATGTGCGGCTGCACGCGCGGCGTCTGCGGGCCGTAGGGGGTGTAGATGTCCTCGCCGAGCGCGCGACCCTCGAGCGCCTCGAGGAACCGGGAGATCAGCACATAGGCGTCGATGTCGCCGTCCTCCTCCAGGCGGCCGAGGTGGCGCAGCAGCGCCCCGTGCGGGGCGGACGAGCTCACCCCGACGTTGAGCCGCCCCTTCGACAGCGCGTCGACCGTGCCGAAGTCCTCGGCCAGCCGGAACGGCGTCTCGTAGCCGAGCGGTACCACCGCGGTCTCCAGGCGGATCGCCTGGGTCCGCTGGGTCGCGGCTGCGAGGAACGTGAGCGCCGACGAGACACCGCGCTCGAGGTGGCGCTGGCGGATGCCGGCGACCTGCAGGCCGATCTCCTCAGCGAACTCGAACAGCTGCAACGTCTCTTCGAGACCGGCCACCGGGTCGGCCTCGGGGTAGTTTCCGGCGAGTGTGAAACCGGCGTCGATGATCTTCTGCTCGGTCATCAGTTCGCGTCCTTCCACGCGCCCACGAGAGAATCCAGCCGGGAGTCGGCGCCGAACGACACGCCGTGCACGGAGGACTGCGTCGAGAGGATCGAGGTGAGCTCGTGCACCGGGATCTGGTAGTACTGGCTCGCGATTCGGGCCTGCGCCTCGGCGAGGATCTTGTCGCGCGCCGCCTTGTCACCCGCGGCGAGCTGGCCCTGCAGCAGCGCCTCGAGCTCGGGATCGTCGATGTTGAGCTTGGTCGTCGCCACCGAGTACTGCGTGCGCAGCACGTCTCCGTCCGCACGAGACAGGTTGCCCCAGACGATGTCGAAGTCGCCGGAGGCCTGCTTCTCGAGGAACTCGGGAACCGTGCTGCCCTCGAGCACGACGTCGATGCCGACGGCCTTGAGCTGTTGCTGGATCAGCTCGAGCGACGTCTGGTTGGGGCCGAAGTTCGTGATCCAGGCGAGGTGGAGGGTCAACGGCTGGCCGTCCTTGGTGCGGATGCCGTCGGCGCCCTCGGTCCACCCCGCCTCGTCGAGCAGCTCGGATGCGTGGTCCGGGTCGTGGGAGAAGTGCTCGCTCTCGTCAGCCCACGACGGGGTGTTCTTGGCGAGCGCGCTCGTGGCCACGTGGAAGAGGTCGTTCAGCGCGGTGTCGCGCACGACCTTCGGGTCGATGGCGGTCGAGATGGCCTCGCGCACCGCGATGTCGGACACGACGGGACGCGCGAGGTTGAACGACAGGCCGAAGCTGATGCCCGGGTTCCCTCGTGAGACCAGCGGGTACCCGGCATCATCGAGGGTCTGCACGTCGTTCGGCTGCACGCCGCCGATCACGTCGACCTGATCCGAGGTCAGGCTCCCCGTGCGCACACTCGCCTCCGGCACGATCTGGAACGTCACGGTGTCGAGGTGGGCGCGACCGTCGTTGCCGAGCGCCTCCGGCGCCCAGGCGTATTCGTCGCGTGCGGTGAGTACGGTCTCGACATCCTTCGTGTACGTGTCGAGCGTGAACGGGCCGGTGCCGACCACGGACTTCCCGTCCGCCCGTTCGGCGAAGGGCACCGCGAGGGTGGCGTCTCCGACGATTCCGAGGCCGACCGCGGCCGTCGAATTCGGGAACGCGGCATTCGGGGTGCTGAAGTCGACTTCGACCGTGTCGTCGTCGATGATCTTCGTCTCCTGGTAGCCGACGAAGCTGCTCACGGACTGGCTCAGAGCGCCTGCTGCGATGATGTCGTCGAAGGTCGCCTTGACGTTCGCCGCCGTGAACGGCGTGCCGTCAGAGAACGTGACGTCGTCGCGCAGCTCGAACGTGAACGCGGTCGCGTCGTCGTTAGCCGTGTACGAGGTCGCGAGCCACGGTTCCAGCTCGCCGGTGTCGGGGTTCTGGTAGAGCAGCGAGTCGACGAGCTGGCGGGTCACGTACCAGGTGTCGTTGCCCGAGCCGATGCCGGACGGGTTGAGCGAGATCGGGTCGTTCGCGATCGCGAACGTGAGGTCTCCGCCGTCGACGGGGGTCGCTGCGGCGTCGGAGTCGGAGGTGCCGGCTGGGGCGGCGCCGGCGCAGGCGCTGAGGACGAGTCCGGTCGTCACCGCCAGCGCGGCGACGAGGATGATGCGGGTGCGGTTCATGAAGACTCCTTGTGCGGGTGCGGGTGCGGGTGCGGGTGCGGGGGTTACAGGGCGGTCGTGAGGCGACCGGGGATCGCGTCGAGCAGAGTGCGGGTGTACTCGGCGCGCGGGTTCTGGAAGACCTCATCGGCGGTGCCCGATTCGACCAGTCGTCCGCGCTGCATCACACCGACGGTGTGCGCGATCTGGCGCACGACGGCGAGGTCGTGAGAGATGAAGAGATAGCTGAGCCCGAATTCCTGCTGGATGCCGCTCAGCAGCTCGAGGATCTGATGCTGGATCGAGACGTCGAGCGCCGAGACCGGCTCGTCGAGAACCAGGAGCTCGGGCGAGATGGCCAGCGCTCTCGCGATCGCCACACGCTGCCTCTGGCCGCCTGACAGCTCCGACGGCCTGCGCTGCAGCACCGACGACGGCAGGGCCACGACGTCGACGAGTTCCGCGGCCCGGCGTCGGCGCTGTGCGGCCGTGCCGAGTCGGTACGCCCGCAGCGGGTCGGTGATGATCGCCTCGATGCTCAGACGCGGGTTGAGAGCGGCGTACGGGTTCTGCTGCACGAGCTGGATGCGGCGGCGCAGCTGGCGGAGGGCGGACCCCCGGAGCCCAGTGACGTCGACGCCGTCGATCAGCACGGCGCCGGACGTCGGTTCGGCCAGGCGCAGCGCCAGTCGCGCGGTCGTGGTCTTGCCCGATCCGGATTCGCCGACGAGGGCCAGGGTGCGGCCCCGTTCGATCGAGAAGCTCACACCGTCCACCGCGCGCTGCACTCCGCGAGCCGCACCGGGAAGCGCGAACTCCTTCACGAGCCGCTCCACGCGCAGAACCGGATCGACGACGGAGGAGGCCAGGGCATCGAGAGCCGCCGTCTCCGCCTCGCGCTCCGCGAACGGATCGCCGGGCCGCCCCTGCAGCACGAGCGAAGACCGCCTCGCCTCGGGTGAGGGCTCGCGATGGGCTCCGGCACCGCGCGCGTTCAGGCTGGGTGCCGCGGCGATCAGCTGCCGGGTGTACGGATGCTGGGGCGTGAGCAGCACCTGCTCGGGAGTGCCCTGCTCGACGATCTCACCCTGCGACATCACGACGATGCGGTCGGCACGGTCGCCGGCGACGCCGAGATCGTGCGTGATGAGCAGCAGGCTCGAGCCGCGTTCGCGCTTGAGCTCGTCGAGGTGATCGAGGATCTGCCGCTGCACCGTGACGTCGAGCGCGCTGGTCGGCTCGTCGGCGATGATCAGTCGAGGGTCGGCGATGATGGCGATCGCGATCAGCACACGCTGACGCATTCCCCCCGAGAGCTCGTGCGGATACTGCTGCGCGCGCACGGCGGCGTCGGGCAGGCCTGCCCGCTCGAGCGCCTCGACCGCGAGCCGTGCGCTGCTGCGGCGATCGGCGAGCCCGTGCACCCGGAGAACCTCGGCGACCTGCACGCCGATGCGCTGCACCGGGTTGAGACTCACCGTCGGGTCCTGCGGCACGAACCCGATCCGTCGTCCGCGCACGGCGTGCAGCGCCGAACCCGAGGCTCGCGCGAGGTCGGCGCCCTCGAAGCGGATCGATCCGCGGGTGATGCGTGCCGCATCCGGAAGCAGCCGGATGATCGCGTGCACGGTCGTGGACTTGCCGGATCCCGATTCGCCGACGACCGCGACGGTCTCTCCTTCGCCGATCGAGAGATTCACCTCCCGCACCGCGTCGATGCTGCCGCGAGGGGTGCGGTAGGCGACCGAGAGCGAATCGATCTCGAGCAGAGGCTGCAGGGCGTTCATCGTCTGCCCGTCCCTTCGTCGTCGAGCCCTCGCGCCAGCCGGTTGGCGGCGAGCACGGTGAGGGCGATGGTGAGGCCGGGGAGCGTCGTGAGCCACCAGGCGCCTCGCAGGAAGTCGCGGCCGCCGGAGACGAGCGCTCCCCATTCGGGCGCGGGAGCAGGGGCGCCGTAGCCGAGGAAGCTCAGCGCCGACACCGCGAGGATCGCGCCGCCGAACTCGAGCACTCCGAGCACGATCACCGGCCCCGTGGAGTTCGGCAGCACGTGCCGCAGGAGCACGCGCAGCCACCCGTTGCCCGAGGCGCGTGCGGCCTCGATGTACGCGGAACTGCGCACCTTTATGACTTCGGAGCGCATGATGCGCGACACCGACGCCACACTGGCGATGCCGACCGCGATCGCCACGTTGACGGTGCCGAAGCCCAGAGCCGTGATGATCGCGAGCGACAGCAGCAGCCCGGGAATCGCGAGCAGCACGTCGGCGGCGCGCATGATGACGGCATCCGTCCTGCCGCCGGCGAAACCGCTGACGAGGCCCAGCACCGAGCCGACGACGAGGCCGACGGCCACGGCGATCGACGCCGCGCTGATGGTGAGCGAGGTGCCGTGCACGACGCGCGTGAACAGGTCGCGGCCGATCTGGTCGGTGCCGAACCAGTGCGCCGCCGACGGCCCCTGCAGGTTCTCCGCGGGCACGCCCACGAGCGGATCGCCCGGCGCGATGACGCTCGGCCAGAGCGCGGCGACGATCACGACGAGCAGCCAGAGCAGGGAGAGCGCTGCTGCCGGCCGCCGGGCGAACCAGCCGAACCTGCTCGTCCACGTCGGTCGAGCGGCGGCGCGGGATGCGCGGTCGGCGACCGCGTCCTGGAAGCGGTCGCCCGCCGTCGCACCGAATCCGTCGACCGGATGCTGTGCGGTGTGGGGCAGCAGGGCGGTGGTCTCGCTCATCGTGCTGCCTCCAGTACGGCGTCGGTGTCGAAGTCGGTGGCGGCCTCCGCGGCCACGGGGGCCTCAGCGTGCGTGGGGACGGGGGTCTGACGGCGGCGGCGCGGTGCCGCCGTCAGCTGGATGCGCGGATCGAGCAGCGGGTAGACGAGATCGACCGCGAGGTTGGCGAGAACGAAGGCGGCGGCCGCGAACAGCACGATGCCCTGCACGACGGGGATGTCCTGCTGCTGCACCGCGGATGCCGTGACCCGGCCGACGCCGGGGCGTGAGAAGACGGTCTCGGTGACGACCGTGCCGCTGAGCAGCTGACCGACGATCAGGCCGGTCATCGTGATGGCGGGGAGGGCCGCGTTGCGCAGCGCATGTCGCAGGTGCACTCGACGACGGTCGGCGCCCTTCGCCCGCGCGGTGTCGATGTAGGCCTCGCCGAGGGCTGTGGCCAGGCTCTTCGAGAGCAGCTGCGCGATCATGGCGCCGGTCGGCAGCGCGAGGGCGATCGACGGCAGGACGAGCGAGACGGCGCTCTTGTCGCCCATCGCCGGGAACAGTGGCAGCTGGAACGAGAACCACTGGATGAGCATCAGCCCGAACCAGAACGAGGGGATCGCGACGCCGAGAGGCGGCAGGCCCAGCAGGAAGGTCGAGAGTGCGCGCCCTCGCACATAGGTGGCGAGCACCGCGAGACCGGCGCCCGCGAGCACGGCGATCAGGAAGGCGAGCCCGACGAGCTGCAGAGTGGGGGAGACGGCTTCGCCGATGACCTCGGACACGGGGCGTCCGGTCGCGATCGAGGTGCCGAAGTCACCCCGGAGCACTCCGCCGAGGCGGAGGAGGTACTGCACGACGAGCGGCTTGTCGAGGCCGTACTGCGCGGTCAGCTCGGCGAGCTGCTCCGGCGTCACATCGCTCGCGTCGCCGCCGGCGAGCAGGGCCACCGGGTCGCTCGGCAGCGCATACAGCACGATGAACGACACCGTGTACGCCGCCCAGAGCACGATCAGCGACTGGCCGAGCCTCGACGCGATGTAGCGGACGATCGTCGAGCGTGATGTGGGCGTGGCGGGCATGACAGGGCTCCTTCCGTGGTTGCAGCGAGGGGGCGGCGGAATGCCGATGGGCGATGTTCTCACCGCCCCGAGGTGCCGCGGGCGCCGGTGGTCATGCGCTGACGCGCGTGGTCAAAGACCGACGCCGATCGTTACGCGCCGACGTGTTCGGTCATGAGGCGACACAGTCGGCTGTTGGCGGCCCCTGACCCGACGGTGTGCTCCTAACGTGGGGACACCCATCTCGACACTCGATGAAACGGAACGATCCCATGTCGCACACGGCACCAGGAGACGACGTCCTCGACAACCCCGCGTGGCATGCGCTCACGGGGCCGCACTCGTCTTTCGCGATCGGCGACGACCTCGTTCGGCGCTACCCCTCGGAGGTCGCGCCGTTCGTCGCGGTCCGCACCTGGGAGCACCCGAGGGTGTGGCAGGCGCTCACCGAACTCGTCGGTCCGGGTGAGGAGATCGGGATATCAGGTGCGGACCCGGATCTTCCCGAGGGGTGGCAGGAGCTCGGTCGTGGTGCGGGCGTGCAGCTCGTGCAGACGGATGCTCTGCGCCCTCGGCCCGACGAGGAGGCGGTGCTGCTGGGCGCCGATGACGTGCCCGAGATGCTCGCGCTGGTGGAGCGCAACCAGCCGGGGCCGTTCCGCCCTCGTACGCACGAGCTCGGTCGCTACGTCGGCATCCGCCGCGAGGGGCGACTGATCGCGATGGCGGGGGAGCGGCTGCATCCGGAGGGATGGACCGAGATCAGCGCGGTCGCCACGGATGCCGAGCACCGCGGGCAGGGCATCGCTTCGAGGCTCGTGCTCGACGTGGCCTTCCACATCCAGCAGCGCGGCGACCGCGCCCTGCTGCACGCGGCGGCGGCGAACATCGGTGCGATCCGCGTGTACGAGCGTCTCGGTTTCACCCTCCGTCGGCACACCACCTTCCTCGCGGTGCGCACGCCCGTCGACGACCGCGTGCTCGCGGGCTGACAAGACCCTCGCGGGACATGCGTCCTCGTGATCGAAAGGAACCACAGATGACTGAGAAGGTGCACATCGCCGTCGCGCTCGACGGAGCGGGCTGGCACCCTGCCGCATGGCGCGAGCCCACGGCGAGGCCGACCGAGCTCACGACGGCGGGATACTGGCGAGACCTGGTGCGCGCGGCCGACGACGCCGGGGTCGTGTTCGCGACGATCGAAGACGCGCTCACGCTCGAGGGGCGGACCGCAGAGGCAGATGCCGGCATCCGCCGCGACCGCGTGCGCGGACGGCTCGACGCACTGCTCGTCGCGTCGTTCCTCGCGCCGCTCACCCGTCGGATCGGGCTGATCCCCACGGTGACCACGACGCATCCCGAGCCGTTCCACCTGGCGACGGGCCTCCAGACCCTCGATCACGCGAGCCTCGGACGGGCCGGTGCCCGCATCGTCGCCGGTTCCTCTCCGCAGGAGCGGGCGAACTTCGGCCGGCGAGGCGACGGACCCGTCGGGTTCCCCGCCTCCGGCCACGTCGAGGACGACCCCGCGTGGCAGGCGGCGTTCCGCGAGGCTGGAGAGGTCGTCGACGCGATCCGTCGCCTGGCCGACTCCTGGGAGGACGACGCGATCATCCGCGACGTCGAGTCGGGCCGGTTCCTCGATCGGGAACGGGTGCACAACGCCGATTTCGAGGGGGAGTTCTTCTCGATCACCGGCGCCTCTATCGTGCCGCGCTCGCCGCAGGGTCAGCCCCTGATCACCGCCCTGGCACATCAGAGCATCCCGCACCGGTTCGCCGCGGAGCACGCGGACGTGGTGTTCATCACCCCTGGCGGCGCCGAGGAGGCGGCGGTGATCGTCGCCGAGGTCGAGCAGGCCGCCGCCGAGGTGCGTGACGAACCAGAGAGGCTGCGCGTGTTCGCCGACCTTCTCGTGCTGATCGAGGCGACTGAAGCGGCCGCCGTCGAGGCCTGGGATCGCCTGGAGGAACGGGCGCCGATCGCCACCGATGCCCACATCGCCATCGGCACGGCGGCCACGATCATCGACGAGATCCGCACCCTCGCCGCGGCCGGAGTCGACGGCATCCGCCTGCGCCCGGCTCGCCTGCCGGCCGATCTCACCGCGATCACCGAGCAGGTGATCCCGGTGGCGCGCGCCGCCGGCATCCTGCACGACGACGATGCCTCGCCCACTCTGCGGCAGCGTCTGGGCCTGCCGCTCCGGTCCAGTCGCTTCGCCGCACAGGAGGTCTCCGCATGAGCCGTCGCATCCACCTCGCCGCGCACTTCCCCGGCGTGAACAACACCACCGTATGGACCGACCCCACGGCAGGCAGCCAGATCGACTTCTCGTCGTTCGAGTACTTCGCACGCAACGCCGAGCGGGGGCTGTTCGACTATCTGTTCCTGGCGGAGGGCCTGCGCCTCCGCGAGCACCGCGGCCGCATCCACGATCTCGACGTGCTCGGGCGCCCGAACACGCTGGCGATCCTCGCCGCGCTGGCCGCGGTCACAGAGAACATCGGGCTCGTCGGCACGCTGAGCACGACCTTCAACGAGCCCTATGAGCTCGCCCGCCAACTCGCGACCCTCGACCACCTCTCGAACGGCCGTGCCGGGTGGAACGCCGTGACCAGCTCCGACGCGTTCCACGGGGCGAACTTCCGCCGCGGCGGGTTCCTCGACCACGGCGACCGCTACCGCAGGGCCGCCGAGTTCGCCGAGCTGTCGAAGCGGCTGTGGGCGTCGTGGCGTGACGATGCGATCCTCGCGGATGCCGACACCGGAGAGTTCCTGCGCCGGGACGCGATCGAGCAGGTCGCGCACCGCAGCGACCTGTTCGACATCGACGCGCGGTTCGACGTGCCGCGATCGCCGCAGCATCGCCCGCTCATCGTGCAGGCCGGCGACTCGGCCGACGGCCGCGACTTCGCCACCGCGCACGCCGACGTGATCTTCTCGCTGCACACCGAGTTCGAGGATGCGCAGGAGTTCTATCGCGATGTGAAGGGACGCCTCGCTGCGGTCGGGCGTCAGGAGGACGACCTCAAGATCCTCCCCGCGGCGTCGTTCGTGCTCGGAGACACTCTGGAGGAAGCGCGCGAGCGCTCGCGCGAGATCGCTCTCGCCCAGGTGCGCCCGGAGACGGCGATCACCTACCTCGAGCAGGTCTGGAACCGCGACTTCAGCGGCTACGATCCCGACGGACCGTTGCCCGACGTCGAGCCCGACACCGGGGCCGAGTCGGCGCAGGGCTTCGCGAACCGGCACGCGGCGGTGCGCAGCCGGATCGCCAAGCTCCGCGAGGTCGCCGAAGCCGAGAAGCTCAGCATCCGCGATCTCATCATCCGGCTCACCGCGAACCACACCTTCGTCGGCACGCCTGACCAGGTCGCCGCCGACATCGACCGCTATGTGCAGGAACGGGCGACCGACGGGTTCACTGTCGTCGGCCACCTCACTCCGCACGGTCTCGACGAGTTCACCGACCGGGTCATCCCGCTGCTGCAGGAACGCGGAACGTACCGCACGTCGTACGAGGAGGGTGCCACGCTGCGCGAGACGCTCGGCGTGGCAGGGCAGCCGGTCGCCGTCGAGGCCTAGTCCTGGAGCGCCTTCTCGATCGCGGTCTCCAGGTCGCCCCACGCGGTGAGCTCGAGCAGCTCCCCGTCGATGAAGAACGACGGGGTGCTCTGCACGCCGAGGGCCTCTCCGTCGGATTTGTCGGAGAGGACGCGCTCGAGCGTGGCCGGATCCGCGATCGCCGCGTCGTAGGCGGGCATGTCGAGACCGAGGTCCTCGGCGAGCGTCCGGAACACCTCGGGTGTCTCGGTCGGCTGCCCGCTCCACTGCTGCTGCGTCTCGAACAGGGTGCGGTACATGTCCTCGAAGCGATCCTGCTGAGCCGCGGCCTCCGCAGCGAGCGCGGCTTGGGTGGAGTTGATGTGGCCGGGCAGCGGGAAGTAGCGCACGACGTACGTGATGTCGCCGTCGTGCTTCTCGCGCAGGTCCTCCACGATCGGGAAGAACTGCCCGCACGACGGGCACTCGAAGTCGAGGAACTCGACGAGGGTGACCGCATCCGCTCCTCCCTCGTCGAGGACGTGCGAATCGGGACGGACGGTTTCGCCGTCTCCGGTGGGCTTCTGGGCTTGCTGGTTCATGGCGTAGACGATGGCGGCGAGGGCGAGCAGGACGATGACGGCGATGGTGATGATGACGGCTTTGAACGAGGTCTTCATGGGGTCTCCAGACACAGGGGTGAGTGAATCGGGGCAGCGCGGAGCGCCCGGAATCAGGTCCGTGAGAGGGAGAGCTGCGCGAGAGTGAGGGCAGGCGGGAACGTCGTGGGGCCGGCGCGAGGAGAAGCGGATGCGACGGCGTTCCGTCCGAGGCAGAACGCCGTCCGCGGGCTGAGCAGCCGCAGCGCGACCAGCACCAGCAGGAAGACGACGAGCGCGCAGATGCCGACGAGGCCCGCGTCCGGCATGGCGGTGTCGGTCGCCGCGATCTCCTGATGATCGGAGACCGAACTCGCCGAGACGCCCGACGCCAGGCAGAGGGCGGAACCTGCGCGGCTCTCGCCATGGGAGTTCGACCAGGCTCCCACGAGGAGCAGCACGGCGAGGCCGAGAGCGATGGCGACCCTGACGATCAGCATCCGCTCGGTCCGGTGCGAGAGCTGCGGGCGAGGCATGATCCGCGCAGTCTAACAACGCGGGGTACGCGGTCCCCGGGCGTCGTGACGCGCCTACACTGAAAGGGTGGCGAGATTGTTGATCGTCGGTGGATTTCTGGCCGCCGTGTTCTGGGTGTTCAGCATCGTCGACTGCGCCGTGCAGCCGGCGACGCGGCACCGCGGCGTGCCCAAGGGCGTGTGGATCGCGATCGTCATCGTCGTCCCGGTGATCGGCGGGATCCTCTGGTTCACGATCGGACGCCGGCGCGCCGATGACCAGGACGCGCGGCCCTACGCACCCGATGACGACCCCGCGTTCCTGCGGAGCATCGACAAGAAGGAACAGGACGCTCGCATCGCCGAGCTCGAGGCCGAGCTCGCGCGTCTCGAGGACGAGGGCGACGCCCCGGACGCGCGTCCGTGAGGGCTTCTCCGGCGACGGATGCCGCGGCCTCCCTGATTGCAGACCTCATCGCGCACGGCGTGCGCGATCTCGTGCTCTCGCCGGGATCCCGGTCCCAGGCACTCGCCCTCGCGGCGGTGCACTTCCACGGACGCGGCCTGCTCCGCGTGCACGTGCGCATCGACGAGCGGGTCGCGGGCTTCACTGCCCTCGGGCTCTCGCGCGAGACCGGCGCTCCGACGGCCGTCGTCTGCACCTCGGGAACCGCCGTGGCGAACCTGCTCCCTGCCGTGATGGAGGCCTTTCACGCCGGCGTCCCGCTGCTGCTCCTCACCGCCGATCGGCCGCCCGAACTGCGCGGTGTCGGGGCGAATCAGGCGACGATCCAACCAGGGGTGTTCACGCCGTTCGTGCGCCTGTCGCTCGACGCGCCCGTGCCGGGCGACGGGGACTGGTCGGGTCTCGCGGCCGGTGCAGTGTCGGTGGCGTGCGGAGCGGATGCCGAGGGCGGACTGCCCGGCGTCGCCGGCCCCGTGCATCTGAACCTGCCCGCGCGTGAGCCGCTGTCGGGAACGGTGCCGCTCTTCGAGGTCGAACCCGGCTCCGTGCCCCTGCGCGTCGCCGAGCCCGCGAGGGTGCTCGAGCAGGGACCGCGCACCGTCGTGATCGCCGGGGCTGACGCCGGTGCCGACGCCGAGGAGATCGCGCACCAGGGTTCGTGGCCGCTGATCGCCGAGATCGTGAGCGGGGCGCGCTTCGGACGCCGCGTCGTGCACGGATACCGGGCGCTGCTGAACGACCCCGCGCTGGGCGGACGGATCGAACGCGCGGTGGTGCTCGGGCACCCGACCCTCAGCCGCGAAGCGGCCCGCCTGCTCTCCCGCTCCGAGGTCGAGGTGATCGCGGTGCGTCGTGGGGGAGAGGCGCTGGATCTGAACGGACGGACCACGCCAGCGGCATCCGTCTCGGTCGCGCCCGGCGAGGCGGATCGCGAGTGGCTCGGCGCATGGATGGCGGCATCCGCCGCTCTCGCCGTCGATCTCAGCGAGCGCGCTCCGGACGTCGACGGGCTCGCCTCCAAGGACTTCACCGCGCGTCGCGACGCCGTGCAGGCCGAACTCGAGGCGGTGCGCCGCCCGCTCTACCGCGAGCTGCTCGTCGACGCCGTGTGGCGGGCGACATGGCCGCACGACCGGCTGGTGTTCGGGTCTTCGCGCCTCGTCCGCGTGGCCGACTCGGTGCTCGGCGGCAAGAAGGTGCCCGTCCATGCGAACCGCGGACTCGCCGGCATCGACGGGATCATCGCGACGGCGACCGGCATCGCTGCGGCCTCGCAGGCCGAGGGCGCGCAGGGCATCACCCGGGTGCTGCTCGGAGATCTCGCCTTCCTGCACGACGTCGGCGCACTGCTGCTGCCGCCCGACGAACCGCAGCCCCGGCTGCAGGTGATCGTCGGCAACGACGGTGGCGGCACGATCTTCGACGGCCTCGAGGTCGCCGCATCCGCTCCGCCAGCCGACCTGGATCGCGCCTTCTACACTCCGCATGACGTGCACCTCGAGCATCTCGCTCTCGCCTACGGTTGGGCCTACCACCGCGTGACGACCAGGGCCGCTCTCGATCAGGTGCTCACGACGCCTGCAGCGGGGCGGCAGCTGATCGAGGTGCCGCTGCCGCGCTGACTGGCATGATGTGTGCATGAACGCACATGCCTGGACACGCGAGCTGCAGGTCGGTGAGGGATTCCGTCTCGCCGATGTCGACCCTGAAAGCAAGCCGGGGTTCTCCGGTGGCAAAGCCGAGGGCGCCCGCGCTCTCGCGGCCGGGCTCGACGACCTGAACGAGCTGCAGGAGCGACTGTTCGCCGAGAGCCGCGCCGGCGTCGCCAAGGACGCGGTGCTTCTCGTGCTGCAGGCGATGGACTCGGCCGGCAAGGGCGGCATCGTGCGTCACGTCGTCGGCGGGGTCGACCCCCAGGGCGTCTCGCTCACCGCGTTCAAGGCGCCGACCGACGAGGAGCGCTCGCACGACTTCCTCTGGCGCATCGCGAAGCGCCTGCCGGAGCCCGGGTTCATCGGGGTGTTCGATCGTTCACACTACGAGGACGTGCTGATCGGACGAGTGCGGGGACTCGCGGCGCCGGAGGAGATCGAGGGGCGATACGCGGCGATCAATCAGTTCGAAGCGGATGCCGCGGCATCCGGCATCCGGATCGTCAAGGTCATGCTGCACATCTCCCGCGACGAGCAGAAGGAACGCCTCATGGAGCGGCTCGAGCGGCCGGACAAGCACTGGAAGTACAACCCGGGCGACGTCGACGAGCGGCTGCTGTGGGACGAGTACATGGCCGCGTATCAGACGGTCTTCGAGCGCACCTCGACCGAGGTCGCGCCCTGGCACGTGGTTCCGGCGAACGCCAAGTGGTACGCCCGGCTCGCGGTGCAGGAGCTGCTGCTCGCGGCCCTCGAAGACATCGACCCGCAGTGGCCGAAGGCGGACTTCGACGTGGCGGCCGAGAAGAAGCGCCTCGCCGCCAGCTGAGGCCCGTCGCCCCCGTGGTCGTTGAGCGAGGGAGCGCAGCGACCGAGACGAAACGCGGTTTCAATCCCGTGGCGCGGGCCGGAGAAGCGCGTTTCGTCTCGCTTCGCTCGCTCAACGACCATTGCGGTCCTAGGCGTCAGGCGAGCGCGTCGACGAGCGGGCGGAACTTCACCCGCGTCTCCAGCAGCTCCGACTCGGGGTCGGACCCGGCGACGATACCCGCACCCGCATAGGCCGTGACCGCGATGTCCTCGGCGCCGGCGGTGAACTGGGCGCAGCGCAGCGCGATGGCCCACTCGCCGTTGCCCGACGCATCCACCCAGCCGACCGGCCCGGCATAGCGGCCACGGTCGAAGGGCTCGAGCTCGCGAATAGCGGCGATCGCCGCAGGGGTCGGGGTGCCGGCGACCGCGGCGGTGGGATGCAGCGCGCCGATCAGGTCGAGCGACGACTCGCCCTCGGCGAGCTCTCCCTCGACATCGGTCGCGAGGTGGAACAGGTTCGGCAGTTTCAGCAGGAAGGGCTGCTCGCTCGCTGCCAGCACACGCGTGTGCGGGCGCAGCGAGGCGAGCACGCTCTGCACGGCGTACTCGTGCTCATCGAGATCCTTCGTGCTCGATGCGAGGTGGGCCGAGGCGACGGTGTCGGCGTCGGCATCCGGTCCGCGGCCGATCGTGCCCGCGAGCACGCGGGCCGTCACCGTGCGGTTCTGCACGGTGACCAGCGTCTCGGGGCTCGCACCGATCAATCCGTCGACCGCGAACGCCCAGGTGTCGGGGTAGCCGCTCGAGAGGGCGCGCACGAGTCGGCGCAGATCGGACCCGGCGGGGATGCTGCCGGTGAGGTCGCGCGCGAGCACGACCTTGCTGAGCTCGCCGTCGGCGATGCGGGAGAGCGCGCCGCGCACCGAGTCCTGATACCCCTGGGGGCTCTGTGCGCCGGGGCCGACGGTTCCCGCCCAGTGCGGGCCGTAGGTCTGCGGATCCGCCACATGCGACGCGTCGGAATCGGAGGAGCGGATGCGGGTCAGCCAGCTGCGCCCGCGGTGGCGCCCGATGACGGTGGAGGGGACGAGGAGCACACTGTCGGCGCTCGAGTCCTCATCGAACGTGAGCGCACCGAATGCGATGAGGCCGGTGCCGGGGAGGCCCAGCGGGTCGTCGATCTCGGCGTCCCGCACGAGCTCCTGCCAGGCCGAGGCGATGATCGCCGAGCGTGCGACGTCTTCGCCAGGAGGAACCCGGATCTCGGCGACGGTGCCGGAACCCACCGCGACGATGCCGTCGCCGCGGCGCAGCCACGCCAGGGGTACAGCGGGGTCGGCGTACGCCAGAAGGTCTTCGACCGGGTCGATCTCGCGGGTCTCCACGACCAGCCTCGTGCTCACCCTTCCAGCCTACCTTCGAGGCGAGATCGCGATTCCGGCACGGGAACGTACGCTGAAGGCATGAGCGACGGACGTCCCGCACCCGGAACCGAGATGATCACGCAGTGGCGCAAATGGGACGACTCGCCGCACTGGCGGCACGAGTGCGTCTACCTCGGCGCAGACGAGTGGGGCGACTGGATCGGCCAGCCGGTCGGATGGCACAGCGCGCGGCCGGGGCGCGAGTTCACGACCTGGAGCCCCAACGTCACCCTGATCCCCGCCGGCCGGCAGGATTACGCGCTCACGGTGAACCGCGATCATCCCAAGGGCATGCGCATCTACATCGACCTGGGGTGGGATGTGCGCTGGTCGGACGATCCGCTGCTCGCGACCGGCGTCGACATGGATCTCGATGTCGTCCGCGTGGTGGGCGAGCGGGGAACCTGGGTCGACGACCGCGACGAGTGGGCGCAGCACAGTGCCGAGTTCGGCTACCCGGCTGACATCATGACCCACCTCGAAGCGCTGGCGCTCGAGCTGGAGCAGCAGGTGCGTGAACAGCTCCCGCCCTTCGACGATGCCACCGCGGATGTCTGGCTCGACCGCTTGGTCGCCCTCGGCCTCGACCGACCCGCCTAGGCGGGGGAGCGTCCAGCGAGGCCCGCCTAGACTGAAGGCGTGACAGAGCCCAATCGCGCAGATCTCGGCAAGGACCCCGCCCGCGTCAGCGGCATGTTCGACCAGGTCGCGGCCGGCTACGACCGCACGAACACGGCCATGACGGTAGGCAATGACGCGCTCTGGCGCGCCGCGACGACGCGCGCCGTCGCCCCGAAGCCGGGGGAGCGCATCCTCGACCTCGGTGCGGGCACGGCCTCGTCGTCGGCCTCCCTCGCCCGCAGCGGCGCCGAGGTCGTCGCGGCCGACTTCTCGCCCGGGATGCTCGCAGAGGGCCAGCGCCGACACGGCGGCATGCGCAATCTGTCGTTCGTCGAAGCAGATGCCACGAACCTCCCCTTCGGCGACGCCGAGTTCGACGCCGTCACGATGTCATACGCGCTGCGCAACGTGAACGACCCGAAGAAGGCGCTGCGCGAGCTCTTCCGCGTCACCAAGCCCGGCGGGCGGCTCGTGATCAACGAGTTCTCGACGCCACCGGGCAAGCTCTTCCGCGGCGCCTACCGGTTCTACAACGCTCAGGTGCTGCCCCGCGTCGCGCGCGTCGCGGGCACGAACGGCGATGCATACGACTATCTGAACGAGTCCATCCGCGACTGGCCCGACCAGCGCGCTCTGTCGGCATGGATCCGCGAGGCGGGCTGGACCGACGTGGCGTATCGCAACCTGTCCTTCGGCATCGTCGCCCTGCACCGGGCCCGCAAGCCCGAGTGATCGCACCCAGGTAGGCTGGATCCGTGACTTCGAGCCCCATCGCCCCGGGTTCGCGACTGGCGAGCCGTCTCGGCTTCAGCGACCGCATCTTCATCGGCCCGGCCGCGCGCCGCGTCGCCCGCTCCATCGAGGACGGGCTCGAGCTCGTCGAGACGGGGCTCGCCGAGGATGTGCGCGTCGCCGACCCGCTCGCGGACGTCACCAGCCGCTACCTCTACGAGGCCGGAGGCAAGCGCATCCGCCCCGTGCTGACCCTGCTCGCCGCTCAGCTCGGCGAGGGCAACACGGATGCCGTGATCGACATCGCCAAGGCGCTCGAGATCACCCACCTCGGCTCGCTGTATCACGACGATGTGATGGACGGCGCCGATCGGCGCCGCGGCGTTCCCGCCGCGCAGACCGTGTGGGGCAACAACATCGCGATCCTGACGGGCGACATCCTGTTCTCCCGTGCCAGCCAGCTCATGGCCCGTCACGGCGACCGGGCCATCCGCCTGCAGGCCGACACCTTCGAGCGGCTCGTCCTCGGCCAGATGCACGAGACGCTCGGCGCGCAGCCCGGTGACGACGCGATCGAGTTCTACATCCAGGTGCTCGCCGACAAGACCGGCTCGCTGATCGCCGCAGCCACGCAGGCCGGCGTGATCTTCTCGCATGCGCCCAGCGAGTACGAGGAGCCGATGCGGGTCTACGGCGAGAAGATCGGCGTCGCATTCCAGCTCCTCGACGACGTGATCGACCTCTCCGCGAAGCCAGAGGACACCGGCAAGGTGCCGGGCACCGATCTGCGTGCCGGTGTGCCGACCATGCCCTACCTGCTGCTGAAGGCCGAGCCCGACGCGGCATCCGCCGAACTCGCGGCGCGCATCGACGACGGAGTCGCGCGCATCGCCGACGGCGCCGACCCCTCGATCCTCGACGGACCGCTCACCGAGCTGCGCGATCACGGCTCGACGCAGAAGACCCTCGAGCTCGCCCCTCACCTGGACCCGCGACGCCATCGACGCGCTCGCCCCGCTGCCCAAGGGCACGGTGCGAGAAGCACTCACCCGCTTCGCCGAGTCCTTGGCCGAGCGCTCCCGCTGACCCCATGCCGCCGCGCGCACGCGCAGCGTGAGGAAAGGACCCTCATGACCAAGCTCAGACTCGCCATCGTCGGCGCAGGCCCCGCCGGCATCTACGCCGCCGACATCCTGCTCAAGGCCGAGCGCAAGTTCGACGTGTCGATCGACCTGTTCGAGCAGCTTCCCGCGCCCTACGGGCTCGTCCGCTACGGCGTCGCCCCCGACCACCCGCGCATCAAGGGCATCATCACGGCTCTGCGCGACGTGCTGGACCGCGGCGACATCCGCCTGTTCGGCAACGTGCGCTTCGGTGAGGACATCACGCTCGACGATCTCAAGAAGCACTACAACGCGGTGATCTTCGCGACTGGCGCGATCCGCGACACCGCGCTCGACATCCCCGGGATCGACGCGGTCGCCTCCTACGGCGCGGCCGACTACGTCAGCTGGTTCGACGGCCACCCCGACGTGCCGCGCGAGTGGCCGCTCGACGCCGAATCCGTGGGCGTGCTGGGCAACGGCAACGTGGCCCTCGATGTCGCGCGGATGCTCGCGAAGCACGCGGAGGATCTGCTTGTCACCGAGGTGCCCGAGAACGTGTACGAGGGGCTCTCGGCGAGCCGGATCACCGATGTGCACGTGTTCGGTCGACGCGGGCCCGCTCAGGTGAAGTTCACCCCGCTGGAGCTGCGCGAGCTCGGCGAACTGCGCGACGTCGACATGGTCGTGTACGACGAGGATTTCGACTACGACGAGGCGTCGAAGGATGCCGTCGCCAGCAACAAACAGGTCATGGTCATCGATCGCGTGCTGCAGTCGTGGCGCAAGCGCGACTCCGTGAACAACGCGGGCGGTACGGCATCCCGTCGACTGCACCTGCACTTCTGGGCGCGTCCGGTCGAGGTGCGCACCGACGAGAGCGGCCGGGTCGCAGCCCTCGTCTACGAGCGCACACAGCCCGACGGTCAGGGCGGCGCGATCGGCACGGGCGAGCTGCGCGAGGTCCCGATGCAGGCGCTCTACCGTGCCATCGGCTACTTCGGTTCGCCGCTGCCCGGTGTGCCGTTCGACAAGAAGCACGGCGTGATCCCCAACCGCGAGGGTCAGGTCCTCGCGAAGGACTCGAACCAGCGCGTTCCCGGCATCTACGCGACCGGTTGGATCAAGCGCGGACCGGTCGGCCTCATCGGCCACACCAAGTCCGACGCCATGGAGACTGTCCGTCACATCATCAACGACCAGGGCTCCTGGTGGCAGCCTGAAGATCCCTCCGAGGACTCCGTGACCGCGCTCCTGGAGGAGCGTGGCGTGAAGTGGACCGACCTCGAGGGCTGGCACCGACTCGACGAGCATGAGATCGCGCTGGGCGCCCCACAGGAGCGCGCACGGGTCAAGGTCGTCCCGCGCGACGTGATGGTGCGGGTCTCCCGCGGGGAGTGATCGCGGTCGGCTAGCCTGGCCGCATGTCTGAGTGGATCCCCGACGTCCTCGGCGACGAGTTCGCGCAGCGGACGCTCGAACTCGCAGACGATCACGAAGGCCCGGTGGTCGCGACGCTGGTCAGAGCGCTGCCGACTGAGTCCGGCTGGTGGGACAGACCTTTCGGCAGGTTCAGGAACCCGTTGACAAGGCGGCGCCCGCTCGACGATGTCGACGTGCTCTATGTGCACGGCTGGTCGGACTACTTCTTCCAGAAGCGCCTCGCCCGCTTCTGGACAGCGCGCGGTGCGCGGTTCTTCGCTCTCGACCTGCGCAAGTACGGCCGCAGCCTGCGTCAGGGGCAGACGCCCGGCTACATCACTGATCTCTCCACCTACGACGAGGACATCGAAGCGGCTCTCGTGGCGATGGGCCGCGGCTCCGAAGGGACGGCATCCGGCCGTCGTCTGGTCCTGCTCGGGCACTCGACCGGCGGACTCACGCTGAGCCTGTGGGCCTCGCGGCACCCTGGCGCCGCCGATGCCGTCATCCTGAACAGTCCGTGGCTGGAGTTCCAGGTGGCGTCGGTCCGTCCGCTGATCACGCCGATGGCCGAACTTCAGGCGCGGCTGCGTCCTCTCGAGGCCGCACCACAGGTCGATCTCGGCTTCTACACGCGGGCACAGCAGGAAGTCGCCGATCCCGACGATCCGGTGGACGTGAATCTGGCCTGGCGCCCGGTGCAGACCATGGCGGTGCACGCCGGGTGGTTCCGCGCCATCCTGGCCGGACACGCGAAAGTCGCGGCCGGCCTCTCGATCGCCGTGCCGGTGTGCGTGCTGTTGTCGGCGCGCTCCGCGACACCGACCCGATGGTCGGCCGATCTCACGTCCGCCGACACGGTGCTGGTCGTCGACGACATCGCCAAGGCGGCGCTGAAACTCGGTCCGACCGTGACGGTCGAGCGCATCGACGGCGCCCTTCACGACGTGTTCCTCTCACGGCACGAGGCCCGCGAGGAGGCCTACGCGAGGCTCGACCGCTGGGTGCGCGGGTGGGCGGCTGCCGATCAGACGTAGTGCATCGCGCGGGCGAGGAGCTCGGCCCGGTCGCCATCGCCGTCGAGAACGGCGTCGCGGAAGTCGCGATAGATCTGCTGCATCCGCTGCCGGTCGTCCTCCGGGACATCCCAGTCCCGCAGATTGCGGAACAGGGTGATGCCGGCGTCCTGGATCAGGGATCGCTGCTGCGCATTGTCGCAGCGATCGCTGAGATAAGAGAACACCGCCCAACGAGTGCGGGAGATGTCGCTTCCGCCCTGCGCCGCGTACATCTCCTCCACGAGTCCGGCGAGATGCACGCGCTCGGCGTCGTCGACCCTGGCAAGTCCCATGCGCGTGGTCACTCCCGCCTGGTAGCCGGCGAACTCCAGCGTCTGCGCGACGACCTCGGGTGTGACCGCCGTGACCTCGGTGTACCGGCTCGGGTACATCGTCACCATGCCCAGGCGCTCCAGGCGCTGCAGCGCCTCGCGGACCGGCGTCCTCGACACGTGCAGCTCGTCCGCCACTTCGACGTCGCGGATGCGCTGCCCAGGCGCGAGTGTGCCGTCGACGATCTGCGACGCGATATGCGCGAAGACCTCCTCGGCGAGCAGCTGCTTCGTCTCGCCGCGCCCGGACCCCAGTCCTCTTCTATTCATGGATCGCCCCCAGTTGCATGTCCATATCCGGGTTCCCCATGAATCGCCCGGATGGCAACTACATCACGAAGTGCGCTGCATTGCCAACACGAGTCCTGCGGCAGGGGATTTCCCAGATGGTTCGTAATAAATGTTTCCGTGGTCGGCGAGCGTAGGGGGCGCCCGCCGACCATGGTCGATGCATTGCACGGAGCTGTCAGCCGGCCCGGTCCCCACAAGGCGTGAACCGCGATCAGAGATCGCAGCGCTGAGCCGACAGCGCATCATGCACGAGACACATCGTCTGTCGCTCCGGATGCGACGTACCCAGTCTTTCCGAACTAAACCCGTATATCAGTATTCGATCGCAGGTGGGGAAAACGAGAACCGGCCGGATGCCGCGGACTGTTCCCGCGGCATCCGGCCGGTTTCCCTGCCGATCGAGCCCGCCTCAGCGGTAGTTGATGAACTGCAGATCGATGTCGAGATCGCTGCCCTTCAGCAATGCGATCACCGCCTGCAGGTCGTCGCGGCTCTTGGACTGCACGCGCAGCTCGTCGCCCTGGATCTGGCTCTTCACGCCTTTGGGGCCCTCGTCGCGGATGAGCTTGCCGATCTTCTTCGCGTTTTCGGAGGAGATGCCGTCCTTGAGGCTCGAGACGATGCGGAACTCCTTGCCGCTGGCGAAGGGCTCGCCCGAGTCGAGGCTCTTCAGGGAGATGCCGCGCTTGATGAGCTTCGACTGGAACACGTCGAGCACCGCCTTCGCGCGCTCCTCGGTGTTCGCGATGATCAGCACCTGCTCGCCGCTCCACGCGATCGACGCACCGGTGCCCTTGAAGTCGTAGCGCTGCTCGATCTCCTTGTGGGCCTGATTCAGGGCGTTCTCTGCCTCTTGGTGATCCACTTTCGAGACGATGTCAAAGGAACTGTCAGCCATGGCAAAAGTCTAGCGACCCGCCCATTTCCGCGCAGTCTTGGAAGCGCTTTCACCTTGTTGCATGTACTCGCATGCGGTCACAGTCTGGTATCGACACGGACTTCCATTGCGCATCAGGCTGATGTCGGTGCATACTGTAAGCGCTTGCAGTCCTGCAGGCCACACGCACTGAGAGAGGCTCACACCAATGAAGGTGAACAAGAGGGGCATCGCCGCCTTCGGCGCGATCGCCATGGTTTCGACTCTGACGCTCGCCGGCTGCTCCACCGGGAGCAGCGACGACGACTCGAAGGGCGACGACGCCGCCAGCGCCCTGACCGTCTGGGTCGACTCCGAGCGCGTCGACGCGCTGCAGGGCGCCGCTGACTCCTACGAGGAGAAGACCGGTGTGAAGGTCGAACTCGTCGGCAAGTCCGTCGACGACATGAAGGACGACTTCATCCAGCAGGTCCCGACCGGCAAGGGCCCCGACATCGTCATGGGCGCGCACGACTGGCTGGGCGAGCTGTCCACCAACGGCGTCGTCGCGCCTCTCGAACTCGGCGACTCGGCGTCCGACTACCTCCCGGTCGCGCTCCAGGCCGCGACCTACGACGGCACCGTCTACATGCTTCCTTACGCGGTCGAGAACATCGCCGTGCTGCGCAACGCCGACCTCGTTCCGGCGGCCGCCACGAGCTTCGACGACATGATCTCCAAGGGCAAGTTCGTCGTCGAACAGGGCGCAGAGGGCAACCCGTACCACCTGTATCCGTTCCAGACCGCATTCGGCGCCCCCGTCTTCGGCACCGACGACTCGGGCAGCTACGACTCGGCTGACCTGCAGCTCGGCAGCGAGGGCGGCTTCGCCTTCGCCGACTGGCTCGCCGCCCAAGGCAAGAACGGCACCGGAAACCTCAACACCGACGTCGACGGCGAGATCGCCAAGCAGCAGTTCCTCGACGGCACGGCGGCCTTCTGGCTGACCGGTCCGTGGAACGTCGGCGCCGCAGTCGACGCGGGCATCAACGTGGCGATCGACCCCGTCCCCAGCCCCACCGGTGAGACCGCGTCGCCGTTCGCCGGCGTCAAGGGCTTCTTCGTCAGCGCCGAGTCCAAGAACAAGGTCGCTGCGAACGACTTCCTGGTGAACTACATCGGCACGAAGGACGTCCAGCTCGAGCTGTTCAAGGCCGGCAACGTCCTGCCCGCACTCACGGCTGCTGCAGACGAGGCTGCCTCCGACCCGATCATCGCCGGCTTCCAGGCCGTCGGCGCCGACGCCGTTCCGATGCCGGCCATCCCGGCCATGGGCTCGGTGTGGCAGTTCTGGGGCGTGGCCGAGGCTGCGATCATCAACGGTGCGGACCCGAAGACGACGTGGCAGAAGCTCGTCGACGACGTGACCGCGGCCATCAAGTAAGACACCACCAGCACCACCTGCCGGGGCGGACGCAGCCGTCCGCCCCGGCAGCTCCACGACGGGGACGAGATGACAGACACCGCCGAGCCCACGGCTCCTCCGACCAAGCGCCAGCGTCAGGCCGCGAAGATCGCCGAAGCGGCATCCGCGCCGATCGGCTGGACTCTGCTGAAGATCCTGTTGCTCGCCGTCGTCGACGCGATCGCACTGTACGCGGCGTACGTGCTCTTCACGCATCAGGAGTGGCTGATCCTCGGCGTCGTCGTCGTGGTCGCCGTGCTCGTCAACTGGATCTACTTCTCCCGCAAGATGATCCCGGCGAAGTACCTCACACCCGGCATCATCTTCCTCGTGATCTTCCAGGTGTTCACCCTGCTCTACACGGGGTACATCGGCTTCACCAACTACGGCACCGGACACAACGGCACCAAGGATCAGGCGATCTCCTCGCTGCTCGCGTCTGCACAGGAACGCGTCGAGGACTCGCCGACATACCCCGTGACCGTCGTCGAGCAGTTCGGCACCTACGGCCTTCTCGTCACCGACCCCGACTCCGGTGACGCCCTGCTCGGCACCGCGGAACAGCCTCTGCAGGAGGTCGACGCCGACTTCGAGGGCGGTCAGGCGGTCGCCACCGATGGATGGACCACGCTTCCGCTCGCCAAGGTGTTCACGCTGTCGGCCGAGCTCGAGAAGCTGTCGGTGCCCTTCAGCGACGACCCCAACGACGGCAGCCTTCGCGCCCCTGACGGTCAGAAGGGGTACCTGTACATCTCGACGCTCGAGTACGACGCGGATGCCGACACCATCACCGACTCCGACACGGGCACCGTGTACTCGGATCTCGGCACCGGGGCCTTCACCGCCGACGACGGCGAGCAGCTGCTGCCCGGCTGGCAGACGACGGTCGGCTTCGACAACTTCGTGCGCGCGGTCAGCGACGAGTCCATCCGCGGTCCGCTCATCTCCGTGACGATCTGGACGTTCGTGTTCGCCCTCGTCTCCGTGGCCTCCACCTTCTTCCTCGGCCTGCTGCTCGCCCTGGTCTTCAACAACACGAGGATGCGGTTCCGCAACGGCTACCGGATCATCCTGATCCTGCCCTACGCGTTCCCCGCCTTCCTCTCCGCCCTCGTCTGGGCCGGCATGATGAACGAGAGCTTCGGGTTCATCAACCAGGTGATCTTCGGCGGCGCCGAGATCCCGTGGCTCACGGATCCGACGCTCGCGAAGGTGTCGGTGCTGATCGTGAACCTGTGGCTCGGCTTCCCCTACATGTTCCTCGTGTGCATGGGCGCGCTGCAGGGCATCCCCTCCGAGGTCAACGAGGCGGCCGTCATGGACGGCGCGAACCCGTGGCAGATCTTCCGCCGCATCAAGCTGCCGCTGCTGCTGGTGACGGTCGCGCCCCTGCTGATCTCGTCGTTCGCGTTCAACTTCAACAACTTCAACCTGATCTACATGCTCACCAACGGCGGACCCCGTTTCGACGACGTGAACATCCCGGTCGGGCACACCGACATCCTCATCTCGATGGTCTACAAGGTGGCCTTCACCGGCCAGAACCGCGATTACGGTCTGGCCTCCGCCTTCACCATCCTGATCTTCATCGTGGTGGCGACGATCTCGATCATCAGCTTCCGCAAGACCAAGGCACTCGAGGAGCTGAACTGATGAGCACCGCCCGCACCGTCACGAACGAGCAGCTCCTCGCCCCGCGCAAGCGCAGTTTCGGACAGTGGTTCGCCGACACCGGATGGCGTCACCTCGTCGCCATCGTGGTCAGCGCGTTCGCGCTGTTCCCCCTGCTGTACGTGCTGTCGGCCTCGCTGAACCCGCGGGGCACGTTGACCGGGTCGAACCAGCTGTTCTCGGCCATCGGCATCGACAGCTACGTGCGCATCCTCAGCGACCCGCAGAACCCCTACGGCCTGTGGTTCCTGAACACGCTCCTGATCGCGGTGATCACGGGTGCGTCGACCGTGTTCATCGGCGCGCTTGCCGCCTACGCGTTCTCGCGCATGCGGTTCACGGGCCGTCGTGTCGGACTCGTGACGATCGTCGTCGTGCAGATGTTCCCGCAGCTGCTCGCGGTCGTGGCGATCTTCCTGCTCATGACCACGCTGGGCGACTGGTTCCCGGCCATCGGCCTGAACACGCACACCGGCCTCATCCTCGTGTACCTCGGTGGAGCGCTGGGCGTGAACACCTACCTGATGTACGGCTTCTTCAACACGCTGCCGATCGAGCTCGACGAGGCGGCGCGCATCGACGGTGCGGGTCACGCGCGCATCTTCTTCACGATGATCCTGCCGCTGGTCGCTCCGATCCTGGCGGTCGTGGCGCTGCTGTCGTTCATCGGAACCGTGAACGAGTACGTGATCGCGAGCATCATGCTCGTCGACGTCGACAAGCAGACCCTTGTGGTCGGGCTCACGAAGCTCGTCGCGAACCCGCGTTACGCGGACTGGTCGGCGTTCTCGGCCGGCGCGGTGATGGCGGCCGTCCCGGTCATGATCCTGTTCCTGTTCCTGCAGAAGTACATCGTCGGCGGGCTGACCGCCGGCGCGACCAAGGGCTGATCTCCGCGATCGCGGTCAGTCGTCGCCCGCCGGCTTCGACTGGCCGCCGCTGACGGTGTCGAGAACCTCGTCCTGCACGCGCTCGAGCACGAGTCGCAATGCGCCGTCGAGCACCGGGTTGCCGTCCAGGCTCGACAGCAGCACCGGAGGGCGGGCGACGACGGTCGCGTGCAGGTGATGCTGCACCAGGCTGCGCAGCCGCTCGCCGCCGGCCAGCGCGATGTCGCCGGCGAGCACGATGAGATCGGGATCCACGATCGCGACGACCGCCGAGAGGCCGAGTGCCAGCCGCGAGGCGATCTCGTCGAGGGCGGATGCTGCGCCGTCGCCGCCGGCGGCGACCGCCTCTGTCATGGCCTGGACCGCAGTGTCGGCCGAGAACCCGTGCTCGGCCAGCACGCGGCCGAGCGCAGGTGCGCCGGCGAGCGCCTGCATGCCGCTCGCCCCGAACTCGTTCGTCTCCTGCGGCACGGGCGCGCCGGGCACCGGCAGCTCGGCGATCTCGCCGGCCCCGCCCGTGAGGCCGCGATGAACGCGTCCTCCGAACATCAGCCCCATGCCGATGCCGTCCGACACCCACAGTTCGACGAAGCTGTCGTCGCGGGTCGCGACACCGTGCGCACGTTCGGCGATCGCGACGAGGTTCACATCGTTCTCGATGTCGACGGGAGCGCCGACGCTGTCCTGCAGGGCGACGGTGAGTCCCGGCCGCTGCCAACCGGGCAGATGCGCGGCGAAGCGCAGGCGGTCGGATGTCGGATCGATCGCGCCCTGGATGCCGATAACGACTCTGCGGACAGCGGTTGCGGCGATGCCGGCATCCGCGCACGCGCCGGTCAAGGCGCGCTGCACCTGCGCGGCGGGGTCGACCTCGACACCGTCCTGCGTGTCGAGGGAGAAAGCGCCGATCACCGAGCCCGCGAAGTCGATCACGACGGCCTCCGTGCGCTCCGGAGTGACATCCATGGCGGCGGCGTACGCCGCGGTCTCGTTCGCGCTGAACAGTTCGGCCGCGCGTCCGACGGCCCCGTCGCGATTGCCGTCGCTCTTGACGAGGCCGCTCTCGCGGAGCTGTGTCAGCAGGTGCGAGGCCGTGGGCTTCGACACCGCGAGCAGGGCCGCGATCTCGGGACGGCTCAAGGGACCGCGGTCGAGAAGCAGCCGCAGGGCGGCACGGGCGTTGATGGCTCGGACGACGCTGGTTCCGGTCGGGGGAGTGGGCACGATGTCCTCGATGTCTCATGGTCGGGTACTCCGCATGCTACAGACCTGCAGCGCAGATGAACGGCAGGAGAACCGCGCCATCCGCCCATTGCGTGACGAACGTTCCTCCGGTATAACTCTTCGTAAAGAATCTTTCCTAAACATTCTTTACCCCCCAACCCTCACGGAGGAATCATGCGTCAACGTCGACCATTGCTGGCTCTGCTGGCTGCTGCGATCGTGATACCGCTCAGCGGCCTCATCGCCACCTCAGCCCAGGCAGCCACCACCGTCAGCCTGCGCGACCCGGTCAAGCGGGAGATCGCGCAGGAGATCGTCACCTCGGCCGAGAACTCGGTCCTCGACTGGTACAACCGGTACGACTACATCGAGGACATCGACGACGGGCGCGGCTACACCGGCGGCATCATCGGGTTCACCTCGGGAACGAGCGACATGCTGGAGCTCGTCGAGCGGTACACGAAGAAGTACCCGAGCAACGGGCTGGCGAAGTACCTCCCCGCGCTGCGCAGCGTCGACGGCACCGACTCGCACGCCGGTCTCGGGTCCGCGTATGAGGCGGCGTGGAAGGCGGAGGGCGCCAAAGCCGCGTTCCAGCGTGCGCAGCGCGACCTGACCCGCGAATGGTACTTCGACCCCTCGGTCGATCTCGGACTCAGCGACAAGATCGGCGCACTGGGCCAGTTCATCTACTACGACGCCGCGGTCGTGCACGGCTTCGACGGCATGCAGGACATCCGCACCGAGGCGAGGAAGAAGGCCAAGACACCGGCGGAGGGCGGCAACGAGACGACGTATCTCAACGCCTTCCTCGACGCTCGCGTCATCGAGATGCAGAAGGAGGCGGCCCACGAAGACGTCACGCGCATCGAGACGGCTCAGCGGGTGTGGCTCCGCGCGGGCAACCTCAACCTCGACACCCCGTTGAACTGGTCGGTCTACGGCGAGGCCTTCAGCATCCCGTCGAACCCGACGCCCCGCTGGCCGCTCGATGAGATCGGCGGCCCGAACCCTACGTCTTCTCCGACGCCGACGGCGTCTCCGACGCAGAACCCCGGCACGGCGACGTTGATCTCGAAGAACAAGCCGGTCACGGCGTCGACGGTCGAGGCCACGGGCTTCGAAGCCGCGAAGGCGGTCGACGGCAACGCGACCACCCGCTGGGCGAGCGTGGAGGGCGTGGACCCGCAGTGGGTGCGCATCGACCTCGGCACCGGCTCCACCGTGAACAAGGTCGTCCTGAAATGGGAAGCCGCCTACGCCTCCAAATACCGCATCGAGACCTCGAACGACGGCACCACCTGGACCACCCTCGCCACCGAAGCCGCAGGCAACGGCGGCACCGACGAGTTCACCAACCTCACCGGCACCGGCCGCTACCTCCGCATCTACGGCACCGCACGCGGCACCGCCTACGGCTACTCCCTCTACGAAGCCGAGGTCTACGGCACGGCAGGCACCGGCGGAGGCTCCACGCCGACCCCGACCCCGACACCCACGCAGACATCGACCCCTACTCCGACCCCGACCACGACGCCGGGTACCGCCGCGTTGATCTCGAAGAACAAGCCGGTCACGGCGTCGACGGTCGAGGGCACGGGCTTCGAAGCCGCGAAGGCCGTCGACGGCAACGCGACCACCCGGTGGTCGAGCGTCGAGGGCGTGGACCCGCAGTGGGTGCGCATCGACCTCGGCACCGGAGCCGCGGTCTCGAAGGTCGTGCTGAAGTGGGAGGCCGCCTATGCGAGCAAGTACCGCATCGAGATGTCGGCCGATGGCGCCACCTGGAGCACGCTCGCCACGGAAGCGGCGGGCAACGGCGGCACCGACGAGTTCACGAATCTGAACGGCACCGGCCGCTACCTGCGCATCTACGGCACCGCCCGCGGCACCGCCTACGGCTACTCGCTGTTCGAGGTCGAGGCGTACGGCACGGCCGGCACCGACGGAGGCAACCCCGGCGGCACGACGTTCCGCGTCGTCGGCGCGGGCGACATCGCGGGCACGGGCTGCTCGGCGCCCAGCTCCGGTTGCCAGCACTTCGCCACGGCGACGCTCGCACAGTCCCTGAACCCCGCCTTCTACATCACCATGGGCGACATGGCCTATGACGACGGCCACTTCGAGGACTTCATGAACAACTACGACAAGTCGTGGGGCAAGTTCAAGAACAACACCTGGCCGGTGCCCGGAAACCACGAGTCGTACGACACCGACTACAACGAGGAGACCGAGAAGGGCGACGAGAAGGCGTACCGCGACTACTTCGGCGCCCGCGCGACCCCGCAGGGCAAGATGTGGTACAGCTACGACTACGGCAACTGGCACTTCATCGCGCTGAACTCCAACCGCTTCGACGAGCAGGCGCAGATCGACTGGATCAAGGCCGATCTCGCCGCCAGCACCAAGCAGTGCACCGTGGCGTACTACCACCACCCCGCCTTCACCTCCGGCACCCACGGCAACGAGGGCGTCTCAGATGAGGTCTGGGGACTCATGGCGAACGCGGGCGTCGAACTGGTCATCAACGGCCACGATCACGACTACGAGCGCTTCGCTCCGCAGTCGGCGACGGGTGCGGCAGCGGCGAACGGCACGGTCGAGATCGTCGCCGGCATGGGCGGCGTGAACCTGACCGGCTACGAGAACGTCAAGCCGAACAGCGTCAAGCGCGTGGGTGACAAGTACGGCGTGCTGCAGCTCGACTTCACCGACTCCTCGGTGACGACGAAGCTCATCGCCGTGGGCGGTGCAGTGGCCGACACCAGCACGATCACCTGCCACTGACGACATGTATCTCGCCGGCAGCAAAGCGCGGCAGGACGAAGGCGGCGCGGCGGTCCACCCTCAGGTGGGCCGCCGCGCGGCCGGAGTCGGCAGCACCGCGATCGCACTCGGAGTCGTGAGCCTGCTCACGGATCTCTCCTCGGAGATGGTCACGGCGGTACTCCCGCTGTACCTCGTCATCGGGCTGGGCATGACCCCGCTCGCCTTCGGTTTCCTCGATGGTCTGTACAACGGCGTCACGGCCTTCGTGCGCCTGCTCGGCGGACACGTCGCCGACCGCTGGTCGCAGCACAAGCTCGTGGCCGGCATCGGCTACGGACTGTCCGCGGTCTGCAAGCCGTTCCTCCTGCTCGCGGGAGCCTCGACCGTGGCGCTGTCCGCGACCCTCGCGGTCGACAGGATCGGAAAAGGCATCCGTACCGCTCCACGCGACGCACTGATCTCCCTCTCCGTCGACGACGCGCACCAGGGGCGGGCCTTCGGCGTGCACCGCGCGATGGACACCGCGGGTGCGCTGCTGGGTCCACTCGCCGCGTTCGGACTGCTGTGGATGCTGGCGGATGCCTTCGACGCGGTCTTCATCGTCAGCTTCTGCGTCGCGAGCCTGGGCGTGCTGGTGCTGATCGCCTTCGTGCCCGGTCGCAGTTCCATGCCCGTCGGTGCTCCCCGGCCCACGTTGCGCGAGACCGTGCGGATCCTGGGCGAGCCGGTCTTCCGCCGGCTCCTGATCGCGGCCACGATCCTGGGCCTCGCGACGGTCGGCGACGGTTTCCTCTACCTCGGTCTCCAGGAGCGCTTGCAGCTGGATGCCGCGTTCTTCCCGCTGCTTCCGCTCGGCAGCGCTCTGGTCTATCTCCTGCTGGCTGTGCCGATGGGGCGTCTAGCCGATCGGATCGGCCGGAGACTGCCGTTCCTGCTCGGCAACCTCGCCCTGATCGGCGCGTACTCGACACTGCTGCTGCCTATCGACGGTCCGTTCCTGCTGGTGCTGATGCTCGCGCTGCTGGGCGTCTTCTACGCGGCGACGGACGGCGTGCTGATGGCGCTCGCGGGTCCCCGTATTCCCCGCGAGCGGCGCGCGGGAGGCATGGCCCTGCTGCAGACCGGTCAGGCGACCGGTCGACTGTTCGCGGCGATCATGTTCGGCGCGGCGTGGACGTTCTGGGGCATGACGGCCGCATTCGCCGCCGCTGCACTCGCGCTCCTCGCGGTGCTGATCGCGGCCGCGGTGCTGATCCGTCCCGATCGCCACCCTGCGGAGGAGCTCGCGTGACATCGATGAGGAAGCGCGTCGTGCTCGTGGGCGCCGCGGCGCTCGTGCTCGCCGGCGTCGGGATCGGCTACTCGCTCTACGCCGTGGCCCGCAGCGGAGACAGGGTGCACGCCGCCGGAGACGTCGTGCCTGCGACCGACCACGGACTCTATGTCCGTGATTCCGAGGGCTCCGTCGTGCTGCAGGACGGAGGCGGAGCCCCGGGGCGCACGGGAACGGGACTCGAATGCAATCGCTTCTACGCGGCTGGTGACACCGCGGTGTGCGTGAGCGTCGAGGGCAGCCTGAAGCCGACGACCAAGGTCGAGGTGCTCGACGCCGATCTCACGCCGACCGAGACCTTCACGTACAGCGGCGTGCCGACGCGTGCTCGCGTCTCGCCCTCGGGCCGGATGGTGGCCTGGACCGTCTTCGTCACGGGCGACAACTACGCCGGCACGAACTTCTCTACGCGGACCGGCATCTACGACCGTGACACCGGACGAATCGTCGATTCCCTCGAGGGCATCCCGCTCTACATCGACGGTGAGCGCGTGCACCGCGTCGACGTCAACTACTGGGGTGTGACGTTCGCGGAAGACGACGACACCTTCTTCGCGACGGTCTCCACGGCGGGGACCACGTACCTCGTCGAGGGCGACGTGAGCGAGTGGTCTGCCACCGCCCTGCGTGAGAATGTCGAGTGTCCGTCGCTGTCGCCCGACGGCACGAGGATCGTCTTCAAGAAGCGTGTGAACGACAGCGTCGATGATCCGTGGCGGCTGTACGTGCTGGATCTCGCGACCATGCAGGAGACGCCGCTTGCCGAGGACCGCAACGTCGACGATCAGGCCGCGTGGATCGACGACGACACCGTCGCCTACGGCGTCGACGGGGGAGTGTGGTCGGTGTCCGCCGACGGCGCCGGGCAGCCGGAGCTGATCGCCGAGGACGCCTCGTCGCCCGCGATGGTGCACGACTGATACATCGCCCGGCGTTGCGTGCGTCCCGGGTGGACGAGCAGCCGTAGCGTGAAGGCATGGCACGAGTGGGGGGACGCAATCTGGCGATCAGCTGGATCGCGGGGATGCTGTGCGCCGGGGTCATCGTCGGGCTGGTGTGGTTCGCGTTGCCGATCGTGCCCGCGATGGCGCAGTTCGTCGGAGAGGGGATGCGCAGCATCCTGCCCTGATCCGCGCCGGGCTCAGCGACACGTCGGCACGCCTCCGACGGCGCTCGAACGCGCGGCGGTACCCTCGCACTGATCACATCCGATGAGAGGCGCACCCCATGAGTGACCCCGAGGTTCCGAAGCACGAGCAGCCGGCCGACGTGAACGACGTCGTCGACAGCGCGAACGCCGGTCTCGACGCGGCCGCAGCGGCGAGCGCGGCGGTGCCGGGCCAGACCCCCGAAACCGTGGAAGACACGGCAGCGGAAGACGCCGACAAGGCACCCGCGGGCGACGCCGATGCGACGGCCGCAGCCGACGCCGATCTCGCCGCGTTCGAAGAGGCCGAGCGCGACCACCCCGGTACGTTCTCGACTCCGGCGCTGAACGAGATCGCGGCACAGGACGACGAGACCACGGTGCTCGACACTCCGGTCTCGCACAGCGAGTCCACGATGGCCGACAACGCCTATTCGACGGCCGACGACACCGAGACACGCATCGTGCCATCCGAACCGGTGCCCGCCGAGACGCCGATCGTCGTGCCGCTGCAGCAGCAGCCCATCTTCGTGCAGGCTCCTGAGCCGCCGCGTGAGCGCGGAAACCGCGGCACCGCCGGAGCGATCGGCCTGCTCGCCGCTCTCTCCTTCGCGATCCTCTACCTCGGCACGATCCTCGGTCTCGGAGCGCTGGCCGGCGACGTGACCGCCGACAACCTCGGAGAAGCGGCCCTCGCACCACTGACGACCTTCGGGTTCTGGGTGCCGGTCGTCGTCTTCTACCTCGGCTTCTGGCTGCTGGGCGCTTTCATCAACCGCGGCAAGTGGGGTCGTTGGGTGATCTTCGGCATCATCGTCGGAGTCATCGCCTACGGCGGCCACATCCTCGGGCAGCTCGTCCAGGAACCGTTCTGGCGGCTCACCGCCTCTGAGGGCGCTCAGCTCGTGAACGAGCAGCTGCTCGCGCCGCTCGCGATCGCCGCGTTCGTCTTCGGGCGCGAGCTCACGATCTGGTTCGGCGCCTGGGTCGCCCGCAGCGGCGCTCGCAAGACCGAGCTGAACGCCGAGGCGCAGCGCGAGTACGAGCGCACGCTCGAGGCGGGCCCGACGCTCGCCCGCTGAGACTCGCATGTCCTCGCCAGACCCCCGCAGACCGCCGTCCGCGGGGGTCTCTGCGTTGCTGGCCCTCGCCCTCGCGACGATCGGGTTCTTCGCCCTGGCCGTCTTCGGTCTGGGGGCGCTGAGCTTCGCGACCGATGCCGACATCATCGCCGTCACCGACCTCGGTCAGGGTCCGGGGATCATCGGAATGGCGGCAGCAGTCGGGGTCTTCGCCCTGTCTCTCTGGTTCGCGGTGCGTCCGGCGCGGCCGTCGTTCTTCTCGGTTCCGACCGTCGCGATCCTCACCGGGCTGGTCCATCTGGCTGCCGTCTGGATCGCGGTGCTGCTGGGCACCGGCGATCTGATCGTCTCCACCGCAGTCGCGGGCGACCTGGTACGAGGTGGCGCGAGTGCCGTGCTGGTGCTGTCCGCCGCCGTCGCCTCGTGGAGCGGGGTGGCGCTCCGGCGCACCAGAGCGCAGCATCCGCGCTGGCCGTGGGAGGAACACGGCGACGAGTGACGCGGCGAATCGCGCACGACACGCCCGGCGCGCCTTACGCTTGAGGAGTGGAGCGCTCACTGGAGACGCAGGTCGACCAGGCCGTGGAGGCCTGGCTGCGCTGGGTGCCGCGCTGGGAGCCGGCAACCCACCGCGGTCGCGTCGCGCCGTGCCGCCGCTGCCTGGGTTCCCCCGTGCTCTCGGCAGCGGGCATCGCGTCGAACACGCCGCACGGGGTTCAGCACGGGCTCTCCACCCGCATCAAGGCGATCGTCGACAGCGCGGTCGCCGAGTACACGGCGCGGAATCTGCCGATGCTGCAGCGCGAGCTCGACCAGCAGGCCGCACGCAACAGGGCGCGCAGCTACCGGCCGGCCGAGAACCTCGACCCCGAGTTCGACGGACTCCCGCTCGATCCTGATCCGGTGCCCGGTGCGCCGTTCCTGTTCACGATCGCGGGGATGGCCGATGACGCAGCCGAGGAGCTGCCGCCGCTGCCGCCCCTGAGCGACGAGGCGAAGGCCGCGCTCCGGCAGGAGGTGGCCCTCGCCGACGAGTACGCCAACATGGTCGGCCGGGAGATCTGCGGGCTGATGCTCCGACACCGCCTGCACATCCAGGCGGCGATCTCGCAGCACGTCGAGCCCCAGATCGAGGCGATGCTGGCGGAGCTCACCGAGTCGCTCGACTCGCCCTTCGGCCCCGACTCGGTCTGACGGTTTCATCGTAGGGCGGCGCCTGACAGCGGGCGACAGCGCCGCGACAGCGTCGTGCAAGCGGGCAAGCGGATGCTGTCCCCATGACAAATCACAACGCAGATTGGGCCGTCGAGGCCGATGGACTCGTGAAGGTGTTCGGGACAGAACCGCGCGGTCGACGGCGTCGACCTCCGAGTGAAGACCGGCACCGTCTACGGAGTCCTGGGCCCGAACGGCGCCGGCAAGACGACGACCATCAACATGCTCGCGACCCTCATGCGACCCGACGGCGGCTCGGGCCGCATCTTCGGCTACGACGTCGTGCGAGACCCGCAGATCGTCCGTCAGCTCATCGGCGTCACAGGGCAGTTCGCCTCGGTCGACGAGACGCTCTCGGCGACCGAGAACCTCATGATCTTCGCCCGGCTGCTCGGCCTCGGCCGCAGTGAGGCCAAGAGCAAGCAGGAGGAGCTGCTCGAGCGCTTCGGTCTCGCCGAGGCGGCCCGACGCCCGCTCAAGGACTTCTCGGGCGGCATGCGCCGTCGCCTCGACCTCGCCGCATCCCTTATCGCGCAGCCGCCCCTGATCTTCCTCGACGAGCCCACCACGGGCCTCGACCCGCGCACACGCGGCCAGATGTGGGACACGATCCGCGAGCTCGTGGCGACCGGCTCGACCGTCCTCCTCACGACGCAGTATCTCGACGAGGCCGATCAGCTCGCCGACCGCATCGCCGTGATCGACCACGGCAAGGTCGTCGCCGAAGGCACGAGCGACGAGCTCAAGGCGTCGGTGGGAGCCTCGAGCCTGCAGCTGCGTCTCGAGGACGCCGCCGACACGGCTGACGCGCTCACCGCGATCGAGCGGATGCTGGGCGTGCGGGGCACGCTCTCGCCTGAGGCCGCGCGAATCACGGCGCCGATGGCCGACCCGAACCGTATCGCCGATCTCCTGATCACCCTGCGGGAGAGCGGCATCCGGGTCACCGAGCTCAGTGTCCAGAAGCCGACGCTCGACGAGGTGTTCCTCACCATCACCGGAAAGCCGGCCACGGTCGGCGAAGACGCAGACGCACAGAAGGAAGAGGTGCACGCATGACCGCCATCGCCACGGCGCCCTCGACGGCCAGGATGATCGTCCCGGCATCCGAGCGCCATCTGAAGAACCGCACCAGCCTCGGCCAGAGCGTGCAGAACACGCTCACCATGGCCTACCGCGGACTCGTGAAGATCCGCCGCACGCCAGAGCAGCTGTTCGACGTGACCCTTCAGCCGATCATCTTCACGCTGATGTTCACCTACATCTTCGGCGGGGCGATCTCGGGCGATGTCGCGTCGTACCTGCCCGTGATCATCCCCGGCATCCTCGTGCAGACCGTGATCACCACCTCGGTCGTCACGGGCACCCAGCTGCGGGAGGACATGGACAAGGGCGTGTTCGACCGGTTCCGCTCGCTGCCGATCGCGCGCATCGCACCGCTCTCCGGTGCGCTGCTCGCCGACACCCTCCGCTATGCGATCGCGACGACTCTCACCTTCGTCATGGGCTTCATCATGGGCATGCGCCCCGAGGGAGGCATCGGCGCGGTCGTGGCGGCAGGGCTGCTCGTGATCGGATGCTCCTGGGCGATCAGCTGGATCTTCGCCTTCTTCGGAGTGATCGCGCGCACGGCGTCGAGCGTGCAGGGCATCTCCATGCTCGTGCTGTTCCCGCTGACGTTCCTGTCGAACGCCTTCGTGCCGGTCGACACCATGCCCGGCTGGCTTCAGGGCTTCGTGAACGTGAATCCGGTGTCGCACCTGGTCACCGCTGTCCGCGACCTCGTCAACAACGGCGTGTTCGGAGCGGACGCCTGGATCTCGATCCTCGGCGCCGCGGTGATCGTCGCGATCTTCGCCCCGCTCACGGTCCGGGCGTACATGCGCCGGGCCTGACTCCCACCGTTCCGCCGAGCCCCGCTCTGTCGTCGAGACCCCCTGCTGCGCACCCCGCCAGCCGGGGGTCTCGACGCGAACCCGGGGGTCTCAGCGGCCGGGGACTCGATGCGTCAGCACGCGCAGCGTTTCATCGACGAGCTGCTCGGATGGCAGAGCGGATGCCGCGGCGCGCGCCGCGGCGACGGCCTCGGCTCCGACCACTCCTCGCGCCTGTGCAAACAGCGCCGTGAGCGACAGGCTCGGCAGATCCTGTCGAGCGCCGAGAAGCTCGGCCAGTGCCAGCCCCCGCAGACCGCGATCCTGCTCGGTCGGCGTGGTCAGCGCCCACGACGACCAGCCCGCCAGCGCTGTGCCGATCACCGGTCGGTCGACGTAGGTCGGATTCATACGGTGCAGAGCCAGGGTCCGTGTCCGCAGGCGGTTCGCCCACCGCGCGAGGTCAGCAGCGGGGAGCAGCTCGTCGGCGACCGAGGCCGTGATGAGGGTCGCCAGCAGCACCAGGTACCACGGGGTGGCGCGCTGATCGCCCGACGGGAAGCCGGCCAGAGATCGTCGATAGCCTGCCACCGCCCCCTCGAGGTCACGGCGTGTGCGCGCCACCTCCGCGAGGCCGAACCAGCCCAGCGCCGCGTACTCCACCCCCTGCTGGGTGAGCTCGGCCGTACGGGACACGTCTTCGAAGACGCTCTCGGCCTCGTCCAGGCGGCCGAGGCCGAGCAGAGCGATGCCTCGCGTCCAGTCCTGCTGCACCTGCTCCTCCGACACGTCGAAACCCTCGGCGCTGCGTCGGGCACGGTCGAGCCAGACGAGAGAATCCGCGTGATGGCCCGACTGGCCGGCGACCTGTGCCGCCGCGCTCGCCGCGAGCGTGCCGATCCACCGGTCGTCGATCTCTCCTGCCAGCTCCCAGGCGCGTTGCGCCGACGAAGCGGCCGTGACGGTGTCGCCGGTGTTCTCGGCCGTCTGCGAGGTGAGGAACTCTCCGACCAGGCGCGCGGCCGGTTCGGGCTCTTCGCGCAACGCCCGCAGGACCGCCATCATCCGCTCCGGACGCGACACCTGCACGGTCACCGACAGGAGCGCCGCCAAGGCTGGGCTCAAGATCACGCCGGGCGTGCGGGCGATGCGGCGCAGGCGGCTGATGGCGCCGAGCCCACGCGGGTCCTCGCCGACGAGGGCCATCAGCCCGCACGGCAGCAGGACGCTCACGAGGAGATCGGCGGACACCGCGTCGTGGTCGAGCCCGTCGAGCGCCGCGATCACGATCGGTGTGAATCCGAAGAACTCCGTGAACGCGCCGCGCACGACCCACGCGGACATCAGCGCAGAGAAGATCCGCACGACATCGGCGGAAAGTCCGCTCTCTGCGGCGTAGCGCAGCGCCGCGACCAGGTTGTCGTTCTCGGCGTTCAGCTCTGCCAGAACGTCGGGGCGCACCGGCGCGCACTCGCCGAACAGCGCAGCCCCCGGCATCCGGGAAAAGCCGCCTGCCCATGCCAGCACGGCATGCCACGCGTCGTCTTCGGCGCCCGAGGCTGCAAGCCGGGCCAGGCCGAACTCGCGCACCGTCTCCAGCATGCGGAACCGCACACCCGTGCCGGTATCGGTCGCCGCGAGCAGGGACTGGGAGACCAGCCGGTCGAGCAGGTCGTCGACGGCGCTCTCGCCGAGCACTGCTGACGCCGAGACCGTCGAAAAGCCTGCCGGAAGAAGGGACAACCGGACGAGCGCGTTCCTGGCGTCGTCGTCGAGCAGGTCCCAGCTCCACTCGATCACAGCCTGCAGGGTGCGATGGCGTTCGGGCGCGGCGCGGTCGCCGCTCGTCAGCAGGGCGAAGCGGTTCTCGAGGCGAGACTCGATCTGCTCGGCGGTCATGGTGCGCACGCGTGCGGCGGCGAGCTCGATCGCAAGAGGCAGTCCGTCGAGGCGGTCGCAGAGCCGGGCGACGGTCGCTCCGTCGAGTCTCGCGTCGGGGCGCGCCGCACGCGCCCGTTCGAGGAACAGCCGCACCGCCGGGCCCTCGCCGTCGCCCGCGCTCAGCGCGGTGAGCGGGTACACCGCTTCGGCGGCGATCGCGACGGGCGTCCGACTGGTCGTGACGATCCGCAGCGTCGGCACTGCGCCGAGCATGTCGGCGGCCCAGGCCGCGGCCGCGTCGATGATCTGCTCGCAGTTGTCGAGAACGAGCAGCGCCGGTCGCTCGCCCAGCAGCGCGACGATGCGGGTGCGCAGGTCGGGCTGCGATCGCGCGTCGGACAGCCGGCTGCCGGCAGAACTCTCGCTGATGCCCAGCGCCGCCCCGATGGCGGGTTCCAGGTCGGCATCGGCGCGGATGCCGGCCAGGGCGACGACCGCGACGACCGGCGCGTCGGATGCCGCCGCCACCGCCTGCGCCAGCCGGGTCTTGCCGAGGCCGCCCGGGCCCAGGATCGTCACGAGCCGGCTGGTCGCCAGCAGTGCCTCGATGCGCTCGACGTCGTCATCGCGGCCGATGAGCTCGTTCGGAGCGGCTTGCAGCCCGATGCGCACCCGCGCGGGCGCAGTCGCCTCGTCGCCGCGCAGGATGCGGGCGTTCAACGCGCTCGTGTCCTTGCTCGGAGAAGAGCCGAGATCATCCCGCAGTCGGGTCCGCAGCCGCGCGAACACGGCCAGTGCCTCCTGCTCGCGCCCGGCCTCGACGAGAGCCGTCATCAGCTGAGCGTGCGCCTCCTCGTCGTATGGCTTCGAGTCGGCGAGAGCGGCCAGCGCCGGGATCGCGTCGGCCGCGCGGCCGAGAACTATGAGCGAGCGCGAGCGCGCCGCGCGGAGGCGATCGTGCAGTGCGCTCACGGCGGCTGCGAGGTCGAGCGCGACGGGGGAGTGGGCGAGATCCGCCCCCGCCTCTCCGCGCCAGAGCGACAGGGCGTGCTCCAGCAGCGGCAGTCGCGCCGCATCGCCCTCCGGGAGACGCGCGGCGGCGGCATCCGCGTCTCTCGCGATCGCGAGGTCGCTGTCGACGGCGACGCCGAGCGCATAGCCGATCGCGTCGCTGCGGATGATGTCGGCTCCGGCCAGGGAACGCAGCCGGGACACGAGGGTCTGCACTGCTCCGCGCGGATTTGCGGGCAGGTCGTCGCCCCACACGTCGGCGGCGATCGCGTCGACGCTGCGGGATGCGCCGCCGCCGAGCGCGAGCGACGCCAGGAGGGCGCGCGACGTCGCGCCGGGGATGTCGAGCGGGATGCCGTCGGCCGCGGCGACCTTCACCGGGCCGAGCACGGCGACCCGCGGAGTGCGCTGCATCACCTGGCAAGCATAGGACGACGACCCGACGTGAGGTTCCGGGCCCCACGGCCGAGGTCATCCGACCTGCGGATCCGCTGTGAGAAGAGCCGATCCGCAGCATCCGCGCCGGCACAGTCACTATCGTTTTTCGATAGATATCCATTGCTGATCGATAGGGTCGTCATGCAGCCTCGCGTCACCGTCATCCTCCAGGTGCTGATCCTCGTCCTGCTCGGACTCCTCGTGGCCAGTCAGGTCCTCGTGATCCCCGAAGTCGCCCGCATCACCGCCAGCCGGAACCCCGATGTCGCCCAGCTCGAGATCCCGGGCATCATCGGGGCGGTCGTCTTCCTCGGCCTCGTCGAGGTCACGCTGGTGTGCATCTGGTTCCTGCTCTCCCTCGTGCAGGCCGACCGCATCTTCCGCGTCGAGGCCTTCCGCTATGTCGACGTGATCCTCGCCGCGCTCATCTCGGCAGGCGTGCTGATCCTCGCCTCGTACATCGTGATCGTCGCAAGCCGGGCGGTGTCGCTCTCGCTCACGCTCCTCGCGGTCCTCGGGGTCGTGGTGAGCGCGGCGCTGGCGCTGCTCGTGGTCGTGCTCCGCGGACTCCTGCGCAAGGCGCTCGAGCTCGAGCAGGATCTCTCCGAGGTCGTCTGATGCCCATCGTGATCGACCTCGACGTGCAGCTCGCCCGCAAGAAGATGAGCGTGCAGGAGTTCGCCGACGCCATCGGAATCACCCCGGCCAACGTCGCCGTCCTCAAGAACGGTCGTGCCAAAGCCGTGCGCTTCACCACTCTCGACGCGATCTGCCGAGTGCTCGAATGCCAGCCGGGCGACATCCTGCGCTGGGTGCCCGACGGACAGGAGCCGTGATGACGACGACGCAGGTATCGACCTGGGGCGAGTCGGTCGCCCGGCAGCTGCTCGACGACGCCAACTGCCCGGTGTGCCAGTGGATGCTGTCAGACGGATGCTGCGCCCGCTGCGGTTCCGACTTCCGCGGTCCCGTCGCGATCGAGGTGTGGAACGCCTCGGTCGCCGCCGCGAACGCGCTGCGCGCCCGTGACGAGCTGCTGCGACGCCTGCCCGTCATCCCGCTCGCACCGGTCGGAGCGGCTCCCCGCCCGCATACGGCCTCATCACAGACTCCGTCGTCGGCACCGCGCGGTTCGCATCCGGCGACCGCATCCGCATCGGCCCCGCAGAGCAGCGCGACGCTGCAGTCCGTGCTGGCCACCGCGGGGGCCGGGCTCTTCGCCGTCGCGGCGATCGTGTTCACCTACTTCAACCCCGATCTCGCCGACAAGGCGCTGCGCGGCGTCATCGTCGGACTCATCACCCTGCTGTTCCTCGGCGGAGCCTGGCTGCTGTCGCGACGGGGCCTGCGCTTCTCGGCCGAGGCGGTCGGCGGGCTCGGGCTCGTGTTCGGCGGACTGGACGTGCACGCAGTCGCCCAACTCGCCGCTCCGGAGATCGACCCCTGGCTCACCTCCGCGGCGGCGACGGCTGTCGCGGGCACCGTCATGCTGCTCGCGAGCTTCGCCCGCGGCATCCGCATCTGGCAGTGGACCTCGCTCGTCGCCCTGTCGCTCGTGCCCGCGATGATCGGCGCAGGTGTCGGCGCACCGCTCTGGGCCGTGCTCGGCGCGATCGGCGTCGCCTACGCTGCGGCCGGTCTCATCGAGTGGCTGCGTCCGCCGAGGGTCGAGCAGATCACCCTCACGGCGCTGCAGCTGATCAGCGCGCTCGTCGCGCTCGTGCTCCTGTGGCGGATCGGCGGCAGCTTCACGCCGTTCCTGCTGACGGCCGCAGGCCTCCTGGTCCTGATGGCGGCGCACGCGACGATCGCGTCGCGGCGGATGCTCGGACCGCTCTGGGGAATCGGGGCAGGCGGTGCGGGCTCCGCGGCGGTCGTGCTGGCGGTGTACGCCCTCGCGGGCGCGGCCTCGGTCGACGTGTCGTGGATGTTCGCGATCATCCCGGCTGCGGCCGCAGTCGCCCTCGTTCTCGTCGGGGCCGTCGTTCCGCTTCCGCGCACCGTGCCGCGCGGGTTCGTCGTCGGCGGCTCGTTCGCCGTGCTGGCTCTCCCGGCTCTGGTCCTGCTCGGCTTCGCCGCGCTGAACGGCGTGGTCGCGATCACCGAGGTGATGCAGCGGAGTCCCCGCGCGGAAGTCACGGGCGGAGCGATGGAATGGGGCCTGATCGTCGGTCTCGCCGCGGTCAGCACGGGGCTCGCCGTGTTCAGTGCGCTCGCGCGGCGACGTGACAGCATCCGCTCGCTCGCGACCGCCCCCGCTCGTGTGTCGTCGGTCATGGCGGCCGCCGCCGTTCTGGTGCTCGGCTGCGCGAAGGTGCTGCCGCTGCCCGTGTCTGTGGCCGTGCTCGCCGTCGCTGTCGTCGTGGTCGCCCTGGTCCTCCGCTACGTGAGGGTCTCGGCTGCCGGCACTCGGATCGTTCTGATCGTCGCCGCACACGTGGCGTTGATCGCCTCAGCCGTCATCGCCTGGCGTGAGCCGTCGATCGTCCCGCTCGCCGGCGTCGGCACGCTTCTCGCGCTCGCCGTCCTGGCCGGTGTGCTCCCGGCCCGGCTGCGATTCGTGTACGTCGGAGTCGGCTTCGCGTTCGCGCTGACGCTCGTCTCCACCGCGCTCGGCGAGAGCGGCGTCGACGGCATCGCCCAGCTGTGTCTGACGGCGTCCGCGGGTCTCGCCGTCGCGATCGCGGCCACCTACCTGCCCCGCATCGGGGCGCGGGCATGGCAGACGGTGCTCGTGGTCTCGGCGGTGCCGTTCGGCATCGGAGTCCTGCAGGTCGTCGTCGAGCGCAGCGGCTGGACGGCCCTGTCCACCGGGCTGATGTTCGTGCTGGCCGTCTCGCTGCTGGTCACGCGCCGTCCCGGTCTCACGGTCACCGTGCGCACGATGGCCGCGGGGATGCTGGTCCCGACTCTCGCCGTCGTGATCGTGTGCCTGGGCGCGCAGCTGCTGCCGTCGAGCGGTTCTCCGGTGACCCTGCCGATCATCGCGATGCTGGTGGCGTTGGCGTTGCCGGCGACGCCGCTGATACGCGCTGCACTGCTCGAGAGAGGTCACGCCGTCGGCGCTGCCGACGCCGCGCGGGTCGCGATCGAAGCGTCGTCGCTGCTGACCGGCGCGATCGCGATCCTCCTCGCGCTCTGGCGCGATGCGGCCGGACTCGGCACGGCATTCCTCGTGCTGCTGATCCTCGGTCTCGGCGCCGCGGCCGCCGCGCTGTTCGCCGGACGCCGGTATGCGTGGGCGGTCTCGGCAGCCGCGTTCACCGGAGCGCTGTGGTGCGTGTGGGGCCTCATCGGCGTCGACCTGCTCGAGGCGTATCTGCTGCCGCCGACTCTGGGCGCAGCGCTCGTCGCCGTGCTCCTGACTCTGCGTGGAGCGCGCGCGGTCGCCCTGTACGCCGCAGGCCTGGTCGTCGCGATCGGACCGCTGCTCGCGATCGTCGCGGTCGTCGAGCCCGACCCGGCGGGGCAGACCTCGATTCCGTGGCGCGTGGGCGGGTTGCTCGCGGCGGGCTGGCTGCTGCTCGCACTCGCGCGCTTCTTCGGGCGGAGCGAAGCGGCGGGGCGCGTGCGCCGGCTGCGGATGCTGCGCACCCCGACCCTGCTCGCCGCGGGCCTCGCGGCGAGCGTCGGCACGATCCAGGCCATCAGGATCGGTCTCGGATGGGACTTCCCCTCGCTCCGCGGCGCCGGTCTCTTCCTGGCGTGCCTCGGGGCCAGCGCGGTGGCGGCTCTGGCCCTGATGCTCGCAGGCCGCGGCATCCGCAGAACCTCCGACAGCGCGCCCCTGCAGTCGAGCCGGTGGCTGGGGGCTCCAGCGGCTCTTGCGCTCGCCGCGGGCACGTGGTTCGCGATCGAGCGCGACTGGTTCTCGATCTGGGCCATGTGGGCGCTGATGCTCGCCTATCTGCTCGCGGTCGTGTCGACGGCGTCCACTCTCCGCAGCAGGGCGACTCTGATGCCGCCGGTCTGGTTCCTGTTCGCGATCGCGTTCGTGACCGCCGTCGTGGCGTGGAGTCCGCGCGACCTGAGAGTGGAGTGGTTCTCGCTCCCGTTGGGCGCATTCCTGCTGATCGCCGGAGCTCTGAACTTCACCCCTGGGTCGCCGATCCTCCCCCCTGGGTCGCCGAGCCTCACCCCTGGGTCGCTGAGCCCGTCGAAGCGCAGGCCCACGCTCGACAGCTGGCCCGGTCGCTGGACCGGTTCCTGGGCGCTGCTCGCGCCGGGCATCGTCACGATGATGAGCGCGTCGATCGTGTCGACGTTCACCGATCCGCTCACCTGGCGGGCGATCCTGGTGATGGTCCTCGCACTCGCCGCCATCCTCGTCGGCTCGAGGGGTCGGCTCGCCGCACCCTTCCTGATCGGCCTCATCGTGCTCCCGATCGAGAACGTGTTCGTGTTCTCGGTGCAGATCGGTCGCGGGATCGAGTCGATGCCGTGGTGGATCACGCTCGCGGTGATGGGCGCCGTGCTGCTGATCATCGCGGTCACCGCCGAACGGCGGACGGGGGAGAGCGGATCGGTGGCGGCGCGGATCCGCGATCTGCGCTGATCCATTTGACCGCCACGTTACGCGGCATTACACTTGATCAGGTGTGTGCACGTCTTGACGTGCGCGCTGGGCGTCGGCACCTTGCCGGTCCGCCCCCACGGCATACCCACCACCACAAAAGCACGTCGGTTCCGGCGCGCCGGTGGGTCTGATGTGAATCCATCACGCTGTCACCGTGCAGCACTATGAGGAGAGAACGTGCCAACCATTCAGCAGTTGGTTCGCAAGGGTCGCTCGCCCAAGGTCTCGAAGACCAAGGCGCCCGCCCTGAAGTCGAACCCGCAGCAGGCCGGGGTCTGCACCCGCGTCTACACCACCACCCCGAAGAAGCCGAACTCGGCGATGCGCAAGGTCGCTCGTGTGAAGCTCCGCAACGGGACCGAGGTCACCGCGTACATCCCCGGTGAGGGCCACAACCTGCAGGAGCACTCGCTGGTGCTCGTCCGCGGCGGTCGTGTCAAGGACCTCCCCGGTGTGCGTTACAAGATCGTCCGTGGCGCCCTGGACACCCAGGCCGTCAAGAACCGTAAGCAGGCTCGCAGCCGCTACGGTGCGAAGAAGGGTTGAGTTAGATGCCTCGTAAGGGTCCCGCACCTAAGCGTCCCGTCGTCAACGACCCGGTATACGGCGCTCCGATCGTCAGCCAGTTGGTCAACAAGATCCTCGTCGACGGCAAGAAGTCCCTCGCCGAGTCGATCGTCTACAACGCCCTCAAGGGCGTCGAGGCGAAGAACGGCGGCCAGGATGCCGTCGCCACGCTGAAGAAGGCGCTCGACAACGTCCGTCCCACCCTCGAGGTCAAGAGCCGCCGCGTCGGTGGCTCGACCTACCAGGTGCCGGTCGAGGTCAAGCCGCACCGCGCGAACACCCTCGCGCTGCGCTGGCTCGTCAGCTACGCCAAGGGTCGTCGTGAGAAGACGATGACCGAGCGTCTGCAGAACGAGATCCTCGACGCGTCGAACGGCCTCGGCGCCGCGGTCAAGCGCCGCGAGGACACGCACAAGATGGCCGAGTCGAACCGCGCGTTCGCTCACTACCGCTGGTAACAGCTTCGCCCGCCCCCGGCCACTCGCCGGGGGCGGGCACCCCACTCTTCGCAGTACGACTGCCAAAAAGATAAGGACACTCCTGTGGCACAAGACGTGCTCACCGACCTGAGCAAGGTTCGGAACATCGGCATCATGGCTCACATCGATGCTGGCAAGACCACCACCACCGAGCGCATCCTGTTCTACACGGGCGTCAACCACAAGCTCGGCGAGACGCACGACGGCGCGTCGACCACCGACTGGATGGAGCAGGAGAAGGAGCGCGGCATCACGATCACGTCTGCCGCCGTGACCTGCTACTGGAACAAGAACCAGATCAACATCATCGACACCCCCGGTCACGTGGACTTCACGGTCGAGGTGGAGCGCTCGCTCCGCGTCCTCGACGGTGCTGTCGCCGTCTTCGACGGCAAGGAGGGCGTCGAGCCCCAGTCCGAGACCGTGTGGCGTCAGGCCGACAAGTACAACGTCCCCCGCATCTGCTTCGTCAACAAGATGGACAAGCTCGGCGCGGACTTCTACTTCACCGTCGACACCATCATCAATCGCCTCGGCGCGAAGCCGCTGGTCATCCAGCTGCCCATCGGCGCGGAGAACGACTTCATCGGCGTGATCGACCTCGTCGAGATGCGCGCGCTGGTCTGGGCCGGCGATGCCAAGGGTGACGTCACCATGGGCGCCTCCTACGAGATCCAGGAGATCCCGGCCGATCTCAAGGACAAGGCCGACGAGTACCGTCAGCAGCTCCTCGAGACCGTCGCCGAGACCGACGACGCTCTGCTCGAGAAGTTCTTCGGCGGTGAGGAGCTCACGGTCGCCGAGATCAAGGGCGCCATCCGCAAGCTCACCGTCGCATCCGAGATCTACCCGGTGCTCTGCGGTTCCGCGTTCAAGAACCGCGGTGTGCAGCCGATGCTCGACGCGGTCGTCGACTACCTCCCGAACCCGCTCGACGTGGGCTCGATCGAGGCGCACGATCCCAAGGACTACGACACGATCATCGAGCGTCACCCCGACGCGAACGACCCGTTCGCGGCTCTCGCGTTCAAGGTCGCGGTGCACCCGTTCTTCGGTCGCCTGACCTACGTGCGCGTCTACTCGGGCCAGCTCGACTCCGGCGCCCAGGTCATCAACTCGACCAAGGGCAAGAAGGAGCGCATCGGGAAGATCTTCCAGATGCACGCCAACAAGGAGATCCCGGTCCCCTCGGTCACCGCGGGCAACATCTACGCCGTCATCGGTCTGAAGGACACCACCACCGGTGACACGCTGACCGACCCGACGTCGCCCGTCGTCCTCGAGTCGATGACGTTCCCCGAGCCTGTCATCGAGGTCGCGATCGAGCCGAAGACCAAGGCCGACCAGGAGAAGCTGGGTGTCGCCATCCAGAAGCTCGCTGAGGAGGACCCGACCTTCCGCACCGAGCTCAACCCCGAGACCGGTCAGACGACCATCAAGGGCATGGGCGAGCTGCACCTCGACATCCTCGTCGATCGCATGAAGCGCGAGTTCAACGTCGAGGCGAACGTCGGCAAGCCGCAGGTGGCGTACCGCGAGACGATCCGCAAGGCCGTCGAGAAGCACGACTACACGCACAAGAAGCAGACCGGTGGTTCGGGTCAGTTCGCGAAGATCCAGTTCAACATCGAGCCGCTCGAGCTCGACAACGACAAGACCTACGAGTTCGTGAACGCCGTGACCGGTGGTCGCATCCCTCGTGAGTACATCGGCTCGATCGACGCCGGTTTCCAGGACGCGATGAACGTCGGCGTCCTCGCCGGCTACCCGATCGTCGGCGTCAAGGCGACCATCGTCGACGGCGCCGCGCACGACGTCGACTCTTCGGAGATGGCGTTCAAGATCGCCGGCTCCATGGGTATCAAGGAGGCTCTGCGTCGGGCGAACCCCGTTCTGCTCGAGCCGCTGATGGCCGTCGAGGTGCGTACTCCGGAGGAGTACATGGGCGACGTCATCGGCGACCTGAACTCGCGTCGTGGCCAGATCCAGTCGATGGAGGACGCCGCAGGCGTCAAGGTCGTCCGTGCACACGTCCCGCTGTCCGAGATGTTCGGTTACATCGGCGACCTGCGCTCGAAGACCTCGGGCCGCGCCGTCTACTCCATGGAGTTCAACAGCTACGCTGAGGTTCCCCGTGCAGTGGCCGACGAGATCGTCCAGAAGCACCAGGGCGGCGAGTAACACTTCTGGGAGCCGGGTTCCGGCCCGGCTCCCAGGTCCCCTACAACTTCACATTCCCTCTCTACTAAACTGAGAACCTAACCCGTAGAGAACCGGTCGCAATCCAGTGCCCGGTCACCTCTACACGACGTCCTGAGGAGGACCAAGTGGCTAAGGCCAAGTTCGAGCGGACCAAGCCGCACGTCAACATCGGAACCATCGGTCACGTTGACCACGGCAAGACCACGCTCTCCGCAGCGATCTCGAAGGTGCTTGCTGACAAGTTCCCGTCCGCGACCAACGTGCAGCGCGACTTCGCTTCCATCGACTCGGCGCCGGAAGAGCGTCAGCGTGGAATCACCATCAACATCTCGCACATCGAGTACGAGACCCCGAAGCGCCACTACGCGCACGTTGACGCTCCCGGCCACGCCGACTACGTCAAGAACATGATCACCGGTGCCGCACAGATGGACGGCGCGATCCTCGTGGTCGCCGCCACCGACGGCCCGATGGCTCAGACGCGTGAGCACGTGCTGCTCGCCAAGCAGGTCGGCGTTCCCTACCTGCTCGTCGCGCTGAACAAGAGCGACATGGTCGACGACGAGGAGATCCTGGAGCTCGTCGAGCTCGAGGTCCGCGAGCTGCTCTCGAGCCAGGGCTTCGACGGCGACAACGCTCCCGTCGTGCAGGTCTCGGCGCTCAAGGCGCTCGAGGGCGACGAGAAGTGGACCGAGAAGATCCTCGAGCTCATGCAGGCCGTGGACGACAGCGTTCCGGACCCGGAGCGCGACCGCGACAAGCCGTTCCTCATGCCCGTCGAGGACGTCTTCACGATCACCGGTCGTGGCACCGTCGTCACGGGCCGCGCCGAGCGTGGCACGCTCGCCATCAACTCCGAGGTCGAGATCGTCGGACTCCGTCCGACCGTCAAGACCACGGTCACCGGTATCGAGATGTTCCACAAGCAGCTCGACGAGGCATGGGCCGGCGAGAACTGTGGTCTGCTCCTCCGCGGCACCAAGCGCGAGGACGTCGAGCGCGGCCAGGTCATCGTGAAGCCGGGTTCGGTTACCCCGCACACGAACTTCGAGGGCACCGCGTACATCCTGTCCAAGGACGAGGGTGGCCGTCACAACCCGTTCTACACGAACTACCGCCCGCAGTTCTACTTCCGCACCACCGACGTCACCGGCGTCATCTCGCTGCCTGAGGGCACCGAGATGGTCATGCCCGGCGACACCACCGACATGACGGTCGAGCTGATCCAGCCGATCGCCATGGAGGAGGGCCTCGGCTTCGCCATCCGTGAGGGTGGACGCACCGTCGGCGCCGGTACGGTCACGAAGATCATCAAGTAAGCATCTGCTTCCTTCGCAAAGGGGTCGAGCCTTCGGGCTCGGCCCCTTTGTGCTTCCCACTGGATGACACTCGGTGTCGCAAACGACGCACGGGGTTCCGTATACCGGTGCGACGATGCAGAATGAGTGCTGTCGGCCCGTCGGCCGGCAGCACACACCTCAGAAGGGGATTTTCACATGGGTATCGAGGACGCCGTCAACAAGGGCAAGGAACTCTTCGAGCAGAACAAGGACAAGATCGAAGAGGCGGTCAAGAGCGAGCAGGCTGAGGACGTCAGCGACAAGGTGCTCGACGGCGTCGCCGACTTCGCCAAGAAGATCGCACCTGGTGCGGCGGACAAGATCGACGAGATCCGCGAAGGCGCCGACAAGGCCGTCGGAAACGAGTAGTCCCTCGCACGCACTCCGAGCGGCGGTCCTTCCTCAGGGAAGGGCCGCCGCTCGTCTCATATCCGCGCGCGGGGACTGAGACCCGGTATTCCGTCGCCCGATATCGCGTTCCTCGGCGATCATCCCGTAGAATGACTTCTGGCCGTCTGGGGATCTTACGGCCGGGAACGTCGAAGGGGTTCGACGTTCCGACGACACGCGGGGCACCCGCGTTCGATACTGGGGAACGATCTTGGGGATCATCGTGCGATGCGTGCGCTCTGCGCACCTCGGCTACTCCCTGCCTGCGCGGCGGGTCTCTCGCCGCGCCCTCGAACGAGGGGAGCGGCGTCCCTTCACGCTGCCCTCCTCGCGTTCGGTGCGCCCCCTCGCACTGGACGCCCTCCCCAAGCGGGGCGAGGCATGGGGATGCCTCGCCCCGCTCTTCTGACCCTGCCGCAGCGCCTTCGGCGCGGCGCTCTCGGAAGCGCGACACGCCCGGGTTTGCACAAGTGAAATCCGGCATGGCAGAATAGACAGGTTCGACATTTCGGCGCGCTCCGCGTGCCGGATCACCATCACGGCAGTGCATAGGCGGCGTCGTCTCGCAAGAGATGCAGCGCAGGGACCTAGGCCGCGGATGGCAGGACATCCCCGACACCTCTTCGCAGAGGCTCCGTCATGCGTGACGGAGGGTCGGCATCCGTCCGTTGCAAGACGTGCGGGATGACAGCAGAACAGTGGTGCGCAGAACGACTCTCCGGAGTCGTCCGTAGTGCCTGGCGCGAAATCAGCGCCATCGTGCGTCCAATGCCCCAGGGTCACCCGGCCCCGGACGGTAAGACGCCTAAAGAGAGAGAGCAGACAATGGCGGGACAGAAGATCCGCATTCGCCTGAAGTCGTATGACCACGAGGTCATCGACACGTCCGCACGCAAGATCGTCGACACCGTGACCCGTGCGGGCGCAACCGTCGTCGGCCCCGTGCCCCTTCCGACCGAGAAGAACGTCGTGTGCGTCATCCGGTCGCCCCACAAGTACAAGGACAGCCGCGAGCACTTCGAGATGCGCACCCACAAGCGTCTGATCGACATCGTCGACCCGACGCCCAAGGCCGTCGACTCGCTGATGCGTCTCGACCTGCCCGCTGATGTCAACATCGAGATCAAGCTCTGAGGTCCGCCATGGTTGACATCAACGCAAAGATTTCCAAGGGCATGCTCGGCACGAAGCTCGGCATGACCCAGGTGTGGAACGAGAGCGGCAAGCTCGTTCCCGTCACCGTCATCGAGCTCGCGCCGAACGTGGTCACCCAGATCCGCACCCCCGAGAAGGACGGCTACAACGCTGTTCAGATCGCCTACGGTCAGATCGACCCGCGCAAGGTGAACAAGCCCCTCACCGCCCACTTCGAGGCCGCCGGCGTCACGCCGCGTCGCCATGTCACCGAGATCCGCACCGCGGATGCCGCTGACTACTCGCTGGGCCAGGAGCTCACCGTGGACGCGACCTTCGAGGCCGGCCAGCTGGTCGACGTCGTCGGCACCAGCAAGGGCAAGGGCACCGCCGGTGTCATGAAGCGTCACAACTTCAAGGGCGTCTCGGCTTCGCACGGTTCGCACCGCAACCACCGCAAGCCCGGCTCCATCGGCGCATCGTCGACCCCGAGCCGCGTCTTCAAGGGCATGCGCATGGCCGGCCGTATGGGTGGCGAGCGCGTGACCGTTCTCAACCTCACGGTGCACGCCGTCGACATCGAGAAGGGTCTGCTGCTCGTCAAGGGCGCCGTCCCCGGTGCTCGTGGCCGCATCGTCTACGTCCGCAACGCAGTGAAGGGTGCCTGATCATGGCTGACTCGACTCTCGCGCTCGACGTCCTCAAGGCAGACGGCAAGAAGGCTGGCTCGATCGAGCTTCCCGCCGCGCTGTTCGACGTCAAGACGAACATCCCGCTGATCCACCAGGTCGTCGTCGCGCAGCTCGCTGCCGCGCGCCAGGGCACCCACTCGACCAAGCGTCGCGGTGAGGTCTCCGGTGCAGGCCGCAAGCCCTTCAAGCAGAAGGGCACGGGTAACGCCCGTCAGGGCTCGATCCGCGCGCCGCACATGACCGGTGGTGGCATCGTGCACGGCCCGAAGCCGCGCGACTACTCGCAGCGCACCCCCAAGAAGATGATCGCCGCCGCCCTGCTGGGCGCGCTGAGCGACCGCTTCCGCGGCGACCGCATCCACGCGATCGAGTCCTTCGGCATCGACGGTGCGCCTTCGACCAAGACCGCGGTGAGCTTCCTCACCAACGTCGTCTCGTCGAAGAACGTCCTCGTGGTGATCGAGCGCAACGATGACGTGACGCTGAAGAGCATTCGCAACCTGTCGAACCTGCACGTGCTGACGTTCGACCAGCTCAACGCCTACGACGTGCTCGTCTCCGACGACATCGTCTTCACCCAGGCCGCTCTCGAGGGCTTCATCGCCTCCAAGACCGGCGCCAACCAGGAGGTCTCCGCATGAGCGAGCAGGCATCTGTTCTCCAGACGGCCCTGAACAAGGACCCGCGCGACATCATCCTGAAGCCGGTCGTGTCCGAGAAGAGCTACGGACTCATCGACGAGGGCAAGTACACCTTCCTCGTCGACCCGCGCGCTTCGAAGACCGAGATCAAGCTCGCCATCGAGAAGATCTTCGGCGTCAAGGTCGCATCGGTCAACACGATCAACCGCGTCGGCAAGGCCCGTCGCACCCGCTTCGGCACCGGCAAGCGCAAGGACACCAAGCGCGCGATCGTGGCCCTCAAGTCGGGCACCATCGACATCTTCACGGCAGTCGGCTGACCCGGGGGATAAGGACAAATAATGGCTATTCGCAAGTACAAGCCCACGACCCCGGGCCGTCGCGGCTCGTCGGTGGCTGACTTCGCCGAGATCACTCGATCGACGCCGGAGAAGTCGCTGCTGCGCCCGCTCTCGAAGACCGGTGGTCGTAACAACCAGGGCCGCATCACGACCCGTCACATCGGTGGTGGCCACAAGCGCCAGTACCGTGTCATCGACTTCCGTCGCAATGACAAGGACGGTGTCAACGCCAAGGTCGCTCACATCGAGTACGACCCCAACCGCACCGCGCGCATCGCGCTGCTGCACTACTTCGACGGCGAGAAGCGCTACATCCTCGCGCCGGCGAAGCTGAAGCAGGGCGACATCATCGAGTCGGGTCCCTCGGCTGACATCAAGCCGGGTAACAACCTGCCGCTGAAGAACATCCCGACGGGTACCGTCATCCACGCGATCGAGCTCCGCCCCGGCGGCGGCGCGAAGATGGCGCGTTCGGCCGGTGCATCCGTCCGTCTCGTCGCCAAGGACGGCCCCTACGCCCAGCTGCGTCTGCCCTCGGGCGAGATCCGCAACGTCGATGCGCGCTGCCGCGCGACCATCGGCGAGGTCGGCAACGCCGAGCAGTCGAACATCAACTGGGGCAAGGCCGGCCGCATGCGCTGGAAGGGCGTCCGCCCGACCGTGCGTGGTGTCGCGATGAACCCGGTCGACCACCCCCACGGTGGTGGTGAGGGCAAGACTTCCGGTGGACGTCACCCCGTCACTCCTTGGGGTCAGGCTGAGGGTCGTACCCGCCACGCCAACAAGGAAAGCGACAAGTACATCGTGCGTCGTCGTAACGCCGGCAAGAAGCGCAAGTAGGAGTAAGAGAAGATGCCTCGCAGTCTTAAGAAGGGCCCCTTCGTCGACGAGCACCTGCTTCGCAAGGTGGTCGTGCAGAACGAAGCCGGCACGAAGAACGTCATCAAGACCTGGTCTCGCCGGTCCATGATCATCCCGGCCATGCTGGGTCACACGATCGCGGTCCACGACGGACGCAAGCACATTCCTGTGTTCGTGTCCGAGACCATGGTCGGTCACAAGCTGGGCGAGTTCGCGCCCACCCGCACCTTCCGCGGCCACGAGAAGGACGACAAGAAGGGGCGGCGCCGCTAATGGTCGAATCGATCGCACGCGTGAAGCACATCCGCGTGACCCCTCAGAAGGCTCGTCGTGTCGTCGCGCTCATCAAGGGCAAGCAGGCCCAGGAGGCTCTGGCGATCCTGAAGTTCGCACAGCAGAGCGCCAGTGAGCCGATCTACAAGCTTGTCGCGTCGGCCATGGCCAACGCGCAGGTCAAGGCGGATCGTGACGGCGAGTACCTCGACGAGCAGGACCTGTACGTGAAGAACGCGTACGTCGACGAGGGCACGACGCTCAAGCGTTTCCAGCCCCGTGCACAGGGTCGCGCTTTCCAGATCAAGAAGCGCACGAGCCACATCACGGTCGTGCTCTCGACGCCCGAGGCCGCTCCGGCTGCCGCAGGCGACAGCAACAAGAAGGCGAGCAAGTAATGGGACAGAAGGTAAACCCGTACGGCTTCCGCCTCGGTATCACCACTGATCACGTCTCTCGTTGGTTCTCGGACTCGACGAAGAAGGGTCAGCGCTACGCCGACTACGTGGCCGAGGACATCAAGATCCGTCGTCTGCTGCAGACGCAGCTCGACCGCGCCGGTGTCTCGAACATCGAGATCGAGCGCACCCGTGACCGCGTCCGCGTCGACATTCACACCGCCCGCCCGGGCATCGTGATCGGTCGTCGTGGCGCCGAGGCCGAGCGCATCCGCGGCGACCTCGAGAAGCTCACGGGCAAGCAGATCCAGCTGAACATCCTCGAGGTCAAGAACCCCGAGGCCGACGCTCAGCTCGTCGCCCAGGGCATCGCCGAGCAGCTGTCTGCTCGTGTGGCGTTCCGTCGCGCGATGCGCAAGGGTCTCCAGGGCGCGCAGCGCGCTGGCGCCAAGGGCATCCGCATCCAGGTCTCCGGCCGCCTCGGCGGCGCCGAGATGAGCCGTTCGGAGTTCTACCGCGAGGGTCGTGTGCCGCTGCACACGCTGCGCGCGAACATCGACTACGGCTTCTACGAGGCGAAGACCACCTTCGGCCGCATCGGCGTGAAGGTCTGGATCTACAAGGGCGACCTCACCGCCAAGGAGCTTGCTCGCGAGCAGGCCAACGCACCGAAGGCCCGTCGTGACGACCGTGGTGGCGACCGCCGCCGCGCGCCGCGCAACGAGGCCCCCGTCGCAGAAGGAGCGTCTGCCTGATGCTTATTCCCCGCAAGGTCAAGTACCGCAAGCAGCATCACCCGAAGCGTGATGGCCACGCCACCGGCGGCACCCAGGTGTCGTTCGGCGAGTACGGCATCCAGGCGCTCACCTCGGCCTACGTGACCAACCGTCAGATCGAGTCCGCTCGTATCGCGATGACCCGTCACATCAAGCGTGGTGGAAAGGTGTGGATCAACATCTACCCCGACCGCCCGCTCACCAAGAAGCCGGCTGAGACCCGAATGGGTTCCGGTAAGGGATCCCCCGAGTGGTGGGTCGCCAACGTCAAGCCGGGCCGTGTCCTCTTCGAGGTCGCGGGTGTCAACGAGCAGCTCGCTCGTGAAGCACTGACCCGAGCAATTCACAAGCTGCCGCTCAAGGCACGCATCATCAAGCGCGAGGAGGGCGACGCGTAATGGCGATCGGCACCAAGGAGCTCGCTCCGGCAGAGCTCGACACGTTCGAAGACCAGCGCCTCGTTGAGGAGCTGCGCAAGGCCAAGGAGGAGCTGTTCAACCTCCGTTTCCAGTCGGCCACCGGCCAGCTGGAGAGCCACGGCCGCATCCGCGCCGTCAAGCGCGACATCGCGCGTCTCTACACCGTGATCCGCGAACGCGAGCTGGGCATCCGTGCGACGCCTGCTCCGGTCGAGGCTCCGGCCAAGAAGGCGACCAAGTCGAAGGCGAAGAAGGCGGATGCCGCCGACGACGCCGTGAAGGAAGAGGCTGAGTGATGGCCACCAAGAAGGAAGCCGCTGTCGAGGCTGAGCACGCCGCACACGACGTGCGCGATGTGGATGCCCGTGGCTACCGCAAGTCGCGTCGTGGCTACGTCGTCAGCGACAAGATGGACAAGACCATCGTGGTCGAGGTCGAGGACCGCGTGAAGCACCCGCTTTACGGCAAGGTCATCCGCCGCACCTCGAAGGTCAAGGCGCACGATGAGACCAACTCCGCCGGCATCGGCGACCTGGTCCTCATCAACGAGACCCGCCCGCTGAGCGCCACCAAGCGCTGGCGTCTGGTGGAGATTCTGGAGAAGGCCAAGTGATTCAGCAGGAGTCCCGCCTCAAGGTCGCCGACAACACCGGCGCGAAGGAACTGCTCACGATCCGCGTTCTCGGTGGCTCGCGCCGCCGTTACGCGGGCCTGGGCGACACCATCGTCGCGACCGTCAAGGACGCGATCCCGGGCGGCAACGTCAAGAAGGGCGACGTCGTCAAGGCGGTCATCGTCCGCACCAAGAAGGAGACGCGCCGTCCCGACGGCTCGTACATCAAGTTCGACGAGAACGCCGCCGTGATCCTGAAGAACGACGGGGAGCCCCGCGGCACCCGTATCTTCGGCCCGGTCGGCCGTGAGCTTCGTGACAAGAAGTTCATGAAGATCGTCTCCCTGGCACCGGAGGTCATCTGATCATGGCGAAGATCAAGAAGGGCGACCTGGTTCAGGTCATCACCGGCCGCACCCAGGCCAAGGGCGGCGACCGCGGCAAGCAGGGCAAGGTCCTCGAGATCCTTGTCGGGCAGAACCGCATCATCGTCGAGGGTGTGAACTACGTCACCAAGCACTCGCGCGTCGGCCAGACGCAGCGCGGCACCAAGACGGGTGGCCTCGAGACCGTCGAGGCTCCCATCCACATCTCGAACGTCGCAGTCGTCGACCCCTCGACCAAGAAGCCGACCAAGGTCGGCCACCGGGTCGAGGAGCAGACCAAGGACGGCGTCAAGCGCACCGTCCGCGTGCGTTACGCGAAGAAGAGCGGTAAGGACCTCTGATGGCAACGACTGACGCTGCGGAGGCTGTCAAGGTGCAGCCCCGCCTGAAGGCGAAGTACAACGCTGAGATCAAGAAGGCTCTGCAGGAGCAGTTCGGCTACGCGAACGTCATGCAGATCCCCGGCCTGGTCAAGGTCGTCGTGAACACGGGTGTCGGCGAGGCAGCTCGCGACAGCAAGGTGATCGATGGTGCGGTCGACGACCTCACCAAGATCACCGGTCAGAAGCCGATCGTCACCAAGGCGCGCAAGTCCATCGCACAGTTCAAGCTGCGCGAGGGTCAGCCCATCGGTGCGCACGTCACCCTTCGCGGTGACCGCGCATGGGAGTTCGTCGACCGCCTGGTCTCGCTCGCCCTGCCCCGTATCCGCGACTTCCGCGGTCTGTCGGACAAGCAGTTCGACGGCAACGGCAACTACACCTTCGGTCTCCAGGAGCAGAGCGTGTTCCACGAGATCGATCAGGACAAGATCGACCGGGTTCGCGGTTTCGACATCACCGTCGTGACCTCCGCGAAGACGGATGACGAGGGCCGCGCCCTGCTGCGCGCACTCGGCTTCCCGTTCCGCTCGGACGACGCCCAGGCGTAAGCCCTTCGACAGGCTCAGGGACCCAGCGGGTCGCTGAGCCTGTCGAAGCGTCCGGCATCGCCTTCGCGGTGCCGTACAATTGAAGATTGCGTGTCATCGCAGGCCGTCTGTCGTGTAACGACAGCCGGAACCTCATGAACAAAGGAAAACACACATGACAATGACAGACCCGGTCGCAGATCTGCTGACCCGTCTGCGCAACGCGAACTCGGCGCACCACGATTCCGTGACTCTGCCGTCGAGCAAGCTGAAGACGCACATCGCCGAGATCCTCCAGCAGGAGGGCTACATCGCGGGCTGGGAGACCTCTGACGCCCGCGTCGGACAGAACCTCACGCTGCAGCTGAAGTACGGCCCGAACCGCGAGCGGTCGATCGCCGGCATCAAGCGCGTCTCGAAGCCCGGCCTTCGTGTCTACGCGAAGTCGACGGAGCTTCCCAAGGTTCTCGGCGGCCTCGGCGTGGCCATCCTGTCCACCTCCTCCGGTCTTCTCACCGACCGTCAGGCTGAGCAGAAGGGCGTGGGCGGAGAAGTTCTCGCCTACGTGTGGTAATTCGAAATGTCGCGTATTGGACGACTTCCCATCGATGTTCCCGCGGGCGTGACCGTTTCGGTCGACGGCCGTGAGGTCGCGGTGAAGGGCCCCAAGGGTGAGCTCACCCTGACGGTGGCCAGCCCCATCGAGGTCGCGGTCGAGGAGAACCAGGTTCTCGTCACTCGTCCCGACGACGAGCGCGCGTCGCGGTCGCTTCACGGCCTGACCCGCACGCTCATCAACAACAACATCATCGGCGTGACCCAGGGCTACACCAAGGGTCTCGAGGTCGTCGGCACCGGTTACCGCGTCGCCCAGAAGGGCAGCGCGGTCGAGTTCGCCCTCGGCTTCTCGCACCCGGTCCTGATCGACCCGCCCGCCGGCATCACCTTCACGGTCGAGGGCACCAACAAGCTCACCGTGAGCGGTATCTCCAAGCAGGCTGTCGGCGAGGCAGCTGCGAACATCCGCAAGATCCGCAAGCCCGAGCCGTACAAGGGCAAGGGTGTGCGTTACGCCGGCGAGGTCGTGCGTCGCAAGGCCGGAAAGAGTGGTAAGTAACCATGGCTCTCAAGTCAAAGTCTGACGCCCGCGCGCGTCGTCACGCCCGCCTTCGCAAGAAGGTCGTGGGCACCGAGTCGCGTCCGCGTCTCGTCGTCAACCGCTCGGCCCGCCACGTCTTCGTGCAGCTGGTCGACGACAGCAAGGGTCACACCGTGGCGTCGGCTTCGACGCTCGAGACCGACCTGCGCTCGTTCGAGGGTGACAAGACCGCCAAGGCCCGCAAGGTCGGCGAGCTCGTCGCCGAGCGCGCGAAGGCCGCAGGCGTTTCCGAGGCAGTGTTCGACCGTGGTGGCAATCGCTACGCCGGTCGCGTCGCCGCCATCGCCGACGGCGCTCGTGAAGGGGGCCTGGCACTGTGAGTGACAACAAGGAGAACGAAGTGACCGAAGCGGCTGCTGCCACTTCCGAGACGGCTGCCGGCACGACGCAGGCAGAGCCGACTCGCGATCAGCGTGATGGCCGCCGCGGTGGCCGTGACCGCAACCAGGGCGGTCGTGACCGCAACTCCCGCGACCGCGGCGACAACCAGTTCCTCGAGCGCGTCGTCACGATCAACCGCGTGTCGAAGGTCGTGAAGGGTGGTCGTCGCTTCAGCTTCACCGCTCTCGTGGTCGTCGGCGACGGCAACGGTCTGGTCGGCGTCGGCTACGGCAAGGCCCGTGAGGTACCTCTCGCGATCGCGAAGGGCGTCGAAGAGGCCAAGCGCAACTTCTTCCGCGTTCCGCGCGTCGGCAGCACGATCCCGCACCCCGTGCAGGGTGAGGCGGCCGCCGGTGTGGTCCTGCTCCGTCCGGCTGCTGCCGGTACCGGTGTCATCGCGGGTGGTCCCGTGCGCGCCGTGCTCGAGTGCGCCGGCATCCACGACGTGCTGTCGAAGTCGCTCGGCTCGTCGAACACGATCAACATCGTGCACGCCACGGTGACGGCTCTGAAGCAGCTCGAGGAGCCCCGTGCGGTCGCCGCGCGTCGTGGCCTCGAGTTCGACCAGGTCGCACCTGCGCGTCTCGTCCGTGCCGAGGCCGAGGCTCTCGCTGCACAGAAGGTAGGTGCCTGATGGCCGCCCGGCTCAAGGTCACGCAGATCAAGTCCAAGGTGAGCGAGAAGCAGAACCAGCGCGACACGCTGCGTTCGCTCGGTCTGAAGCGCATCGGTGACAGCACCGTCCGCCCTGACGACGCCCAGACTCGCGGCTACGTCCGCGCTGTCGCCCACCTCGTCAAGGTTGAGGAGATCGACTAATGGCTGAGAAGAACGAAGCCGTCGAGGCCGAGAAGGCCCCGAAGAAGGCTGCAGCGCCCAAGGCTGCCGCCGAGAAGAAGCCTGCCGCGAAGAAGGCTCCCGCGAAGGCTGCTGCCTCCGCCAAGGCCGACACCGCTGCTGCCAAGAAGGCCGCTCCGAAGAAGGATGCTCCGGCTTCCCGTCCGGGCGTCCTGAAGGTGCACCACCTGCGTCCGGTCCCCGGATCCAACACCGCGAAGACCCGTGTCGGTCGTGGTGAGGGCTCCAAGGGCAAGACCGCCGGTCGTGGTACCAAGGGCACCAAGGCTCGCAACACCGTTCGCGTCGGATTCGAGGGTGGGCAGATGCCTCTGCACATGCGCACCCCGAAGCTGCGCGGGTTCAAGAACCCGTTCCGCGTCGAGTACCAGGTCGTGAACCTGGAGAAGCTCGCGGAGCTGTACCCCGCCGGTGGCGACGTCACCGTCAGCGACCTGGTCGCCAAGGGTGCCGTTCGCAAGAACGAGAAGGTCAAGGTTCTCGGCAACGGCGACATCGCCGTGAAGCTCACCGTCTCGGTCGACAAGGTCTCGGGTTCTGCCGAGCAGAAGATCGTGGCCGCGGGCGGAACCGTCAAGTAACCACTGCGAAAGAGGGGTCGGAGAAATCCGGCCCCTCTTTTGAGTTACCCTGGTCTTTCAGCCATCTCTCGGGATTGGCAACCTTTTCAGGAGGAACGCCCTTGTTTAGCGCCATCGCGCGGATCTTCCGCACGCCCGACCTGCGTCGGAAGATCGGTTTCACCCTGGCGATCGTCGCCATCTACCGCCTCGGATCCAACGTCCCGGCTCCATTCGTGAACTTCCCGAACGTCGAGGCATGTCTTGCCGAGAACAACGGGACCGACGGACTGCTCGGACTCGTCAACCTCTTCTCGGGTGGCGCGCTGCTGCAGCTGTCGATCTTCGCGCTGGGCGTCATGCCGTACATCACGGCGACGATCATCACGCAGCTCCTGCGTGTCGTCATCCCGCACTTCGAAGCGCTGCACAAGGAGGGTCAGGCCGGACAGTCCAGGCTGACCCAGTACACGCGTTATCTCACGATCGCTCTGGCACTGCTGCAGTCGACCACGCTGGTCACGGTGGCGCGCAGCGGTCAGCTCTTCGGCAACACCGACGTCGCCGCCTGCCAGACCCTGCTCACAAACGAGGCGTGGTGGGCGCAGCTGCTCATCATCATCGCCATGACCGCCGGCACCGGCCTCATCATGTGGTTCGCCGAGCTCGTCACCGAGCGCGGCATCGGCAACGGCATGTCGCTGCTCATCTTCACCTCGATCGCCGCGACCTTCCCCGGCGCCATGTCCCTGATCTGGCAGACCAAGGGCTTCGAGATCTTCCTGATGGTGATCGCAGTCGGCATCGTCGTGATGGGACTCGTCGTATTCGTCGAACAGTCGCAGCGACGGATCCCCGTGCAGTACGCCAAGCGCATGGTCGGACGCCGCACGTACGGCGGCACGAACACGTACATCCCGATCAAGGTGAACATGGCGGGCGTGATCCCCGTGATCTTCGCGTCGTCGCTGCTGTACATCCCGGCGCTGATCGCCCAGTTCAACACGCCGCAGGACGGTTCGACGCCGGCGGAGTGGGTGACCTGGATCACCACGAACTTCACCAAGGGCGACCACCCGATCTACATGCTCGCGTACTTCCTGCTGATCATCGGCTTCACGTACTTCTACGTGGCGATCACGTTCAACCCGGTCGAGGTCGCCGACAACATGAAGAAGTACGGCGGCTTCATCCCCGGCATCCGCGCCGGTCGGCCCACCGCCGAGTACCTCGACTACGTGCTCACCCGCATCACGCTCCCCGGCTCGATCTATCTGGGTCTGATCGCCCTCATCCCGCTCATCGCCCTCGCGACGGTCGGCGCCAACCAGAACTTCCCGTTCGGTGGTGCGTCGATCCTGATCATCGTCGGCGTCGGACTCGAGACGGTCAAGCAGATCGATGCGCAGCTGCAGCAGCGTCACTACGAAGGGCTCCTCCGATGACTGCATCCGCTCGTCTCCTCATCGTCGGCCCGCAGGGTTCCGGCAAGGGCACGCAGGGCGTGCGCATCGCGGAGTCGTTCGGCATCCCGGTGGTGTCGACCGGTGACATCTTCCGCGCCAACATCAAAGAGGGCACCGAGCTCGGCCAGCAGGTCACGGCGATCCTCGAGGCGGGCGACCTCGTCCCCGACGAGCTGACGAGCGCGATCGTGCGCGACCGCCTCTCCCAGGACGACGCGGCAGCAGGCTTCCTGCTCGACGGGTATCCTCGCAACACCCACCAGGTGGAGCACCTCGACGAGTTCCTCGCAGGGCGTGGCGAGTCACTCGACGCCGTGATCCTGCTCGACGTGCCGCGTGAAGAGAGCATCGCCCGTCTCGCGCTTCGCGCCACCGAGCAGGGGCGTACCGACGACACCCCCGAGGCGATCGCGCACCGTCTCGACATCTACGAGAACGAGACCGCCCCGATCCTGTCGGTGTACGGTCCCCGCGGCATCGTCGACACCATCGACGGCGTGGGCAGCCTCGACGAGATCACCGAGCGCATCTTCGCCGCTCTCGACGCACGCGGTCTCCGCGTCGCCGTCTGAGATGTTCCGTCGTTCGATCTACAAGACCCCGGCACAGCTGCGGTCGATGGTCGAGCCGGGGCTGATCACAGCAGCGGCGCTTGATGCCGTGGCTCCGCTCATCCGGCCTGGAGTGTCGACTCTCGAGCTCGACACCGAGGCGAACCGCATCATCCTGGAGCGCGGAGGCGAGTCGAACTTCCAGCTCGTGCGCGGATACCACCACACGATCTGCGTCTCGGTGAACGAAGAGGTCGTTCACGGCATCCCGGGCGACCGGGTGCTCGAGGCCGGCGACATCGTCTCCGTCGACGGGGGAGCGCAGTTCCAGGGATGGAACGGCGACAGCGCCCGCACCTTCATCGTTCCCGGCGAGGCGGATGCCGGGCTGGTCGCCCGGCGGCAGGAGCTCTCGCGCGTGACCGAGGGGTCGATGTGGGCGGGCATCGCCGCGATGGCGTCCGCCTCGCACATCGGCGATCTCGGCGCAGCGATCCAGGAGTACATCGAGGCGCAGGGCGTCTCGGAGGTCTCGGGGCGCACCTACGGGATCCTTCGGGAGTACGTGGGCCACGGCATCGGTCGCAAGATGCACGAAGCGCCGAGCGTCTTCAACTACCGCACGCCCGACCCCGGCGCCGAGATCAAGCCGGGCCTGGCTCTCGCGATCGAGCCGATGGTCACCGCCGGCGGTGAGGAGACCTTCGTCGAAGACGACGATTGGACCGTCTCGACCATCGACGGCTCCGACGGCTCGCACTGGGAGCACAGCGTCGCGGTGCACGCCGATGGAATCTGGGTGCTGACTGCCGAGGACGGCGGAGCCGCGGGCCTTGCACCCTTCGGCGTCGTCCCCACTCCCATCGCCTAGACAGGCGGCATGCGGGTCATCTCGCGGGTTGAGACGAACACAACCACTGCATAGGAAAGACCAGGCAGAATGGTTGCATGGGTGTGCATACACCCGAAGACTTCAGGCCGGACTCACGCGCGTGAGCCTCGACAGATCGGAAAGCAATGGCAGTCGCCAAGAAGAGCACGAACTGGTTCGTCGTCGGCGTGTCCACGGCCGTGGTGGTCGTACTGGTCGCCATCGGAGCAGCCGTGTGGTGGGCGAATTCGCTGGCGACCGGCCCCGGCACCGCACCGCAGAGCGCGATCGTGAACCAGGAGACGGGTGCGATCACATTCGGCACCGGCGATGACGAGGTCGACACCTACGTCGACTTCATGTGCCCGATCTGCGGCACCTTCGAGACGCAGTACGGCGAGCAGCTGCAGACAGCCGCGGCGAACGACGCGATCACGTTGAACATCCACCCCGTCTCGATCCTCGATCGGTACTCGCAGAACACGAAGTACTCGACCCGTGCCGCGAGCGCGATGTACTGCGTGGCCGCCGAAGCTCCGGACGCTGCGCTGACGTTCTTCAACTCGCTGTTCGCCAATCAGCCCGAGGAGAACTCGGTCGGCCTGAGCGACGACGAGCTCGCCTCGCTCGCCGACCAGGCGGGCGCCGGCGCAGCGGCGGACTGCATCGCGGACGGCACGTACAAGAACTTCGTCGCATCGCAGACCACGAGCCACGACATCAAGGGCACTCCGACCGTCGAGGTCAACGGCAAACGTCTCGACCTGAACGCGGGAGAGATCACCAAGCTCGAGGACGTCCTCGCCAAGGCCGGCGCGGCGACGACCGGCACAGAGGGCGACGACTCCGCCAAGTGATCTCCGCCGACGGCGCCGGCCCCAGCTTGCTGGAACCGGCGCCGTCGGATATCATAGATCTTTGGTGCCTTGTGCCTTGATTCGGCGTGTCTGAGTCGGTGCGGCACCGCAATCCAAATCACCCACCGCAGATCGACCGGTCTGCAGAAGCGTCAGCGAGGCTATGGCTAAGAAAGACGGTGTCATCGAGATCGAGGGCGTCGTGTCCGAGGCGTTGCCCAATGCGATGTTCCGCGTTGAGCTCACCAACGGACACAAGGTTCTGGCAACGATCTCAGGAAAGATGCGGCAGAACTACATCCGCATCATCCCCGAGGACCGCGTGGTCGTGGAGCTCAGCCCTTACGACCTGACCCGCGGGCGCATCGTCTACCGCTACCGCTGATCGGTCGAGAAGTAACACCCCAGGCATCCCTGCCTGCCCGGTGAAGACAGCGAACAGGAACACATCATGAAGGTCAATCCCAGCGTCAAGCCCATCTGCGATCACTGCAAGGTGATCCGCCGCCACGGCCGCGTCATGGTGATCTGCAAGAGCAACCCGCGCCACAAGCAGCGCCAGGGCTGATCAGCACAGATCCGACTCACAACTCAATACACAACGGCAGGATCAGATCCCACGCGAGTGGGGGACACCTCGGGGCGGAGGCCCGAGCACCGATCCTGCTCCACACCTCCACAACATCCAGGAGAACCGCATGGCACGTCTTGCCGGCGTTGACATCCCGCGCGACAAGCGCGTGGTGATCGCCCTTACCTACATCTACGGCGTCGGCCGTACCCGCTCGGTCGAGATCCTCAAGGCCACCGAGATCGACGAGTCGATCCGCGTGAAGGACCTCACCGACGACCAGCTCATCGCACTTCGCGATCACATCGAAGGCAACTACAAGGTGGAGGGTGACCTGCGCCGCGAGGTCGCAGCAGACATCCGCCGCAAGGTCGAGATCGGCTCCTACGAGGGCATCCGCCACCGTCGTGGTCTCCCGGTCCGCGGTCAGCGCACCAAGACCAACGCCCGTACCCGCAAGGGCCCGAAGCGCACCGTCGCCGGCAAGAAGAAGGCCCGCTAAGCAGCGGCCCCAGGGACTAGGAGAACACTTTCATGGCTGCACCCAAGGCCGCCGCGCGCAAGCCGCGCCGCAAGGAAAAGAAGAACATCGCGCTGGGCCAGGCCCACATCAAGTCGACGTTCAACAACACGATCGTCTCGATCACCGACCCGTCCGGCGCCGTCATCGCCTGGGCATCGTCGGGTGGCGTGGGCTTCAAGGGCTCCCGCAAGTCGACCCCGTACGCCGCCGGTATGGCTGCCGAGTCCGCTGCCCGTCAGGCTGCGGAGCACGGCGTCAAGAAGGTCGACGTCCTCGTGAAGGGTCCGGGCTCCGGCCGCGAGACCGCGATCCGCTCGCTCCAGGCCGCCGGCCTCGAGGTCGGCTCGATCTCGGACGTCACTCCGCAGGCGCACAACGGATGCCGCCCGCCGAAGCGCCGCCGCGTCTGATCAGGCTCCATGAGTCGCTCGCCCTGTGAGGGGCGGGCGACTCACTGCCCGCCCCGGGGCATCGCGCCAGGGCTGCGGGCCCGACGGCAACGTCACAACTCAAGACCTCACCCCACCACATGTCATATAGCGGGCATGTGATCGAAAGGAACACAGAGTGCTTATTGCACAGCGTCCCACACTGACCGAGGAAAAGATCGTCGAGAACCGGAGCCGGTTCATCATCGAGCCTCTGGAGCCCGGCTTCGGATACACGATCGGCAACGCGCTTCGTCGCAGCCTGCTGTCGTCGATCCCCGGCGCCGCTGTCACCAGCGTCCGCATCGACGGCGTGCTGCACGAGTTCAGCACCATCCCCGGCGTGAAGGAGGATGTCACCGAGATCATCCTCAACATCAAGCAGCTCGTCGTTTCGAGCGAGCGCGACGAGCCCATCACGGCGTACCTGCGCAAGACCGGTGCGGGCGAAGTGACCGCCGCCGACATCTCGGCTCCGGCCGGTGTCGAGGTGCACAACCCCGAGCTCGTCATCGCGACGCTCAACGACACCGCGAAGTTCGAGCTCGAGCTCACCATCGAGCGTGGACGTGGCTACGTCTCGGCGACGCAGAACCGCAACGAGTACGCAGAGGCCGGTCAGATCCCGATCGACTCGATCTACTCGCCGGTCCTCAAGGTCAGCTACCGTGTCGAGGCGACTCGTGCCGGTGAGCGGACCGACTTCGACAAGCTCGTGCTCGATGTCGAGACCAAGTCGTCGATCAGCCCCCGCGACGCCGTCGCCTCGGCTGCGAAGACGCTCACCGAGCTGTTCGGCCTCGCACGCGAGCTGAACGTCGAGGCTGAGGGCATCGAGATCGGCCCGGCACCGGTGGAGGCTGTGAACTCCAGCGAGCTGTCGATGCCGATCGAGGACCTCGACCTGTCCGTGCGCTCGTACAACTGCCTGAAGCGCGAGGGCATCAACACCGTTTCGGAGCTCGTCGCCCTCTCGGAGACGCAGCTCATGAACATCCGCAATTTCGGCCAGAAGTCGGTCGACGAGGTGCGCGACAAGCTCATCTCGCTCGGTCTGTCGCTCAAGGATTCGGTGCCCGGTTTCGACGGCGCCCACTTCTACGGCGGCAGCGAAGACGAGTCCTTCTGATACCCGACCTTTCCTGACCAGGAGTTAGACGATTATGCCCAAGCCCACCAAGGGTCCCCGCCTCGGAGGCGGCCCCGCCCACGAGCGCCTGCTGCTTGCCAACCTCGCCGCGCAGCTCTTCACCCACAAGTCGATCACCACGACCGAGACCAAGGCGAAGCGCCTGCGTCCGCTCGCAGAGCGTCTCGTGACGCTCGGCAAGCGCGGCGACCTGCACGCGCGTCGTCGTGCGATGACGGTGCTGCGCTCCAACAAGGACGCCGCTCACGTGCTGTTCAACGAGATCGCTCCGCTGGTCGCCGACCGTGAGGGCGGCTACACCCGCATCACGAAGATCGGCAACCGCAAGGGCGACAACGCGCCCATGGCAGTGATCGAGCTCGTCCTCGAGCCCGTCACCCCGAAGGCGAAGTCGACCAAGAAGGCTTCCGCTCCGAAGGCCGAGAAGGCTGAGAAGCCGGCCGAGGTCGTCGAGGAGGCTCCTGTCGAGGAGGCTCCCGAGGCTGAGGTCGCCGAGACCGAGGCTCCCGCTGAGGAGACCGTCGAGGCTGCTGCCGAGGAGAAGTCCGAGTAAGCGCCCAGCGTACGACGAAGCCCGCCACCTCCTCGGAGGTGGCGGGCTTCGTCTTTGGCGCCTGGGGAGTCGGTCGTGCGATCACGCGCGGGCGCGCAGGTCCTTGCGCAGGATCTTGCCCGAGGCCGACTTCGGGATGGCGCCGATGAACTCCACCTGACGCACCTTCTCGTGTGGCGCGACATGCGCGGCGACGTGGGCCATCACGGCATCCGCATCCAGCTCGGCGCCCTGCTGCACCACGATGTACGCTTTCGGCACCTCCTGGCCGTCGTCGTCGAGTGTGCCGATCACGGCGGCATCGGCGATGGACGGGTGTTCGAGCAGCACCGCCTCGAGCACGGCGGGGGCGACCTGGTAGCCCTTGTACTTGATGAGCTCCTTGAGGCGGTCGACGATCCGGAAGACCCCGTCGTGGGTGACGGTCGCCACGTCACCCGTGTGCAGCCAGCCGTCGGCGTCCAGCATCTCCTGAGTCGCGTCTGGACGGTTGAGGTAGCCCTGCATCACCTGCGGCCCGCGGATGAGGAGCTCGCCCGGTTCGCTGGCGCCGGATGCCGGGACCTCGACGTCGGCGCCGTCCTCGGCGAGGAGCCGCGCTTCGGTGTTCGCGAGCAGCATGCCCACGGACGAGCGGTCGATGTCGGGGCGGTCGTAGGGGATGGCGTGCGTGACCGGGCTCGTCTCTGTCATTCCGTACCCCTGGCACACCACGCAGCCCAGCCGGTTCGCGACGGTCGTGGCCAGGGTGCCGTCGAGAGGCGCGGCGCCGGAGAAGATCACCTTGATCGCCGACAGGTCGTACTGGTCGATGAGGGGGTGCTTCGCCAGGGCGACTGCGATCGGGGGAGCGATGAAGACCCAGCTGGTCCGGTGCTCCTGCACCACACGCAGGAACTCGACGAGGTCGAACTTCGGCATCGTCACGAGAGCTGCACGCTGGCGCAGAGCGAAGTTCAGCAGCACCGTCATGCCGTAGATGTGGAAGAAGGGGAGCACAGCGAGGACGCGGTCGTCGTCGGCGAGAGAGATCGTGGAGCGGCACTGGGAGACGTTCGCGATGAGGTTGCGGTGGGTGAGCATGACTCCCTTCGGTCGTCCCGTGGTGCCGGAGGAATAGGGGAGCACCGCGATGTGGGTCGCGGGATCGAAGGAGACCGCTGGGGCGCTGTGCCCCTCTCCGAGGAGCTGGGGGAGCGAGGGGTGCCCCTCGGCGCCGTCGAGCACGATCACGTGATCCGCCTCGATCCCGAGCTCCTCGGCCGCGGCCTGTGCCCCGGCGAGCAGAGGAGAGACGGTGACGAGCCAGGTGGCGTCGGCATCGGTCAGCTGGTTCGCGATCTCGTCGGCGGTGTACAGCGAGTTGATCGTCGTCGCGGTCGCCCCTGCTCGCAGGATGCCGTGGAACACGGTCGCGAAAGCGGGGACGTTCGGGCAGAGCACGCCCACCTTCGTCCCGACGCCGACGCCGCGCGCGGCGAGGGCGCCGGCGAACAGGTCGATCTGCCCGAGAAGCTGCCGATAGGTCGTGGTGGCGCCGCTCATGCCGTCGACCAGTGCGATGGCATCGAGCCGCGACTCATCGAGGTCTCCGAACAGGAATTCGTGGATGGAGACGTCGGGGATCTCCACGTCGGGGTAGGAACTGCGAACCATGAGATCTCCTTCGATCCGGGTCTGCGGACGCCGGCGTCCGATGCGATCCAGTGTCGCACACAATGGCACCCAGTCCCAGGGTTCACCCGCATCCGGGGGCGAGCGCTGCCCGCGAGTAGGCTGAAACGGTGAGTGACGTCCAGAGCCTGAGCCGAGGGCCTCGCGCCTACGCATCGTTCGTGGGGATCGGCCTCGTCGCCGGTCTTCTCTCCGGACTCTTCGGAGTCGGAGGCGGCACCGTCATCGTGCCGCTGCTCGTGTTGCTGCTGCACTTCAACCAGCGCCTCGGAGCAGGCACGTCGCTCGCGGCGATCATCCCCACGGCCACGGTGGGCGTGATCTCCTATGCGGTGCACGATTCGGTCGCCTGGGTTCCGGCGCTGATCCTCGCCGCGGGATCCGTGGTCGGAGCGCAGATCGGCACGCGGCTGCTGCCGAAGATCTCGCAGACGGTGCTGCGATGGGCGTTCGTGATCTTCCTCCTCGTCGTGATCGTGACGCTCTTCCTGGTGATCCCCTCCCGCGACGCCGACTTCGACCTCAACTGGCTGAGCGGGATATCGCTCGTCGTGCTCGGCGTCGCCACCGGTGTGATCGCGGGCCTCATCGGCGTCGGCGGCGGCGTGATCGTGGTTCCGGCGATGATGATCGCCTTCGGCACCAGCGACCTCGTCGCAAAGGGCACCTCGTTGCTGATGATGATCCCGACTGCACTGTCCGGAACGATCGGCAACCTGCGCAACCACAACGTCGACCTCGTGGCGGCCGCGCTCATCGGAGTCTCGGCGTGCACGACCACGGCGCTCGGCGCGTGGCTCGCGACTCTGATCGATCCCCTCACGGGGAACATCCTGTTCGCGGCATACCTCGTCGTCATCGCGGCGCAGATGGCGATGAAGGCGATCAAAGGCCGCCCTTCGGCAGGGTCAGGGACCCAGAAGTAGACAGGCCGGTCGGTTCGGGAAAGTAGGATCGAGGGGTGGCAGTGAACCAAGATCTCGTCGGCCGGGAATACCCGCCGACCGCCCCGTACCTGGTCGGACGTGAGAAGGTGCGCGAGTTCGCTCGCGCCGTCTTCGCCGACGCCCCGCAGCACACCGACGTGGACGCCGCGCGCGCCGCAGGCTTCGCCGACGTCGTTGCGCCGCCGACGTTCGCGATGGTCATCCAGGACCACACCCTGCAGCAGCTGCTCGCCGAGCCGGACTCCGGCATCGTGCTGGCGCGCACGATCCACGCCGAGCAGCGCTTCGCCTATACGCGGCCGATCGTCGCGGGTGACGAACTGACCGGCCGTCTGAAGGTCACCGGCATCCGCATGATGGGCGGGAACGCCATGATCACGAGCGAGGCCGAGATCACGGATGCCGAGGGCAGCCACGTCGTGACGGCCACCAGCGTGCTGCTGGTGGGCTCGGAAGAAGGGGCCTCCTGATGTCGTTCACCGTGGGAGACGTGGTCGCCGAGCGCACCGTGCATCTGACCCGGGAGTCGCTCGTGCGGTACGCAGGCGCCTCGGGAGACTTCAACCCCATCCACTACCGTGACGACGTCGCGGCGGCCGTGGGACTGCCCGGAGTGCTCGCGCACGGCATGCTGACGATGGGAATCGCCTCGTCCGTCGTCGTCGCGGCGCTCGACCCGAGCGCTCGCATCCTCGACTACGGCGTGCGATTCACCAAGCCCGTCGTCGTCGATCCTGAGAGCGGTGCCGACGTCCACGTCCTCGCGACCGTCGGAGCCGTCGACGAGACCGCTGCGCGCATCGACCTCAAGGTCACCTTCGGCGAGGCGACCGTGCTCGTCAAAGCGCAGCTGCGCGTCGCGATCTGATGCGCGAGGTCGAGCCGATCCGCCTGTCCGCGCTCACGACGCTGCAGACCGGCGCGGCGCCCGAGCGCATGCTCGAGGCGAACACCACCGCCGAACTGGTCGACGCGCTGCAGGACGTCTGGGCGCGGGGAGACGACTGGTTCGTCCTGGGTGGCGGGTCGAACCTGTTCGTCGGCGACGAGCCGTTCGAGGGCACCGTGATCCGAGTGCTCACGCGAGGCATCGAGGAGCTGCCTTCTCCGCACCCCGGTCGCATCCGCCTGCGCGCACAGGCCGGGCACGGATGGGACGACCTGGTCGCCTACGCTGTGCAGCACGGCTACGCGGGGCTCGAGGCGATGAGCGGCATCCCGGGAACGGTCGGCGCCGCCCCCGTGCAGAACATCGGGGCGTACGGCCAGGAGATCCAGGAGACCCTGGCCGAGGTCGAGCTGCTCGATGAGCACACGTCCGAGATCGTCACCGTGCCGGCATCCGACCTCGGACTCGGATTCCGCACCTCGGTGTTCAAACACCACTACGGCAGCGAGCCGCAGCGCCGAGCCGTGATCCTCTCGATCACGGTCGACCTCGCCGTGGCGGGGGAGCGCGTGGTGCGAGGCGCGCAGCTGCGTCGCGCGCTCGGCCTCGAGAGCGATGAGCCGGTGCTGCTGAGCTGGGTGCGGGAGCGCATCCTCTCGACCCGCGCATCGAAGGGCATGCTGCTCGACGCGAACGATCCTGACACGCACGGCGTCGGCTCGTTCTTCCAGAACGCGATCGTGCCGGAGAGCGTCGCCAGGGCGCTGCCGCCCGAGTGCCCGCAGTGGCCGGTGACACCCGACCTCGACGCTGTCACCGTGATCCCGCTCACGTCGTACGACGGCTTGGTCCCGCAGCCGGTGCAGATGCAGAAGCGTGCCGAGGTCAAGGTCAGCGCGGCCTGGCTGATCGAGCAGGCCGGCATCCGCAAGGGCTTCAAGCTGCCGCGTTCGCGTGCCTCGGTCTCGACCAAGCACGCTCTCGCCCTCACGAATCGCGGCGGAGCGAGCGCGGCGGAGGTCTCGGAACTCGCCCGCTTCATCCAGAGCCGCGTGCACTCGGAGTTCGGTCTCGTCCTGCAGCCAGAGCCCGTGCTCGTGGGCGTCGAGCTCTAGCCCGGCGTACACTCGCGGCATGAGCGGACTCATCCCCTACCTGCTGTTCCCCGGCAACGCCGCCGAGGCGCTGGGCTCTTATCAGGCCGTCTTCGGCGGAGAGCTTCAGCTGCTCGACTACGCGGTAGCCGGTCGCCATGACGGCCCGGGCGACGCGATCGCGCACGGCCAGCTCGCAGGTCCCGTCGAGATCGCCGGAGCGGATGCCGGAGCCGACGACGACGCCGTGCAGATGGCCGGCATGTTCCTGTCGCTGCTCGGCACCGCGGATGCCACGACCCTCACCAGCTGGTTCGACCAGCTCGCCGCGGGCGGACGCGTCATCGACCCGCTGCAGGAGCGGCCCTGGGGCGACTTCGATGGAACAGTCGTCGACCGCTACGGCATCCGCTGGCTGATCGGCTTCCACCCCGAGGACTGACGGATCTCGCAGCGTCCCGTCTCGCTCTGATCGCTCGACGACCGGAGTTCCGGTCATCGAGCGATCATCGAGTCGAAGCGACGAGACGCGTCAGGCGGAGAACAGCCGCTGCAGGCGCTGCACGCCCTCGAGGAGCTGGTCGTCGCCGAGCGCGTACGACATGCGGAGGTAACCGGACGGGCCGAAGGCCTCTCCGGGGACGACCGCGACCTCGGCCTGGTCGAGGATGAGGTCGGCGAGCTCGAGCGATGTGGTCGGCGTCACGCCGCCCCAGGTGCGGCCGAGCAGGCCCTGCACGTCGGGGTACACGTAGAACGCGCCGAGCGGGTTCGGCACCACGAGGCCGTCGATCTTCGACAGCTCCGACACGATCAGCCGACGGCGGCGGTCGAACGCCTCGCGGAACTGCTCGGCCTCGGTCTGCGGGCCGTTGAGCGCGGCGATCGTCGGCCTTCTGGGCGACGTTGTTCACGTTGCTGGTCAGGTGCGACTGCAGGTTTCCTGCGACCTTGATGGCGTCTGCGGGGCCGACCATCCAGCCCACGCGCCAGCCGGTCATGGCGTAGGTCTTCGCGACGCCGTTGACGAGGATGGTCTGGTTCGCGACGTCCGGCACGGCCTCGACGATCGAGGTCGCCTTGACGCCCTCGTAGGTGAGGTTCTGGTAGATCTCGTCGGAGACGATCCAGATGCCGTGCTCGAGGGCCCACTCGCCGATGGCCTTGGTCTCCTCGGCGGTGTACACCGAGCCGGTCGGGTTCGAGGGCGACACGAACACGAGCACGGTGGTGCGCTCGGTGCGGGCGGCCTCGAGCTGCTCGACGGTGACCTTGTACTCCTGGTCGGCGCCGGCGAACACCTCGACGGGAGTGCCGTCGGCGAGGCGGATGGCCTCGGGGTAGGTGGTCCAGTAGGGCGCCGGAAGCAGCACCTCGTCGCCCGGGTTCACCACAGCCTGGAAGGCCTGGTAGACCGACTGCTTGCCGCCGTTCGTGACGATGACCTGGGCAGGGGAGACCTCGAGGCCCGAGTCGCGCAGCGTCTTCGCCGCGATCGCCTCGCGGAGGGCCGGAAGGCCAGGGGCCGGCGTGTACCGATAGCTCGCGGGGTCGGCGAGAGCCTCGGCCGCGGCATCGACGATGAACTGCGGCGTCGCGAAGTCGGGCTCGCCGGCGGCGTACGAGATGACGGGCTTGCCCTCGGCCTTCAGGGCCTTCGCCTTGGCGTCGACCTTCAGAGTCGCGGACTCGGCGATTGCGGACAGTTTGCGGGAGAGAGGTGCGCGTTCGGTCACACGTCAAATGCTACTCGGCGCCGGCCCGGATCGCTTCGACGGTGACCACGGCATTCTTGAACTCCGGCATCGAGCTGTGCGGGTCGGTCGCGGCACTCGTGAGCAGATTCGCACTCTCCGCTCCAGAGTAATGGAAGGGCAGGAACACCGTGTCGGGGCGGATGCCGTCGGTGAGCTCGACATCGGCCTCGAGCGCGCCGCGGGAGTTCGACAGGCGGATGCGGGACCCCTCCGCCACACCTCGGTCGCGCGCGGTCAGGGGATGCAGCTGGGCGACGATGCGCGGGTGCAGGTCGTTCAGCTCTGCCACTCTTCGGGTCTGCGTGCCCGACTGGTAGTGCGCGAGCAGGCGGCCGGTGATGAGGCTGAGCTCCGCGCCTCGCGGAGTCTCCGGCTGACGCGCTCGTACCGCGACCAGACGCGCGCGGCCGTCGTCGTGGCCGAAGCGCTCGCGGAACAGCCGCGGAGTGCCGGTGGAACCGGCCGGGTACGGCCAGTGCGCCTCGACGCCGGTGTCGAGCAGCGCGTGCGACAGGCCGGAGTAGTCGGCGATGCCGCCGGCCGACGCGCGGGCGAGCTCGTCGAAGACCTCGGAGGGGTCGAGCGACCAGGTACCAGGGGCGCCGAGCCGCTCGGCGAGCTCGCGCATGATCCACAGCTCGCTGCGGGCTCCGGGAGGCGGATCGACGGCGCGGCGACGGCGGATGACTCTGCCTTCGAGGTTCGTCATGGTGCCGTCCTCTTCGGCCCACTGCAGCACAGGGAGCACGATGTCGGCGAGCTGCGCCGTCTCCGACAGAAAGAAGTCGCTCACGACGAGGAGGTCGAGCCGCCCGAGTGCGGCGCGCACCTGCGACACGTCCGGCGCAGAGACCACGACGTTGGCCCCGTGCACGAGCAGCATCCGCACTCCGTCGGCAGCTCCGCATCGCTCGAGCAGCTGCACCGCGGGCAGTCCGGGGCCGGGGATGATCGCGGGGTCGACACCCCACACGCGGGCGACGTGAGCGCGGGCGGCCGGATCGATGATCTTGCGATAGCCGGGCAGCTGGTCGGATTTCTGACCGTGCTCGCGGCCACCCTGCCCGTTCCCCTGCCCGGTGAGCGTGCCGTATCCGGACCCAGGGCGCCCGACGAGGCCGAGCAGGAGGGCGAGGTTGATCGCGGCCGTCGCGGTGTCGGTGCCGTCGACGTGCTGCTCGACTCCGCGCCCGGTCAGGATGTACGCCGAAGAGGAACCGGCCAGACGGTGCGCGACGGCGCGGATCGTCTCGGCAGGAACCCCGGTGACGGACTCCGCGCGGGCCGGCCACCACGACGACACCGAGCGTCGAACAGCCTCGAAGCCGACGGTGCGCTCGTCGAGATAGTCGCGGTCGTACAGCTCTTCGGCCACGACGACGTGGGCGATGCCGAGCAGGAGTGCCAGGTCCGTCCCCGGGACGGGCTGCACGTGCATCCCCGCGCCGTCTTCGGTGAGCCGGGCCGTGGTCGAGCGCCGCGGATCGACGACGATGAGCCCGCCGCGGCCTCTGGCTCCCTGCAGGTGCTGCACGAACGGCGGCATGGTGTCGCCGATGTTCGAGCCGAGGACGAGGACGGCGTCGGCCGTGTCGAGGTCGGAGAGCGGGAACGGCAGACCCCGGTCGAGGCCGAAGGCGCGGTTCGCGGCCGCGGCCGCGGAAGACATGCAGAAGCGCCCGTTGTAGTCGATCAGGCGGGTGCCCAGCGCGATGCGCGCGAACTTGCCGAGCTGGTACGCCTTCTCGTTCGTGAGGCCGCCACCGCCGAACACGCCGATCGCGTCGGGGCCGCTCTCGGCCTTCAGTCGCGTGACGGCGGCGGCGATGCGGTCGAGGACCTCCGCCCAGCCTGCCTCGACGAAGGTCCCGTCGGCCTGCTTCACGAGCGGGGAGGTGATCCTGTCGGCCCTGCCGAGCAGCTCGGCAGAGGTCCAGCCCTTCTTGCAGAGCCCGCCCCGGTTGGTGGGGAAATCGCGACCGGCGACCTCGACGGGAAGGCGCTCGCCGGGGGTCGCGGTGAGCGTCATGGCGCACTGCAGCGCGCAGTACGGGCAGTGCGTGTCGGTCATGCGGGGGCGACCTCCAGAGCGGTCAGCATATCTGCGATCCGCGCACGGCAACCACCGCATCCGGTACCCGCCCGGGTGCACCTGCCGACGTCCTCCACGCTCGTGCAGGAGTGCTCGGTCACCGCGTCCTCGATCTGGCCGGCCGTGACGGCGTTGCACATGCAGACCGTGGCTTCGCGTCCCAGAGGCACGGGAAGGGCCGCCTCGGCCGCATCGAGCCGCAGCAGCAGTGATCGGTCGCTCGGAAGCTCGCCTCGTCGCTGGTACAGCACGGCCAGCTCGGCGGCGGCCCGCGGCATCCCCACCGCCACGAAGCCGTCGAGCACACCGTCGGTCGTCGTCATCTTCACGTAGGTGCCGTGCTGCGGATCGGCCCACAGCGCGACCTCGCGTGGCTTCTCACCCACCGGCGTCGGCGCGAAGGGGTCGGCCTGCACATCGCCGGCTGACACGAGATCGACCTGGCTCGCCTTCACGAGCACGACCCCGGGCACCTCTTCGGCGAACGGCTCGACCTCCAGACCCCCCAGCTCGGCGACGATCGCCGCAGCCAGCCAGTCCGCCTGGCGCCAGCCGGGACCGATCAGCCCGGAGGGGCCACCGGGAACCTCGCGCTCATGCGCGTGGACGATCGGGTCGGCGAGGTGCGCGACGTCGCCGATGGCGTGGACCCGAGGGTCGGTCCAGCTGCGCAGCCGGTCGTCGACGAGAACACCCCGAGCGACCCGGAGACCGGCGTCGACCGCGAGTTCAGTGCGCGCCTGCACACCGCAGGAGAGCACCAGCAGGTCGCCCTCGATGCGCTTGCCGTCGCTGGAGACGAGAGCTCGGAACGAGCGGATGCCGTCGACCTCGCGGACGACGACGCCCTCCGCGCGCATGTGCGGGACGACCGTGACCCCCGCGTGATCGAGGGATCCCGCGAGCACGTGGGCGGCGCCCCGGTCTAGCTGCCGAGGCATCGGGATCGGTCCGAAGTGGGCGAGCCGGGGGATCGCACCGGCTGCGGCCAGCAGCAGCGCGAACTCGATCCCGAGCACACCGGCGCCGAGGATCACGACGCGGCCCCCGGCATCCACGACCTTTTTGACACGCTCCGCGTCCTCCAGGCTGCGCACGGCGCACACGCCCTCGGTGAGCGCGTGATCGAGCCCGGAGGCGTCGGGTCCGAGGCGGTCGATCCCGTCCAGCGCGGGGAGATTCGCCCTGGCGCCGGTGGCGAGCACGACGCGGTCGTAGGGGAGTCGGCATCCGTCGTCGAGCACGACGACGGATGCCTCGCGGTCGATCAGCGTCACCCGTCGACCGCGCAGCACCGAGGCACCGGCCGCGGTGAAGTCGGCGGCGACCGCGGTCGTGAGCGACTCGCGCTCGATCTCACCCGCGGCGTACTCCGCGATCATGATCCGGTTGTAGGGATCGTGCGACTCGGCGCCGACGATCGTGAGGTCCACTCGGCCGTCTTCGACCGCGGGCAGCAGTTCCTCCGCGAACCGTGCGCCGACCGGCCCGAATCCGATCAGCACGATTCTGTGCGGCGACACGCGCACGCCCTCAGACGATCCGGCGGTCGAGCGACGCCCGCGGCACGAGATAGATCACGGCGGTGACCGCTGCCATCGCGGCGTAAGCGACCACGAAGCCCCAGAACGCGGAGTCGTACCGGCCGGTGGTGGCCTGCGATGCGTTCAGCACCTGCGGGATGAGGAATCCGCCGTATGCGCCGACAGCCGAGATGATCCCGACGGCGGCCGCACCCTGGCGCTGAGTGGACACCGCGTGCTCGGTACCAGCCTGTGCCGCGCCCCGGGCGGCGAAGATCGAGGGGATCATGCGGTACGTCGCGCCGTTGCCGATGCCCGTCGCCATGAACAGCAGCAGGAACAGGCCGAGGAAGAGCCAGAAGTTGTGCAGTGGGAGAGTGAGGATCACCGCGACCGTCGCGGCGATCATCAACGTGAACGCGGCGATCGTCATCCGGGCGCCGCCGATGCGATCGGCGAGCCGACCGCCGTAGGGGCGGGCCAGCGATCCGGTCAGCGCGCCGAGGAACGCCAGCCCGACGCTCGCGGTGCCGATCGAGAGTGTGGAGAACTCGGGGAACTGGTCGGCGATCAGCTTCGGAAAGACTCCGGCGAACCCGATGAACGAGCCGAAGGTGCCGATGTAGAGGAACGCCATGATCCACAGGTGCTTCTCTCGGAGGGCCGCAGCGACCCCCGCGAAGTCGGTCTTCGCCGTCGAGAGGTTGTTCATGAACCGCCACGCGCCCCACATCGCGAGCAGGATCAGCGGCACCCACAACCAGCCGGCGAGGCTGAGGTTCAGCGTGCCCGCAGCCCCGAGAGTGACGACGATCGGCACCGTGAACTGCGCGACAGCGGCGCCGAGGTTGCCGCCGGCCGCGTTCAAGCCGAGCGCCCAGCCCTTCTCCTTCTGCGGGAAGAAGTAGGTGATGTTCGCCATGGAGCTTGCGAAGTTGCCTCCGCCGACTCCGCCGAGCGCGGCGACCAGGAGCAGGACGCCGAAGGGGAGTTCCGGATGCTGGACGACGATGCCCAGCAGGACGGCGGGGATGAGCAGGAGGCCGGCGGAGACGATCGTCCAGTTCCGGCCGCCGAAGCGGGCCACCGCGAAGGTGTAGGGGATGCGCAGAGTCGCGCCGACGAGTGTCGGCAGCGAGATGAGCCAGAACTGCTCGCCGCTGGTGAGGGCGAATCCGGCGGCGGGGAGCATGACGACGACGACGCTCCACAGCTGCCAGATCACGAAGCCGAGGAACTCGGCGAAGATCGACCAGCCCAGGTTCCGCTTCGCGATCGCGCGGCCCTGCGACTCCCACTGCTCGCCGTTCTCGGCGTTCCAGCCGTCGAGCCAGCGGCCGGGGCGCTCGGCGAGGGCCCCGGATGCCGCATCGATCGTGCGCAGGGTGTCGGTGGATGTTGCCATGGCAGACCTCCGTAGGGTGGCGCTTCACGCTGGTTCGCGTATCGGCCACGCTAGGGGGGAGGTGTTCCGGGCGTGCGGCAGGGACTTTACGGGGGCGTCACATCTCCATCACCGCGGCGACGCGCCGCGCAAGAGAAAGACGAAACACGGCTGTAACGAAGCATCCGATCTCGGGCACGGCCGTCGCCGCGAGCGTGACGCAGTCCTCAGGCGGCGAGGCCGTGCGCCCGGGCGACAGCCTCGAGCACGACGCGGCCGCCGTGGACGTTCAGGCCCTTCGCAAGGGCCGGATCGTCGGATGCTGCGCGCTCCCAGCCCTTGCCGGCGATCGCCGACACGTAGGGGATCGTCGCGTTGGTGAGCGCCCTCGTCGCGGTCGCGGGCACCGCGCCCGGCATGTTCGCGACGCAGTAGTAGATCGAGTCGTGGACGGCGAAGGTCGGATCGTCGTGCGTGGTCGGACGGGAGCCTTCGAAGCATCCGCCCTGGTCGATCGCGATGTCGACCAGCACAGACCCCGGCTTCATCGCGGCGACCATGGCGTCGGTGACCAGCTTGGGGGCCGCAGCACCGGGGATCAGCACCGAGCCGATCACGAGGTCGGCCGTGGCGAGCTCCTCCGCGATGTCGTATCGGCTGGACATCCGGGTCTGCAGAGCGCCGCCGTAGCGGTGCTCGAGCTCGCGCAGGCGCGGCAGCGAGATGTCGATGACGGTGACCTGCGCGCCGAGACCGAGAGCGTTCGCCGCGGCGTGCTCGCCCGCGACGCCGCCGCCGATCACGACGGTCTTCGCACGCGGGGCGCCCGCGATGCCGCCGAGCAGCATGCCGCGGCCGCCGTTCGAGCGCAGCAGGGAATACGAGCCCATCGTGACGGAGAGGCGGCCGGCGATCTCGCTCATCGGCACCAGCAGCGGGAGGCTGCGGTCGGGCAGCTGCACGGTCTCGTAGGCGACGGCCGTGGTGCCGGCCTCGACGAGCGCGGTCGTGAGGGCGCGGTCGGCGGCCAGGTGAAGGTACGTGAAGAGCGTGAGATCAGGGCGCAGGAAGCCGTACTCCTGAGCGATCGGCTCCTTGACTTTGATGAGGAGCTCGGCATCGTGCCAGACCTCGTCGGCGGTGGCGACGATCTCCGCGCCGACGGCGTGATAGTCGTCATCGGCGATGCCGGAGCCGAGCCCTGCGCCCGACTGCACGAGCACGCGATGCCCCTCGTGTACGAGGCGGTCGGCGCCGGCGGGGGTGAGCGCGACGCGGTTCTCGTTGTTCTTGACCTCGGTGGGCACGGCGATCTTCATCGATCCTCCTGAGATGATGGCGGTGAAGTCAGGATCGCAGAAACGTCGGCTCACGGGAAGATTCGCTGAAGACTATTCGCCCGGCGGTCGAATCCTGAATAATCGTTCGGATGGAGATGCCTTCGCAAGCCCCCGGACCGAATACTCTGCGAGCCCCCGCGCTCGACCCGATCGACGCCCGGATCGTGAGTCTGCTCGCGGCTGACGGTCGCATGACCAATGCCGAGCTCGCGGGCACCCTGGGCGTCGCTCCGTCGACCGCCCACGCGCGCCTGCGATCGCTTCTCGAGCGGGGCGTCATCACCGGGTTCCACGCGAGCGTGGACGAGCGGATGCTGGGCGCCGGCCTCCAAGCGGTCATCGGCGTGACACTGCGCCCGAGCGGGCGACGCGAGAGCATCGTCGAGTTCGCCGAGCGGGTACGCGTGCTGCCGCAGGTGATCCAGCTGTTCTTCCTCGGCGGCGACGACGACTTCCTGCTCCACATCGCGGTGGCCGACTCCTCGGAGATGCGCGAGTTCGTTCTCGAGCACCTGTCGGCGCAGTCGAGCGTCGCCTCGACGCGCACGAGCATCGTGTTCGACTACCACCGGGGCTCAGTCGCGGCGTCGTTCCGCTGAGTCAGGCGCCCCAGGCCGCAGGCGCCGCGCAGTAGTCCGCGAAGCGACGCGTCGGGGCGTCGGGGTCTGTCATGTCCACGATCGCATCGGCGACCGTGTGCGGCGGCTCATCACCCTCGAGCTGCCACACGGCGAAGTTCCACATTCCGCGAGCGGTGGCGCCGAGCAGGATGCCAGGGCCCGAGACGACGAGCACCGCGGGCTCCTGCGCGGCGCGGAACGGCGAGACCACGTCGTCGCGCAGAGCCTGCTCGTCTCGGTCGGCGCTGTGCACGCGCCGCACCTCCTGACCCGCGGCGCGCAGCGCCTCGGCGAGGTCGTCCGCGGCGCGACGGGAGCGAGCGGCATCCGCTCCCGCGACCGCGAGGATCCGGCATCCGCGCGGATAGAGGTGGAGGAACTCGCCGGCGATCCCGGCCCAGACGTCGCTCATGCCTCCAGGCTATGCCCCCTGCGGGAACAGCATGCCGGAGGTGATCAGGAACACCATCGCCACGACCCAGCTGACCGAGACTGCGACGCCGAGGAGCGCGGCCCAGGCTCTTCGCGGCGCCTCGAACACGAGGATCATGCCGATCACGATCAGCGCCGCGTGGAACCACCACGTGTACGTCATCAGCCACGCCGCGAGCCCCGGCAGCAGGAACGCCTCGGGCGGCGCCCTGTCGGGGATCAGCGTAGCCTCGGCGATACCGGCGACGGCAGCGGGGACCGTCGTCAGAGCGGCGACGATCAGGAGCACGATGCCGACGGTGCGGCGGATGCTCCTGGTCTCCCGGGGAGCGACGATATCGGTCATGCCAGCAGAGTACGTGCGGCCGTCGACGGCCCGCAGGAGTTATCCACAGGCATGACGAAGCCCCTCGCCCTGGTGGGGCGAGGGGCTCGCGGGGACCGGCTGGGTTCGCCGGGGGCGTCAGTTGAACTGGTTCATCGTGTTGTGCTGGCCGCCCGCCTTGAGAGCGGCGTCACCGGCGAAGTACTCCTTGTGGTTGTCGCCGATGTCGGTTCCGGCCATGTTCTGGTGCTTGACCGTCGCGATCCCGCCGCGGATCTCACGGCGCTGGACTCCCTTGACGTAGGCGAGCATCCCCTCGTCGCCGAAGTAGCCCTTCGCGAGGTCATCCGTCGACAGTGCAGCCGTGTGGTACGTCGGGAGCGTGATGAGGTGGTGGAAGATCCCCGCGCGGGCCGATCCGTCGCGCTGGAACGTGCGGATCTTCTCGTCGGCGAGCCGCGCGAGCTCCGTGTCGTCGTACTCGACGCTCATCAGCTTGTCGCGGTCGTACGCCGAGACTTCCTCACCCTGCTCCGCGAGCAGGTCGTACACCTGCTGACGGAAATTCAACGTCCAGTTGAACGACGGGCTGTTGTTGTAGACCAGCTTCGCGTTCGGGATCTCCTCGCGGATCGCGTCGACCATGCCCGCGATCTGCTCGACGTGCGGCTTCTCGGTCTCGATCCACAGCAGATCGGCGCCGTTGCGCAGCGACGTGATGCAGTCGAGGACCACGCGCTCCTCACCGGTCCCCGGGCGGAACTGGTACAGGTTGCTGGCCAGGCGCCTCGGCCGCAGCAGCGCACCGTCGCGCTTGATGACCACGTCGCCGTTGCCGAGCTCCGCCTCCGAGATCTCCTCGACGTCGAGGAACGAGTTGTACTGATCGCCGAGATCGCCGGGTTCACGGGTGACCGCGAGCTTCTGGGTGAGACCGGCGCCGAGCGAGTCGGTGCGGGCGACGATGACGCCGTTGTCGATGCCGAGCTCGAGGAACGCGTAGCGGACCGCGTTGAGCTTGGCGATGAAGTCCTCGTGCGGCACCGTGACCTTGCCGTCCTGGTGGCCGCACTGCTTCTCATCGGAGACCTGGTTCTCGATCTGGATCGCGCACGCGCCGGCCTCGATCATCTTCTTGGCGAGGAGGTACGTCGCCTCGGGATTGCCGAAGCCTGCGTCGATGTCGGCGATGATCGGCACCACATGGGTCTCGTAGTTGTCGATCTGCGACTGGATGAACTCGATCGCGGTCTCATCGCCGCTCGCACGAGCCGCATCGAGCTGCGTGAACAGCAGGTCGAGCTCGCGTGCGTCGGCCTGGCGGAGGAACGTGTAGAGCTCTTCGATCAGGGCGGGGACGGCCGTCTTCTCGTGCATCGACTGGTCGGGGAGCGGGCCGAACTCGGAGCGCAGCGCCGCGACCATCCAGCCGGAGAGGTACAGGTAGCGCTTGTTCGTCGACTTCAGGTGCTTCTTGATCGAGATGAGCTTCTGCTGCCCGATGAAGCCGTGCCACACCCCGAGCGACTGGGTGTAGACAGAGGAGTCGGCGTCGTAGTCGTCCATGTCGCGGCGCATGATGTCGGCCGTGTACTGCGCGATCTCGAGTCCTGTCCGGAAGCGGTTCTGCGCCCGCATCCGCGCGACCGACTCGGGGTCGATGGCTCGCCATGCAGAGCCGTTCGCGTCCTTCAGCGTCTGGATCGCGTCGATGTCGTTCTCGTACTGGGTCATGTCAGGTCCTTCGTCGTCGGTGAGCGGTCAGTCGGTCTCGGTGAGGTACCGGGAGTAGGCGCCGAGAGTGAGGAAAGCGGGGAACTCCTCGCGCAGCGCCACCTCGCGGAAGATCTCCGCTGCATCCTCGAAACGGTCGCCCGCGGAACGGGTGGCCTGGGCGAGCACCTCGCGGATGAGGCCTTCGACGTACTCGGGTGTGATCGCCGTGCCGTCTTCGGTCGTCCGGTCCTGGTGGATCCACTGCCACACCTGCGAGCGGCTGATCTCGGCGGTCGCGGCATCCTCCATGAGGTTGTCGATGGCCACGGCTCCCAGGCCCCGCAGCCAGGCCTCCAGGTAGCGGATCGCCACCGACACGTTGTCGCGCACGCCCCGTGCCGTGATCGGACGCCCGATGTGCAGATCGAGCAGATCGGATGCCGTCACGTGCACGTCGTCGCGCTGACGATCGACCTGGTTCGGCCGCTCGCCGAGCACGGCGTCGAACTCCGCCTGCGCGGTGGGGATCAGATCGGGGTGGGCCACCCAGGTGCCGTCGAAGCCGTCGCCGGCCTCGCGCTTCTTGTCGGCGGAGACCTTCTCGATCGCCCGCGCGGTCACCTCAGGGTCGCGCCGGTTCGGGATGAATGCGCTCATGCCGCCGATCGCGTAGGCGCCCCGCTTGTGGCAGGTCTGCACGAGCAGATCGGTGTAGGCCCGCATGAACGGCACGGTCATCGTGACCTCGCTGCGGTCGGGCAGCACGAAGCGTGCGCCGCGACCGCGGTAGTTCTTGATGATCGAGAAGATGTAGTCCCAGCGCCCGGCGTTCAGGCCCGCGCAGTGGTCGCGCAGCTCGTAGAGGATCTCGTCCATCTCGAAGGCCGCAGGCAGGGTCTCGATCAGGACAGTCGCGCGGATCGTGCCGTGGGCGATGCCGACGTACTCCTCGGCGAACGAGAACACGTCGTCCCACAGTTTCGCCTCCTCGCTCGACTCGAGCTTGGCGATGTAGAAGTAGGGTCCGCGGCCCGCGTCGATCAGCGCCTGAGCGTTGTGCAGGAAGTAGAGGCCGAAGTCGACCAGAGAACCGGATGCCGACATCCGCCGGCCCGCGCGATCGGTGAAGTCGATGTGCTTCTCAGGCAGGTGCCATCCGCGAGGACGCATCACGATCGTGGGGGTGCGCTCGGCGGTGACGCGGTACTCCTTGCCAGGACCCGTCTCGGATGCGGGGGCGGTGTAGGACAGCTCGCCGCGGATCGCATCCCTGAGCGACAGCTGTCCCTCGATCACGTTCTGCCACGTGGGGCTCGTCGCGTCCTCCTGATCGGCGAGCCAGACCTTCGCACCGGAGTTCAGGGCGTTGATGGTCATCTTCGGGTCCGTGGGGCCGGTGATCTCGACGCGGCGGTCCTCGAGGCCGGGGCCCGCGCCGGCCACACGCCAGTCGCGATCCTCGCGGATGTGCGCGGTGTCGTCGCGGAACCGGGGGTCGTGCCCGTTGCCGATCTCGAAGCGGCGTCGCATCCGGTCGGCGAGGCGGTCGTGGCGACGTCCGCCGAATCGGTGGTGCAGCTCGGTGAGGAACGCGAGGGCCTCGGGCGTGAGGACCTCGTCGTAGCGTTCGCGGATCGGGCCCGTGACTGCGATCGCCGGCCCCTGCTGCGCCGTCTGGATCGGTGCGGTGATGGTGGGAGTGCTCATGATCAGAAGTCCTTTCTTCGGTCGATCCGGCCTCGACGCCGGGTGGCTTGAACACCACTCTGGGTGAACTTCCGCACCTCGACCGACCAAACGGCGTGTGAAGATTGATCAAAATTCTGTTTCTGTGACAGAATCACGGCCATGACCGCTTCCTTCGTCGAAGAAGACGCCGACGCCCTCACGATCGGCCGCCGCATCCGTCAGTTGCGCACGTCTCGCGGCATGACCCTCGACGCCCTCGCGGCGGCGGTGGATCGCGCCCCGAGCCAGATGTCGATGATCGAAACCGGCAAGCGCGAGCCCAAGCTCACGCAGCTGCAGGCGATCGCCCGCGCCCTGGGCGTGTCGATCGACGCGCTGCTGGAGGGCGAGCCTCTCGACGAGCGCAGCGCGATCGAGATCGCGCTCGAGCGTGCGATGAAGGGGCAGACGTTCCAGTCCCTCGGCATCGAGCCGTTCCGCATCGCGAAGAGCCTCCCGACGGACGCCCTGAAGGCTCTGCTCGCCCTGCACGGCGAGATCGACCGGCTCAAGGACGAACGTGCCGCCACGCCGGAAGAGGCGAGGCGGGCGAATGTGGAGCTCCGGCACCTCATGCGCCGGCAGGACAACCACTTCGCAGATCTCGAGGCCAAGGCATCCGAGATCCTCACCGCGGTCGGGCACTCGGGCGGACCACTGACCCAGCGCGCGGCATCCGAGATCGCCGCCTATCTCGGTTTCACGCTGCACTACGCACCCGACCTCCCGCAGACCACGCGCAGCGTCGCGGATCTCGCGAACGGGCGTCTCTATCTCTCCAGCCAGGTGCAGGCCAAGGGCGATGCGCGCACCTCGGTGCTGCAGGCGCTGTCGAGCCGGATGCTGGGTCACTCCGAACCGCGCAGTTATGCCGAGTTCCTGCGCCAGCGCGTCGAGACGAACTATCTGACCGGAGCGCTCCTGATCCCCGAGGATCACGTCGTGCCTATGCTGAAAGAGGCGAAGAGCCGCCGGGCGATCTCGATCGAGGATCTCCGCGACGCCTATTCCGTGTCGTACGAGACGGCCGCGCATCGCTTCACGAACCTCGCGACCCGGCACCTCGACATCCCGGTGCACTTCCTCAAGGTGCACGAGTCGGGCACGATCACCAAGGCCTACGAGAACGACGACGTCAACTTCCCGACCGACAGGCTCGGCGCGATCGAGGGGCAGATGTGCTGCCGTCGATGGACGAGTCGCGTCGTGTTCGACGAGGACGACCGCTTCAATCCCTACTACCAGTACACCGACACCGGCAACGGCACGTACTGGTGCACGGCCCGAGTGGAGGCGTCGAGCGAAGGGCTGCACTCGGTCAGCGTGGGCGTGCGCTTCGACGACACGAAGTGGTTCGTCGGTCGCGACACCCCGCATCGCGGAGTGTCGAAGCACTCGGTCGAGGTGTGCTGCCGACGGGCTCCGGCCGACCTGGAGGAGCGGTGGCGCGAGAACTCCTGGCCGAACGTGAAGACCCCTCGAACCCTGCTGGCGACTCTTCCTACCGGCGCCTTCCCTGGCGTCGACACCACCGACGTGTACGAGTTCCTCGAGGCGCACGCCCCGGTGTGAGCGCCGTCTCCTCGGGCGCGTTCCGGTCGCAGAAGATCCCGGTATCGCCGCCGAATACCGGGACTTTCTGCGACGGGAACATCGAGAGCCGGCTCAGGCGCCGATGCCGGCGAGCACGATGTCGAGACCGCGTTCGAAGGCGGCGTCGACATCGCCGCCCTGACGGAAACCGCCGTTCTGCTCCATGGTGCTGAAGCCGTACGCCCACGCCGTGAGCGTGCGTGCGGCCGAGAGCGGGTCTTCGGGGGAGAGCCGTGTGACCGCGGCGAGCAGGGTGGCCATGAGCGGCGCGACGAGCTCCGGCGAAGGGCCCGCGAGCGGGGCAGGGGCGCAGAACAGCAGAGTGGTGACCTTCGGCGAGCGGGAAGATATGCCGCGCAGGGCGCGGGCGGTCCCGACGAGCAGTTCGCGGGGGTCGTCGACCCGCCGGGAGAGCTCGGCGATCTCTTCGCCGAGCTCACGGGCGACGTCGTCAGCGGCGAGCCGCAGCAGCTCATGACGGTTGGAGGCGCGCTTGTAGAGGCTCGGTGCGCGCACCCCGACCGCGGCTGCGACGGCGCTCATCGTCACGGCATCCACTCCGTCCTTTTCCGCGATGGAGCGGACGGCGGTGACGAGCGTCTCGGCGCTGACTCTCTGCGGGGCGGGCATGACTCCAGCATATGGCTATTGACTGTAGCCATCAAGGCTATGTATCGTAGCCAACATGACAGCTCAGATCCTCCGCATCGGCGACGACATCATCGCCATCCACGCGATCGTGACCGATGAGGGCGTGACTCTCATCGACGCCGGACTCTCCGGCGACCTCGGCATCCTCCGCAAGGCCCTCGCAACGGTCGGGCGCGACATCGCCGACATCCGCGGTGTCGTGCTGACCCACGGAGACGACGATCACATCGGCATCGCCGAAGAGCTTCGTTCGCGCCACGGCATTCCGGTGCATGTGCTCGAACCCGACGCAGATCTGGCCACGGGCGCGGTTCCTGCACGAGGGGTGAAGCCCGACGCCTGGCGTCTCGGCCCGTCGCTCGGCTTCATCTGGAAGGGACTGCGCCGAGGAGCGCTGCGCAAGACGCATCCGAAGGTGGTCACCGCGATGGCCGACGGCGACGTCCTCGATCTGCCCGGTCGCCCCGAGATCATCTCGATCCCCGGCCACACGAAGGGGTCCGCGGCCATCAGGGTCGCCGAGGTCGAGGCGCTCTTCCTCGGAGACGCCATCACCACCCGTCACGTGCTCACCGGTGCAGCGGGGGCACGCCTCGCGCCGTTCAGCGACGATGCGCCGCAGACCAGGCGAAGCCTCGAGACGCTGCGCGGCCTGCCCGAGTCGCGGATCTTCCCCGGTCACGGCCCGGAGTACCACGGCACCGTGGCCGCGCTGCTCGAGGAGCTCGACAGGCGTGGGTGAACTCCCCTCGGCCCGGGGGAGCACGACTCAGTCTCTGGCGGTCTGCAGCAGCGTCCACACCTCAGCACGGGCGGGGAACGAGGCCAGGTCCATTCCCAGCAGCCCGCCGGCCTGAGCGATCCGCGAGCGCAGGGTGTGCCGATGCACACCGAGCGCGGCAGCGGCGGACTCGGCCTTGGCATCGTGTTCGAGCCACGTGCGAAGCGACTTCTCGAGGTCTCCGGTGTGCCGCTGATCGTGCGCACGCAGCGGCGCGAGTCTCGACTCGGCCACGACGCGCGCCTCGTCGGTCGCGAGAGCGCTGAGGATGCTCGAGCCCACCGAATCCGCGTAGCGGACGGCTGCGGAGTTCCCCTGCTGCCGCAGCGCGGTGAGGGCCTGCGCGTGTGCGCGGGAGAAGGCGTCGTACGGCTCCGGTGCGGAGATGCCGATGCGGATGCCGAAACGCGCGGCGACCTCGTCGAACAGCGCCTCGTCGCCGGCCGACACGCAGATCACCACGCCATCGTCGGTCTCCGCCACGAAGGACGCTGTGCCGTGCTCGGAGCGCCGGCGCTCCCACCAGTCGACGAGGGGCCCCGCGGGCGCATCGGCGGCCACCGCCACCACCACCGGGGCGGCAGGGATGCTGCCGAGCACCCGCCGGGCTAAGGAGGGATCGTCATCTCGCAGCGATCCGAGCAGCTGCGTGTGCAGACGCCGACGGCTCCGCGCGAGCTGTTCGCTCTGCTCGAGCGCGAGGCCGGCCATCGCGATCACCGAGGTGACCACGGTGCGGGCCTCGGGGTCGAGGGCGTCGAGCGCGAGCGCGATCACCCCGCGCAGGTGGCCCCCGCGCCCCACGGTGAACAGCATGAAGGTCTGAGTGCCGATCGTGAGGGCCTGCCCGGCCTCGAGGCCCCGGGTGAGCACCTCCATCACGCGCTCGCCGAGGAGAGCGAGGGTCTCGAGGTCGAGGCCGTCGCGCGGGTGAGCGAACCGCAGAGCGCCGGCGGCGTCGTACATGCCCGTCCAGGCGTCGAGCCTGCGACCCAGCTCTGAGATCGTCGCGTCGAGCCCGTGCGGACGGAGAGCGGCCAGGGCGAGAGCGCGCTGCGTGTCGAGGGCCCAGGAGCGGCGCGCGTAGGCCTGCGCTGCGATCGCCTCGGAGTGTGCCCGCGCGACCGCGATGAAGGGCGTGCGGTACGGCACTTCGAACAGCGGCATCGCGTGTGCGTCGCACGCTGCGAGGAGCTCATCGGGGATTCCGGAGCGGTGCACCTCGGTGCCGAAGCCGAGGCCGAGCACGCCTCGATCCGACAGTCGGCGCACGTACACGTCGATCTCGGTGTCGACGTCGAACTGCGTGCCGGTGGTCAGCAGCGCCAGGTCTTCGGAGAGGAACGGCGTCGGGTCGGCCAGATCCGAACTGTGCACCCAGCGCAGTTCACGATCGAGGGCGCCCGATGGCAGGGCCTGCTCATCGGAGACGAGCGTCAGGTCGAGATCGCGCCGGTGCAGCAGAGCGCGCAGCGTGGGGTGATCGGTGTCAGGCATGTATTCCTTGGTTGTACACATCGGTGAATCTCTGATCAAGATTGTACAGAGCGGCGAATGCGTGGAGGAAGTGCTGCGGCATACGCTCGCGGACATGGCACTCCTCGACACCGCAGCTGTTGCAGTTCCCCTCGGCGGACCCGACCTCCCGCAGGAGCGTCGCCTCGTGACCGAGCTCCCCGGCCCCCGTTCGGCCGAGATCCTCGCCCGCAAGGCGGATGCGGTCGCCGCCGGCGTCGGTCACACCGTCCCCGTCGCAGCCGTCGCCGCCGGCGGCGGAGTCGTCGTCGACGCCGACGGCAACTCGCTGATCGATCTCGGATCCGGCATCGCGGTCACCACGGTCGGCAACGCGCACCCGAAGGTCGCGGCCGCCGTCGCCGCTCAGGCAGCGCAGTTCACGCACACCTGCTTCATGATCTCGCCGTACGAGTCGTACATCGAGGTCGCCGAGGCCCTCAACCGCATCACCCCCGGCGACTTCGCCAAGAAGAGCGCGCTGTTCAACTCCGGCGCTGAGGCGGTCGAGAACGCGATCAAGATCGCCCGCAAGCACACCGGCCGCCAGGCCGTCGTGGCCTTCGACCACGGCTACCACGGCCGCACGAACCTCACCATGGCGCTGACCGCCAAGGCGATGCCCTACAAGAGCGGGTTCGGCCCGTTCGCACCCGAGGTGTACCGCGCCACCGCGTCGTACCCCTTCCGCGACGGACTCACGGGAGCTGAGGCTGCGGCCCGCGCGATCCTCCAGCTCGAGAAGCAGATCGGCGCCGACAACCTCGCCGCCGTCATCATCGAGCCGATTCAGGGCGAGGGCGGCTTCATCGTCCCCGCCGACGGATTCCTCCCCGCGATCGTCGACTGGTGCCGCGCCAACGGCGTCGTCTTCATCGCCGACGAGGTCCAGACCGGATTCGCCCGCACCGGTGCGATGTTCGCCAGCGAGATCTTCGGCATCGAGCCCGACCTGATCACGACGGCCAAGGGCATCGCGGGCGGTCTTCCGCTGGCCGCGGTCACCGGCCGCGCCGAGATCATGGACGCCTCGCACTCCGGTGGTCTCGGCGGCACCTACGGAGGCAACCCGATCGCCTGCGCCGCGGCGCTCGCCGCGATCGATGTGTTCGAGAACGACGGGATGATCGAGCGCGCCCGCGAGATCGGCGAGATCCTCAAGACCCGTCTCGCGGCGATCCAGCAGAGCGACGCCCGCATCGGCGACATCCGCGGCCACGGCGCGATGATCGCGGCCGAGTTCGTGGACCCCGAGACAAAGGCTCCGGATGCCGCGCTCACCGCGGCCGTCGCCAAGGCGTGCATCGCGCAGGGCGTGATCGTCCTCACGTGCGGCACCTACGGCAACGTCATCCGCTTCCTGCCTCCGCTGTCGATCGGCGACGACCTCCTGAACGAGGGCGTCGACGTCGTCGCAGCGGCACTTTCGGCACTCTGAGCCGATATCAAGACGTCCGGCCGCGACTCGTGTCGGGGGATTTCGAGTCGCGGCCGGCACATTCTCTTCACGACAAAGGAGTTGCACGATGACTGAGATCACTCGCGACGTACTGATCATCGGCGCCGGTGCCGCAGGCACCACGGCCGCCAACGACCTGCGCAGAGCCGGCCTGTCGGTCGCCGTGCTGGAAGCCAGAGACCGCGTCGGCGGACGCCTGTGGACCGACGTCATCGACGGGGCCATGCTCGAGATCGGCGGACAGTGGGTGTCTCCCGACCAGGACGCGCTCAAGGACACGATCGAGGAGCTGGGTCTCGAGACGTACAGCCGCTATCGGGACGGCGACAGCGTCTACGTGGGCCCCGACGGGCAGACCCACCGCTTCACCGGTGAGATGTTCCCCGTGTCCGCCGAGACCGAGAAGGTCATCGCCGAGATCACTTCGCTGCTCGACGCGATGGTCGCAGAGATCGACCCCGACCAGCCGTGGGCGCACCCGAGAGCCCAGGAGTGGGACACGATCACGTGGGACGCGTGGCTGCGCCAGCAGACCGACGACGACGAGGCCGTCCGCAACCTCGCCTTCGCCACGGGCTCCGCCATGCTCACCAAGCCGACGCACGCGTTCTCCTTGCTGCAGTCGCTGCTGATGGCGGCATCCGCCGGTTCCTATTCGAACCTCGTCGACGCCGATTTCATCCTCGACAAGCGCGTCGTCGGGGGTCTGCAGCAGGTCCCGGTGCTGCTCGCCGAGCGTCTCGGCGACGACGTCTTCCTGAACCAGCCGGTGCGCACGCTCGAATGGTCCGACCCTTCGACAGGCTCAGGGACCCAGTTCGTGATTGCGACCACCGACGAGATGACCGTCAAGGCGCGATACGCGATCCTCGCGTTCGCGCCCGTGCTCTACAACCGCATCTCCTTCGTGCCCGCGCTCCCGCGCCGCCAGCACCAGATGCACCAGCACATCTCCATGGGCTTCGTGATCAAGGTCCATGCGGTCTACGAGCGGCCGTTCTGGCGTGAGAGCGGCCTGAGTGCGACCGCGTTCAGCCCGTACGAGCTCGTGCACGAGGCGTACGACAACACCAACCACGGCGACGACCGCGGCACCCTGGTCGGCTTCGTGTCCGACCAGAACGCCGACGACGTGTTCACCCTCACGGCCGAGGAGCGCAAGGAGCGCATCCTGGAGTCGCTGTCGCACTACTACGGTCCGGAGGCGAAGAACCCGGTCGTGTACTACGAGAGCGACTGGGGCACGGAGGAGTGGACCCGCGGCGCATACGCCGCCAGCTTCGACATGGGCGGTCTGCACCGCTACGGCGCCGATCTGCGCACGCCCGTCGGGCCGATCCACTTCGCCTGCAGCGACCTGGCCGGCGCCGGCTACCAGCACGTCGACGGCGCGATCCGCATGGGTCACCTCGCCGCATCGAACATCGTGGCCTCGAGCCGCGACGCAGGCTGATGGCCGGCGCGATCGTCGTCGGCTACACGGCGACGGATGCCGGGGCCGATGCCGCGGCCCTCGGCGCGCGGCTCGCGCGCAGCCTTGGGGCGGTGCTGCACCTGGTGATCGTGCTCCCCTCAGAGGGCACCCGCAGCGCCGCCGTGCCTCCCGAGCGCGCATACGAGGATCACATCCGCCGCCAGGCGAAGGAGTGGCTCGAGGATGCCGTCGTCCGGCTGCCGCAGGAACTGACCCGCACCGCGCATGTGCGCTTCGGTGACTCGTTCGCCGAGGGGCTGATCGCCGCCGGCGAGGAGTTCGACGCGCGATTGATCGTGATCGGCACGGCGAGCGGCAGCATCTTCGGCCGTCACCGTCTCGGAAGCGTGGCGTCCGAGTTGCTGCACTCCTCGACCATCCCCGTGGCCCTCGCACCCGCCGGCACCGCAGACCAGGATGACCACGTCCTGCCGCGAGTGACCGCCGCCGTCGGCAACCGAGCCGGTGCCGACAACCTCCTCGACGAGGCCGCCGCGATCGCGACCGAATCCCAGGTGGGGCTGCGTCTGGTGTCGCTCGTGCCGTTCGACGTGCCACCCGGTCTCGACACGGGCGCGATCCGCCTGGTCGGCGACCAGCACGCCCACGACGTGCTGACCGTGGCACAGGGCCTTCTGCCCGACGAACTGAAGGCCGAGGTCGAAGAGGCCCCTGGTGACACCGTCGAGGATGCGGTCGCGAATCTCTCGTGGCTCCCCGGGGAGGTCGTGCTCGTCGGCTCCAGCCGACTGGCGCAGCCGCGTCGTCTGTTCCTGGGCTCCACCGCAGCGAAGATGCTGCACGAACTGCCCGTACCCATGATCGTCGTCCCGCGCACCCGCGCCGAAGCAGGAGTCCGCTGATGAGCAGCTCGAACCGGGCGACGGAGCCCGAATCCGGTGTGACGACCGGCATCTCCCAGAAAGGACTGAGCGCAGGGGCGGTCGGCGTCGTCGGAGCAGTCGTCATCGGCGTCTCCACGATCGCCCCGGCCTACACGCTCACCGCGTCGCTCGGACCGACGGTCGCCGTCGTCGGCACGCAGGTGCCCGCGATCATGCTCGTCGGATTCATCCCGATGCTCCTGACCGCCTTCGGCTATCGCGAGCTCAACCGCATGATGCCGGACTCGGGCACCTCGTTCACCTGGGGAGTGCGGGCGTTCGGCCCGTGGATCGGCTGGATGACCGGATGGGGCCTCATCGCCGCCACCGTCATCGTGCTGTCGAATCTCGCCGGCATCGCCGTCGAGTTCCTCTTCCTGTTGATCGCCCAGGTCAGTGGCAACCCGGGGATCGCGGACCTCGCGTTCAACCCGTTCATCAACGTGTTCGTGTGCCTGCTCTTCATGCTCGGCGCGACGCTGGTGTCGTACCGCGACATGCAGACCACGCAGAAGTTCCAGTACGTCCTCGTCGGCTTCCAGGTGCTCGTGCTCATCGTCTTCGCGACGGTCGCGATCGTCAAGGCCGTCTCGGGCGACGCCCCCGAGCCCACCGCGTTCTCGTGGTCGTGGTTCAACCCGTTCGAAGTGCCGTCGTTCAGCGCCTTCGCCGCAGGGCTGTCGCTGTCGATCTTCATCTTCTGGGGCTGGGACGTCGTCCTCACCATGAACGAGGAGACCAAGGACCCGGCGAAGACCCCGGGCCGTGCCGCCATGGTCACGGTCGTGGTGGTCGTGGCCCTGTACCTGCTGCTCGCGATCGGCCTGATCATGTTCGCGGGCGTCGGCACGGGCGAGTACGGCCTCGCGAACGAGGACATCTCGGCGAACGTGTTCTTCGCGCTGTCGGATCCGATCCTCGGCCCGTTGGCGTTCCTCGTCTCGCTCGCCGTGCTGTCGAGTTCGGCGGCGTCGCTGCAGTCGACGGCCGTCGGTCCTGCCCGCACCCTGCTGGCGATGGGGCACTACGGCGCCCTGCCGAAGAAGTTCGCCAGGGTCAGCCCGCGATTCTTCACCCCCGGGTACTCGACGATCGTCTCGGCAGTGGTGGCATCCGCCTTCTACGCCGTGATGCGGTTGGTCAGCGAGAACGTCCTCACCGACACGATCCTGTCGCTGGGCATGATGATCTGCTTCTACTACGGCCTCACCGCCTTCGCGTGCGTGTGGTACTTCCGCAGGCAGTGGTTCGATTCGGCTCGCAGCTTCTTCTTCACCTTCCTGTTCCCGCTCGTCGGCGGCGCCATCCTCGCGGTGCTGTTCGTGACGACCCTCATCGACTCGATGGACCCTGCCTACGGCAGCGGGTCGAGCATCGGCGGCGTCGGCCTCGTGTTCGTGCTCGGCGTCGGCATCATCGGCGTCGGCATCGTGATCATGGTGTGGCAGGCGATCCGCCGACCCGCCTTCTTCCGCGGCGAGACGCTGGGCGCGGACGCCCCGCCCAGCCTGCGCCGTCGCTGACCCCCGCACGCACTCACAGAAAGAGAACCCATGAGCACTCAGACAGAGCAGGCTCTGCTCGACAGCATCCCCACCGGCCTCTTCATCGGCGGCGAGTGGGTCGACGGCGAGACCGGCGCGACCTTCGACGTGCAGGACCCGTCGACCGGAGCGGTCATCCGCACGATCGCCGATGCCACCCCGGCCGACGGCATCCGCGCCCTCGACGCCGCTGTCGCGGCACAGGAGTCGTGGGCGGCCACTGCGCCGCGGACGCGCAGCGACATCCTCCGCCGTGCCTTCGACCTCGTGCAGGAGCACAAGGAGGACATCGCGCTGCTGATGACCCTCGAGATGGGCAAGCCGCTCGCCGAAGCACGCGGCGAGGTCGGCTACGGCGGCGAGTTCCTGCGATGGTTCAGCGAGGAGGCCGTGCGCATCGCCGGTCGCTACGGCTTGAACCCCGAGGGCACCGGCCACATGGTCGTGTCGCAGCGCCCCGTGGGTCCGTCGTTCTTCGTGACGCCGTGGAACTTCCCGTTCGCGATGGCGACGCGCAAGATCGCCCCGGCTCTCGCCGCCGGCTGCACGGTCGTGATCAAGCCCCCGGCGCTCACGCCCCTCACCACGATGTTCTTCACCTCGCTGCTGGAGAAGGCCGATCTTCCGGCGGGCGTCGTGAACGTCGTGCAGACCTCGCGCTCGAGCGCGCTGTCTGCTCCGATCATCGCCGACCCCCGTCTGCGCAAGCTCTCGTTCACGGGTTCCACCGAGGTCGGCCGCAAGCTCATCGCGCAGGCCGCCGAGGGCGTGCTGCGCGTGTCGATGGAGCTGGGCGGCAACGCGCCGTTCGTCGTGTTCGAGGACGCCGATCTCGACAAGGCTGTCGAGGGCGCGCTCGCCGCCAAGTTCCGCAACATCGGCCAGGCCTGCACGGCGGCCAACCGCTTCATCGTGCACAAGGACATCGCGGCCGAGTTCGGGCGCAAAGTCACCGAGCGCGTCAACGCGATGAAGATCGGCCGCGGCACCGAGGACGGCGTCGCGATCGGCCCGCTCATCGATGCGGATGCCGTCGCCAAGGCCGCCGAGCTCGTCGGCGACGCCGTCGACCGCGGCGCCACTCTGCTCGCGGGTGGCAAGGCCCTCGAGGGCACGGGCACGTTCTACGAGCCGACCGTGCTCACCGACGTCGTCGCAGGCTCCGCCATCCTCCGCGAGGAGATCTTCGGCCCCGTGCTCGCGATCGCGACGTTCGAGGACGAGGATGAGGCCGTGCGCCTCGCCAACGACACCGAGTACGGACTGGTGTCGTACGTGTTCACCGAGAACCTGCAGCGCGGACAGCGGATGATCGACAAGCTCGAGACCGGCATGATGGGTCTCAACGTGGGCGTCGTGTCGAACGCAGCCGCCCCCTTCGGCGGCGTGAAGCAGTCCGGCGTGGGGCGCGAGGGCGGTCTCGAGGGTATCCACGAGTACCTGTCCACCAAGTACACGCTGATCCCGGTCAGCTGAGATCCCGCCCGGTCGTTGAGCGCGCTGAAACGCACCCCGCCCGGTCGTTGAGCGAGCGAAGCGAGACGAAACGCAATGAGAGGACATGACATGACCGACTACGCAGTCATCAACCCCGCCACCGGCGAGACCGTGGCCACCTACGACACCTTCACGGACGCGCAGATCGACGACGCCATCGCGCGCGCACACGCCGCGGCATCCGTCTGGGGAAGCACTCCCGTGGCCGAGCGGGCGGCCGTGATCCGCCGGATCGCCGAGGGCCACCGCGCCCGCCGCGACGAGTTCGCAGCGATCATCGTGCGCGAGATGGGCAAGCCGCTGGCCGCGGCCGTCGGCGAGGTCGACTTCGCAGCCGACATCATCGAGTTCTACGCCGACAACGCCGAGAAGATCAACGCCGACCAGCCGATCGACATCCTGGGGGAGGGCACCGCCGTGATCCGTCGCGCACCCCTCGGCGTGCTGTTCGGCATCATGCCGTGGAACTTCCCCGCGTACCAGGTCGCGCGCTTCACCGGTCCCAACCTGGTTCTCGGCAACACGATCATCCTCAAGCACGCTCCGCAGTGCCCCGAGTCGGCGGCGCTGCTCGAGGAGATCTACCGTGACGCGGGGTTGCCCGACGGCGGTTACGTCAACGTGTACGCCACGAACGAGCAGTCCGCGACGATCATCGCCGACCCGCGCGTGCAGGGCGTGTCGGTGACCGGTTCGGAGCGCGCGGGCGCCGCCGTCGCCGAGGTGGCCGGACGCAACCTGAAGAAGGTCGCGCTCGAGCTCGGCGGATCCGACCCGTTCATCCTGCTGTCCACCGACGATCTCGAGGCGACGGTGCAGGCGGCCGTCGACGCGCGTCTGGACAACAACGGCCAGTCGTGCAACGGTGCGAAGCGCTTCATCATCGCCGACGAGCTGTACGACGCCTTCGTGGAGAAGTTCACCGCGTCTCTCGCCGCCGTGACGGCGACCGACCCGACGCAGGAGGACACGGTGCTCGGCCCGCTCTCCTCGCTGGCCGCAGCGGAGAATCTGCAGAAGCAGATCGACACCGCGGTGTCGCAGGGCGCGACGCTGCTGACCGGCGGCACTCGGGAGGGAGCGTTCTTCGCCCCGACCGTGCTCGCCGACGTCACGGCAGACATGGACGTGTACCGCGAGGAGCTCTTCGGCCCCGCGGCGGTCGTCTACCGCGCCGCGGGCGAGGACGAGGCCGTGGCGATCGCCAACGACACTTCGTTCGGTCTCGGCTCCTATGTGTTCACGACCGACGCCGATCAGGCAGAGCGCGTCGCGAACAACATCGACGCGGGCATGGTCTACGTCAACGTGGTGCTCGCCGACAGCCCCGAACTGCCCTTCGGGGGTGTCAAGCGCAGCGGCACCTCACGTGAGATGGGGCTGCTGGCCGCAGACGAGTTCGTCAACAAGAAGCTGATCCGCGTCGCCTGATCGCGTACGGAAGGAGGGGACGGATGCCGCGGCATCCGTCCCCTCCTTCCTGTTCTGGGACGATCCCGACACACCACTTCCGGGGCCGACACGCCAGATCGGGGGACGAATTCCACGTTTCGTCCCCCGATCTGGCGTGTCGCCCCCCCCGGATCGTAACGAGGCATGCTGGCTCAGTCGAGCAGGGCGCGCACCTCTGCTGCTTCGCCGTGGCGGCCGAGAGACTCAAGGACGGTGCCGAGCTCGAGAGCTGCGACCTCGCGCAGCGGCGGGAACTGCGCCGCCCGATCGAGCGCCGCGCGGTACACGGGCACCGCGTCGGCTTCGCGCTCGCTGCCGCTGAGGAGCCTCGCGGCGTACAGCTCGGAACCCCCCGCGGATCCCTCGTCGCCGAGAGCGGAGAAGCCGTCGGCCGCGGTGAGCGCCGCAGCGACCGCCTCGTCGATACGACCGAGTGCGCCCAGTGCACGTCCGCGTGAGTCGGTGACGTCGGCGAGCAACCAGCCGGCGTCGTGCTGCTGGGCGAGGGCTGTGACCTCGTCGAACAGGGCGAAGGCGCGTTCGTCGCCCTGCCCGCCATAGGCCTGGCCGAGGTTGTGCAGCACGTCTGCGAGAGTGCCGACGGCTTCAGGGTCCTTGCGTACGGCGTCAGCGGCGGACTCGAGCATCTCGATCGCGTCCTCGTGCTCGTCGAACCGGGCGAGGATCTTCGCACGCTCGAGCAGCGCCAGCGCCTGATCGGCGTGCTGCTCGGCCTCCCCGAAGAGCTCGGCCGCGTAGCCGTAGGCGCCCACCGCCTGCCCGAACTCGCCCGACGCGGTCAGCGCCCGAGCGAGCATCGAGGCGGTCATGGCGCGGGAACCCGCGGGTACCTCCGACTGCTCCTCCTGGTCGAGCACCGTGCCGAACAGCTCTGCGGCCTCCTCGGCGTCGCCTGCAGCCAGCATGCCTCGAGCGAGACGGAAGTTCACCGCCGTGGCGTCATCGCCGTCCTGTTCCGCGAACCGCGCGGCCACGCGGTAGCGGGCTACGGCCTGCTCGGGATCGCCCGCGTCCTCCCAGAGTGCACCGGCGAGCAGATGCGTCGAGGCGAGGGCCGACGTGGCGCCGAGCCCGGCGAGCAGGCGGCAGGCTTCGTCGGCGTCGGTCGCACCTTCGGCGAATCGATCGCCACCTCCGCGCACTCGTGCGCGCATGGAGAGAGCCCGTGCGCGATGGCCCGTGCTGAGGTCGTCCTGCTCGATGAAGCGGTCGAGCAGAGCGGATGCCGCATCGACGTCGCCTGCGCTGAGCAGTGAGGACAGCGCGACGAGGGTCGTGGTGTTCACGAGGCGCGCGTCGGCGGCCTCCGTGAAGTGCCGAGCGGCGTGCTCGACGAGATCCAGCGCCGCACCCGGCTCGTCGGCCATGAGGTGCAGAGAGGCGCGGCTGAGGGCGAGATCGCCGCGAGACCACGCGGGCAGGGAGTCGGATGCCGTGAGCTCCTGTTCGAGCATCTCCGCCGCCTCCGGTGTGTTCAGCCCGAAAGTGGCCAGACCCAGTCGCGACTCGAGGTCGGCCTGGGCCTCGAGCCCGGCCTCGCGGAGCGCTCCGATGCGAGCCGGCAGCAGCTCCGCAGCCTCCTCGGCACGGTCCAGGGCGACGAGGATGCCGATGCGCATGGACTGCAGTTGCGCCCGCTTCGCCGGATCGTCGACCTCGAGGGCGCGGGGGAGGGCCGCGAGAGTCTCCTTCTCCGCGCCGTACTGCGCCAGATCGCTCGCCCGCTGGAACCAGCCGTCGGCGTCGAGCGGCACGGATGCCGCCGGCGCGGCCACGAACGCGTCGGAGCGGATCGGCACGTCGTACTGCTCCGACGCCAGAGCGCGCATGCGCTCGAGCGATCGGGCATGGCCGGAGGTCCCGTCGCGCTCGTCGAAGGCCGCGCCGATGCGTTCGGCGGCATCCCAGCACGCGCCGGCGAGGTCCTCGGCGCTCCACGGCCCGTCATGCTCGCCGAACAGAGACACCAGGTCGGCGGCATCGGCACCACGCACCGGGGTGCTGCCGTGCCCGGTGGCCGTCACGCGGTCGAGGGCGACCGCGAAAGCGGACAACGCCGCGAAATGCGCGTCGACGTTGAGACCGTCGTGGGCGAGCCAGGAGATGTGGCGCTCGATGAGGGCGAGCGCGCGCGCCTCGTTGCCGGTCAGCGCGGTGAACACGATGTTGTTCGCGACGATGCGCAGATTGTCGGGATTGTCCTTGGCGAGTCGGTAGCTGCGCAGGTGGGCGCTCTTCGCCTCATCGAAGCGTCCGGCCCGCAGATACGGCAGCAGCACGCGGGAGAGGGCGTGCTCCGGCTCTTCACCGCAGGAGAAGCCGCCCTCGATCATCTCCTCGACGAGACGGATGGCGTCGGCATCCCGGTCGGTGTCCGCGAAGAATCCCGCGAACTGACTGCGGCCGCACGCGTCGCAGTGACTGTGCTCGTCGCGAGGGGTGGCCTCCAGCTGCACACGCAGCGCTTCGGCGTCGTCGATGCGTCCGGCATCCCAGGCGTCCTCGAAGCGCGCCGTGAGCACGCCGCTGAGTCCGAGCCCTGCCGCCCGGTAGTGCGACTCCATATCGTCGAGGACCGCCGAGATCTGCTCACCCGAGAACGCGGGAGAGGAGCGCAGGGCCGAGGCCATCCACTTGAACTGCCACATCAGATCGGCGCCGCCGTTGTCGAGGTCGGCGGGAAAGCGCTGCGGGTCGGCGTCGTGATGCGCGAGGCACCACGCGAACGAGTTCAGCATCACATCTGTCGCGCCGCCCATGTTGGCCGAGGCGGTCTGGCGCATGCGCGCCTGGTACTCGAGCTGCTCGTCGCCGATCTCGAGCGCCAAGGCGACGGCCTCGGCGACGAGCGCCTGCTCCGCGGGGCCCCACGGGGTGCGGTCGATCTCTTCGAGCAGCTGCGGGAAGCGCTTCTTCGGTCGTGCCATCACGGGCCTTTCAGAGTGTGTCGAAGGGAACGGCGTCCCCTTCGATGCCGGCGGAGAGCGAGACGAGGTCGGTGAGCGCGCTGGTCATCAGCGCACGATCGGCGTCGCTCAGCGGGTGATGTCCCGCGAGCAGCGACTGGATGTAGAGCAACTGCACCGTCCGCGCGAAGACGGCGTCGTCCTGGACGCGCACGAGTGCGCGCACGACTCTGTTCGACCAGTTCAGGCAGAGCCGCGCACGGAGATCGTCGTCTCGCGCTGCGGACAGGGAGCTGTCGATGCGATCGAGCACGCCGCCCCATAGCGAGCCGGTCACACCCCGGGTACGGCGCCGGTCGATCGTGCGCAGCACTTCGGGATCGGCCACATAGAGACCCGCGAGGTCGGGGCGATCGATCGAGCGGACGACCACCGTGCAGCCCGATGCCGCGAGCACGTCGCCGGCGCGGGATTCGAGCGCCACCGCGGCGTCGCGGTCGTCGAGCGGCGGGGGATCGAGCCGGTCGAGTTCTCCCGTGACGTCGACCTGTTCGACCGTCACCTCGGGATGGAGTTCGGGGAGCATGCGGATGAGGTCGGCGTCGTAGAGATAGCCGCCGTTGACCAGGATCTCGGATGCCGGGGAGATGCCGGCGACCTGACGGAACTCGTCGACGGTCGCGGCGAAGCGCACGTGCGGATAGCGTTCGACGAGCTCGCCGACGCGCATCGTCCCGTGTGTGGTCTCGAGGGTCAGCCAGCGCGTGATGAACCGCGCGAGCTCCTCGTCATGCCGAACGAGTGATTTCAAGCCCACCTCGTGGATCGCGACGAACTGCGCGAGCCGGTGGGGCTCGGTGAGACCGAGCTCGAGCACCCAGCGCCGGATGCCGGCTCCCAGCTGCTCGCGGACGCGCTCGAGCGCTGCGTCCTCCACCAGCGATTCGCGGCTCGCCGTCGGTGCGAGACCCGTCGAGTCGATCACGGCGCGAACGAAGAACGCCCACTCCGGCAGCACGTCGTCGACGCGCTCCGAGAGCAGCATGCGCCCCAGATACATGCGCGTGGCCTGACGGGCGCCGGGCGGGGGAGCGAAGGGCAGCACATAGGCGACGCCGCGTGTTCCCGTGGCCGGCTCAGACAGCTCGATCACATCGAGTGGGCCGGCCCCGAGCAGTTCGCGTCCGTACTGTGCGACCTCGTCGGGGTCGGCTCCGAGGAACGGTGCGGGGTGAGTGACGTCGACCGCGCCGCTCGGCGCGTCGATCGTCACACTCACGGGCAGGAACTCGCCGAACGTCGTGGCGAGCTCGCGCACGGCGGCGGGGCGCAGCAGGTCGTCGGCATCGAAACGCGGCACGAGGTGCACGCTGGTGCCGATCGGCAGCTCCTCGTCGAGCTCGACCACCTGGAACGTGCCGTCGGCACTGCCTGTCCACTCCACCGCAGCACCGCCGCGGGCGCTGCGGGAGCGGATGACGATCGTGTCGGCGACCATGAAGCAGCTGAGCAGGCCGATGCCGAACTGTCCGAGGTAGTCGCTGCGCGGCATGTCGAAGATGTCTCGTTTCGACGACCGCCCGACCGTGGCGAGCAGGTCGGCGACCTCTGCGGCGGTCAGGCCGACGCCGTCATCGCGCAGCACGAACTCGCCTGAGGCGTCGCTGAGAGGGGTGATCGTGATCCGGCCACCGGCGCCGTCGACCTCGCGTCTCGCCGTGATGGCGTCGCGGGCATTCTGCAGGAGCTCGCGCAGGTACACCCGCGGACTCGAGTAGATGTGCCGGCTGAGCAGGTCGACCACGCCGCGCAGGTCGACCTGGAACTGCTGCACCTCAGCGCTCACGTGCGCTCCCTCCCGGCTTTCGCCCGCCCCCGAGCCTAACAACTGCGCATTTCGATCCCCTGGTTCGAGAGCGTCCCGCAGATGCCGTATGCTGGTGGAGCAGTTGTTGTCTGCAATCTTTCGCTGTGCCCCGGTTCGACAGATCCGGGTTCGGGGAACGGGAGCAGACGACCAACCCGAGGTCATCTGGCCTCTAGGGCGGTAGCTCAATTGGCAGAGCAGCGGTCTCCAAAACCGCAGGTTGCAGGTTCGATTCCTGTCCGCCCTGCGCGTCAGCGCATCGCTGGCACACGAAAGGTACATTCAGGATGGATCAGGAAGAACCGCGTGGCGAGGTCGTCGCGACCGGTGCCACCCGAGAGAAGAAGCGCAACTTCTTCGCCCGGTTCTTCGGAGGCATCGCACTGTTCCTCCGCCAGGTCATCGCTGAGCTTCGCAAGGTCGTCACTCCGACCCGCAAGGAGCTGATCAAGTTCACCGCGGTGGTCCTCGTCTTCGTCCTGATCGTGATGGGCATCGTCTACGGACTTGACACCCTGTTCGCGTGGCTGACGCACGTGGTGTTCGGGGTTCCGGGCACCTGATGCCACCGCGGCCCCGGCCGCACACATGGAGAAGAAAAACGTGTCTGAACGCTATTCCGACGACGCCGACTGGGCGACCGCTGCAGAGCAGTCCAGCGAGGAGGACGAGGCCCAGGAGGGCAACGTGCTCGCCGCAGAGGAGTTCTCGGTCACCTCGGCAGAGCACGTCGCGATCCACATCGAGGATGAGGATGCCGACGAGGATGGCGCAGACGACGACATCGACATCGACGACCCGGAGGCGGACGCGATCGTGAACGACGCTCTCAACCTGGACGAAGCGGCTGAGTCTGAGGCTGCCGCTGAAGTCCTCAATGATTCTGTGGCTGAGGAAGCGGCAGACTTCGAGGCGGCTGCCGCTTCGCAGGTCGCCCCCTACGACGGCCCCGACGTGAACGGCGACGAGGACGAGCCCGTGCTCGATCCTGCCGAGGTCGCGGAGATCGCTGCGGCGGCCGACGTGGTCGACGAGGTCGAGGCCTCTGTCGACGCCGCAGACGCCGCTGAGCCCGACGACGACGCCGAGGAAGATCCCTACGAGGCCTTCCGCGCCGATCTGCGCATGCTGCCGGGCAAGTGGTACGTCATCCACTCGTACGCCGGCTTCGAGCGCAAGGTGAAGGCGAACATCGAGCAGCGCAAGTCGACGCTCGAGGTCGAGGACGAGATCTACCAGATCGAGGTCCCGATGGAGGACGTCGTCGAGATCAAGAACGGCCAGCGCAAGATGGTCAACCGCGTGCGCATCCCCGGCTACGTGCTGGTGCGCATGGAGCTCAACGAAGACACCTGGTCTGTCGTGCGTCACACGCCCGGTGTCACCGGCTTCGTGGGCAACGCTCACAACCCGACGCCGCTGCGTTTCGAAGAGGCCTTCAACATGCTGAAGGCGCTCGTCGAGGTCAAGGACGTCCCGACCGCCAAGAACATCGCAGCCAAGGGCGGCGTCGCCGTCGCCCGCCCGCTGCCCGCCGAGGTCGACTTCGAGATCGGCGAGACCATCACGATCAAGGAGGGCTCGTTCGCAGGCCTTCCCGGCTCGATCAGCGAGATCAAGCCCGAGAGCGGCAAGCTCACGGTCCTCGTCTCGCTCTTCGAGCGCGAGACCCCGGTCGAGCTGTCGTTCGACCAGGTCACCAAGATGATCTGACATCACGTCTCACGAGAACGGCCGCCCCTCCGGGGGTGGCCGTTCTCGCGTATGCGGCGCGCCCCTCCGGGATCACCTGCACTATCCGGGATCACCTGCACGACCTTTCCGGCTGCTCGGTCGTGCAACTGTGCCCGAATCGTGCAAGTGGTCGCGCGCGCGGGCGGCAGGTCGAGCGAAGGATGCAGGATCAGGTAGACTTGTCTGGTTTGTGCGCGCCCTCGGCGTGCGCGGACGACCGCGGTCCGGAGAAGCCGGGCCCGCGGGAGAGCGGATGCAATCGGCATCTGTTCGATGAAAGGAAGAGGAAATGGCACCCAAGAAGAAGGTGACCGGCCTGATCAAGCTTCAGATCAACGCCGGTGCAGCCAACCCGGCGCCCCCGATCGGCCCTGCGCTCGGTCAGCACGGCGTCAACATCATGGAGTTCTGCAAGGCGTACAACGCCGCGACCGAGTCGCAGCGCGGCAACGTCATCCCCGTCGAGATCACCGTCTACGAGGACCGCAGCTTCACGTTCGTCCTGAAGACCCCGCCGGCGGCGGAGCTCATCAAGAAGGCCGCAGGCGTCCCCAAGGGCTCCGCGACCCCGCACACCGTCAAGGTCGCGAAGATCACCAAGGACCAGGTCCGTCAGATCGCCGAGACCAAGCAGGCCGACCTGAACGCGAACGACATCGAGGCCGCCTCGAAGATCATCGCCGGCACCGCCCGTTCCATGGGCATCACGGTCGAGGGCTGAGGAGAATAATCATGGCTACGAAGTCCAAGGCTTACAAGGCTGCCGCCGAGAAGATCGAGGCAGACCGTTTCTACACTCCCGCTGAGGCTGTCGCCCTGGCGAAGGAGACCGGCTCGGCGAAGTTCGACTCGACCGTCGAGGTCGCGCTGAAGCTCGCCGTCGACCCCCGCAAGGCAGACCAGATGGTGCGCGGCACCGTCATCCTGCCCCACGGCACCGGCAAGACCGCTCGCGTCATCGTGTTCGCCACCGGCCCCGCGGCCGAGGCTGCGATCGCCGCGGGCGCCGACGAGGTCGGCGGCGCCGAGCTCATCGAGAAGGTCGCCGGCGGCTGGACCGCGTTCGACGCGGCCGTCTCCACCCCGGAGCTCATGGGCCAGGTCGGTCGTCTCGGAAAGGTCCTGGGTCCGCGTGGACTCATGCCGAACCCGAAGACCGGCACCGTGACCCCCAACACGGCCAAGGCCGTCGAGGAGATCAAGGGCGGCAAGATCGAGTTCCGCGTCGACAAGCACGCCAACGTGCACTTCGTCGTCGGCAAGGCATCCTTCACCACCGAGCAGCTGAACGAGAACATCGACGCAGCTCTCGAGGAGATCGTCCGCCTCAAGCCGTCGAGCTCGAAGGGCCGTTACATCCAGAAGGGCGCCGTGTCGACCACGTTCGGCCCCGGCATCCCGCTGGATGTCAACGCCATCTGACGCTTCGGCACTCCAGCGACCCTGTAGGGCATCGCACCGAAAGGCCCCCGCCGCGGCGGGGGCCTTTCACGTTCTCCCCGTCATCCGCGAAACCCGGCGTCATCGGGGGCGGTCCCATGGCCGGAACCGCGTACTGTGAATGAGTTCCGCGCGCCACAGCACTCGCGCACATCCCACACCCCAGGAGGGTTCACATGTCCCGTCGTCTCATCGCCGTCACGGCGCTCATCTTCGCCGCAACGGCGCTCACCGCCTGCAGCGGCTCCACCGCCCCCGCCGAGAGCAGCTCTTCGAGCGAGTCCGGGTCCGACTTCGGCCTCGTGAAAGACGGCACGCTCACCGTCGCGACCGAGGGCACGTACCGCCCGTTCAGCTTCCACGGCGACAACGGGACCGGCGACCTGACGGGCTACGACGTCGAGATCATCCAGGCCGTCGGTGACAAGCTGGGCCTGAAGGTCGAGTTCCAGGAGACGCAGTGGGATGCGATCTTCGCAGGACTCGACGCCGGACGCTTCGACGTGATCGCCAACCAGGTCACGATCAACGACGAGCGCGAGAAGAGCTACCTCTTCAGCACGCCCTACACGGTCTCGCCCGGCGTGATCGTGGTCAACGAGGACGACGACTCGATCAGCTCTTTCGCCGACCTCGAGGGCAAGACCTCGGCTCAGTCGCTGACCAGCAACTGGAACGACCTCGCCGTCGAGTCGGGCGCCAAGGTCGAGGCCGTCGAAGGATGGTCGCAGGCCGTTGCGCTGCTCCGCCAGGGCCGCGTCGATGCCACGATCAACGACAAGCTCACCTTCCTCGACTACGAGACCACCGACGGCCCGACCGGACTGAAGATCGCCGCCGAGACCGACGACGCGGGCAAGCAGGCCTTCACGTTCACGAAGGACAAGAAAGCCCTCGTCGAGGCTGTCGACGGCGCCCTCGAGGAGCTCAGGGCCGACGGCACGCTCGCCGAGATCAGCGAGAAGTACTTCGGCGAGGACGTCTCCGAGTAGATTCGACGGATGGATGCCTGGCAGCTGTTCCTGGACTCCCTCGGGCCGATCGCTCTGGGGGCGCTGCTGGGCACCATTCCACTGACGCTCGCCTCTTTCGCCCTCGGGCTCGTGATCGCGATCGGGATCGCTCTGATGCGGATCTCGGTGAACCCGGTGCTCTCGGGAATCGCAAGGTTCTACATCTCCGTCATCCGCGGCACGCCTCTGCTCGTGCAGCTGTTCGTGATCTTCTACGGCATGCCCGCGGTGGGTCTCACGATCGACCCGTGGCCGAGCGCGATCATCGCGCTGTCGCTGAACGTCGGCGGCTACGGTGCAGAGATCGTGCGCGCATCGATCCTGTCGGTGCCGAAGGGGCAGTGGGAGGCCGCATACACGGTGGGCATGAACCGTTCCCGCACGTTGACGCGGATCATCCTTCCGCAGGCCGCACGGGTGTCGGTGCCGCCCCTGTCGAACACGTTCATCTCGCTCGTGAAAGACACCTCGCTCGCCTCGACGATCCTCGTGACCGAGCTGTTCCGGGTGGCGCAGCAGATCGCCTCCGCCTCATATCAGGTGATGGTCGTGTACCTCACCGCCGCACTCGTCTACTGGGTCATCTGCCTGGTGCTCTCCTCCGGGCAGGGCTTGATCGAGAGGAGGCTCGACAGCCGTGTCGCGCACTGACGGATCGGCGCCGCTGCTCGCGGCGACCGCCTTGCACAAGAGCTTCGACCGCAACGAGGTGCTGCGAGGGATCGACCTCACCCTCCACCGCGGCGAGGTGGTCGTGCTGATCGGCCCTAGCGGGTCGGGCAAGACCACCGTGCTGCGCTCGCTGAACGGCCTCGAGACGCCAGACGCCGGCGTGATCGCCGTCGACGGCGGCCCCGAGCTCGACTTCTCGGCGAAAGTGACCCAGAAGCAGCGATTCGCCCTGCGTGACCGCTCGGCCATGGTGTTCCAGCACCACAACCTGTTCCCGCACCTCACCGTGCTCGAGAACGTGATCGAGGGGCCGTGGCGGGTGCAGCGGCGCCCCAGGGATGAGGTGGTCGCGGAGGCGCACGCGCTCCTCGAACGGGTCGGCCTCGTCGACAAGGCGGATGCTCGGCCTCATCAGCTCTCCGGCGGGCAGCAGCAGCGCGTGGGCATCGTCCGGGCGCTCGCTCTCAAGCCCGATCTGCTGCTGTTCGACGAACCGACGAGCGCACTGGATCCGGAGCTCGTCGGCGAAGTGCTCCTCGTGATCAAGGAACTCGCGGACGAGGGCTGGAGCATGGTCGTCGTGACGCACGAACTGAACTTCGCGCGCGAGGCCGCAGATCACGTGCTCTTCATGGATGGCGGGGTCGTAGTCGAGGAAGGGGCTCCGGACCGGATCTTCGAGGCTCCGCGCGAAGAGAGGACGCAACGGTTCCTGAAACGGATACTGCGCCCTCTCGACGGGTCCTGAGCCCCGCTCTCATCAGACCACGAGCGACACGCACATCGCGAGAAGAGCGAGACCCTGCAGCACCGCCCGGACGTCGATGATCGACTCCCATCGTCTCTGCAGCACTCGTGCGTTCGCCGGAACGACGTCCGCCAGGGCGGCGTCCGTCAGAGTCTTGTTGATCGGCTTCGCTATGCGGGCGAAGAGCACGAGCCAGACCAGCAGCAGGGCGACGGCGAGGGCGGCGAGGACGCCCGCCGTCGGCGAGCCTCCCGCGAACGCCAGAACGCAGGCCGCGACCGACATCACGACGCCCGTGATCCCCGCTGCAGGCAGGCGGCGGTCACCGTAGTAGTGACCGCGCCCTGCCGACTGCACGAGCGTGCGGTCGTCGACGTCGGCGTACGCGCTGCGCAGGACGGCGGCGGCGAGCACATCCGTGCCGAAGATCACAGCTACGCTCAGGATGCCGAGGATGGCTGCGATGGTGAAGACGATGTCCATGATGAGTCCCGTTCTATAGTTAGCAGTGCTAATGGTTAGCGCTGCTAACCTAGCTGCATGAGCCGAAGGACGCAAGCCTCCGATTTCGCCGAACGTGAAGAGCGCATCGTCGCGGCGGTGCGCCGCATCGCCGAGGACGAGGGCTGGACTGCGGTGACCGTACGCCGACTGGCCGACGTGATCGGATTCAGCCAGCCGGTGCTCTACAAGCACTTTCCTCGCGGGCGCGAGGAGATGGTGGAACGGGTCGTGCTCGACGGCTTCTCGCGATTGCTGGATGATCTCGAGGAGGCGTCATCCGCGTCATCCGACGACGCTCTGCCGCGCGTGGTCGACGCCTACCTTCGGTTCGCGCGATGCAACGCCGCGGTCTACCAGGCGATGTCGACGGCGCTCACGAGCATCGTGTTCGCCGCGGAGCAGACGCCACAGGTGCTGCGGGACGGCTTCGAGGTGATGCGACGCAGTGCCGGTGGCGGGGCAGACGCGACAGTGCGTGCGGAACTGCTGTGGTCGATGCTTCACGGCGTCAGCGAACTCGAACGGCATGAGCGTCTCGATCCCGCCCTGGAAGAGGCGCGGATGGACGAGATCGTCCGCTTGTTCCGGTGATCGGAGTGCCTTCGGCGGTCGGGGTTCAGGCGCCGAGCACCGGGACGACGAGCGTCACAGCGAGGGAGATCATGACGACGGCGATGACCGCGTCGAGGATGCGCCACGAGCGCTCGGTGCGCAGCCAGCGGCCGAGGTAGCGGGCGCCGAACCCGAGGGCGCTGAACCAGAGGATGCTGGCGACGACCGCCCCTGCGGCGAAGAGCCACCTCTCGGAGCCGTGCGTCGCGGCGATGGATCCGAGCATCAGCACCGTGTCGAGGTACACGTGCGGATTCAGCCAGGTCAGGGCGAGGGTCGTCAGGATCACCGGCGCGAGACGGGTGCGGGTGAGGGTGGCGGCCGATGCCGCGGGAGCGGATGCCGCGGCGCCCGTGTCATCCACCTCGAGCTCCTCTCCGCCTCGCCACGCTCTGCGAGCGGCGAGGACGCCGTAGGAGAGCAGGAACAGAGCGCCCGCCCAGCGGGCCACGACGACGAGCCAAGGTGCGGCCGAGATGAGGAAGCCGAGACCGGCGACGCCGGCGATGATGAGCACCGCGTCAGACAGGGCGCAGATCGTCACGACCGCCAGCACATGCTCTCGGCGGATGCCCTGGCGCAGCACGAACACGTTCTGCGCGCCGATCGCGACGATGAGGGAGAGGCCGAGTCCGAGACCGGCGAGAGCGGTGAGCATGTCTCCCACGGTAGGAAGGATCAGTCAACAGCACCAGCGATGATTTCTTCAGCAGCATTAGCATTGCTTATGTGAAGATCGATCCAGAACTCGCCGCGACCATCGCCGCAGTGGCCGACGAGGGCACCCTGGATGCGGCGTCCAGGCGGCTCGCCATCACTCCGTCCGCGGTGAGCCAGCGGCTCAAGGCGCTCGAGGAGCAGCTCGGCCGGGTGCTCGTCGTGCGTTCCAAGCCCGCGCAGCTGACGGAGTCGGGAGAGGCCGTCGTGCGGTTCGCCAGGCAGATGGCCCTGCTCGAGCACGATGCCCTCGCGGGCCTGGGGCTCGAAGCGGACGGGGCCCGCACAAGCATCCCGCTCGCGGTCAACGCCGACTCGATGGCGACGTGGTTCCTCGCGCCGCTCGCCCGACTGTCGGCCTCTCACGCGATCGACGTCGACCTGCACCGCGACGATCAGAACTTCACCGCACGGTTGCTGGAATCGGGCGCCGTCATGGCGGCGGTCACGAGCGAGGGCACGCCTGTCGCCGGATGCTCGGTGTCGCCGCTCGGCGTGCTCGAGTATCGGGCGATGGCGGAGCAGGGTTACGTCGATCGCTGGTTCCGCGACGGTGTCACCGTCGAGGCCCTGCACCGCGCGCCATTCGTCGACTTCGATCGCCGCGATGCCCTGCAGCACGAATGGCTCGAGTCCATGGGGGTGACGCATCAGGGTGTTCCGCGGCACTACGTGCCCGCCTCGCACGACTACGCCCTCGCGGTGCAGCTGGGACTCGGGTGGGGGATGGTGCCCGTGCTGCAGGATTCCGCAGAGCTCGTGCCGCTCGGGGGGCCGACGCTCGAGGTCGCGCTGTACTGGCAGCAGTGGAACCTGCGGTCGGCCCTGCTCGACGTCGTCGCGGCCGAGATCGCCGCCGAGGCGCGGCGGGTGCTGCGGCAGGACCGACGCCGATGACGGGGAGGCGCGTCATAGTTATATCGGGATATCGGGTATGCAATCGTGATGCGCAAGGCCTTGTGGGTGGACGTCGAGTGGGTGATGATGTGGAACGAGAGCGGGTGCCGGTCACGTGAGGGGGTGGCCGTTCCCAGATGCATTCCGCCTCGATCATCGGACTTCCTGAGGGGGAAATCACATGGGTACAACGGCAACTCAGCGCAAGGTCCTCGCGGTTCTCGCGGGCGGGCTCGTGCTCGGCATCGGTACGGCGGTCACACTCGCGGTGTGGAACGACTCGGAGTTCGCGAACGGCACGTTCACGGCGGGATCGTTCAACCTCGAAGGGTCGATCGACGGCGCCGCGTACGCGGAACATGACACGGCAGGCACGGCCGCAGATGTGACCTTCTCCACCGACTTCGACAACCTCTCGCCCACCGACGTCGTGTACGCGCCGTTCTGGGTGCGTCTCGACGCGGCGACGACCACCGGTGCCGTCGTCACGACGTCGCTCGAGTCCGGCACAGGTGCCAATGCTGCGAACATCTCGTACGCGATCTACGCGATCGGCGCGGCCGCGGCCTGCGACAGTTCGGCCACCGGCGGTACGCTGCTGCTCTCGGGGACGAGCCTCAGCGCGTCGACCGCCGGATCCACGTTCACCCTTGCGGCACCTGTCGATCCCGACCCCGGCGTCGCGCAGAAGATCTGCATCATCGCCACAGCCGGCGCAGGTCTCACAGAGGGCGGCACGGCGACCGGCGTCTGGGAGTTCGCGGCGACGTCGAACTGAGGCTGAGATGCACACCCGCAGACAGTCGAGAGACGCGAAGCGGCTGCGCTCCCGGCGGATACGGGCCCTTCTCGCCGGCGGGCTCGTCCTCGGCGTGGGGGCGGCGGCGACCCTCGCTGCATGGAACGACTCGGAGTTCGGATCGGGCACGTTCACCGCAAGCCGCTTCGGCATCGTCGGGTCGGTCAACGGCGGTGCGTTCGCCGAGCACAACACGGCGGCCGCGCCCGCATCGCTCGCGTTCCAGCTGCCCGCGACCGCTGCGGCGATGACGCCCGGAGACACCGTGTACGTGCTGTTCAGTGTGAAGACGATCGCCTCGTCCACCACTGGCACGCTGCAGCTCGTCGCCGACCCTCTGAACAACGCCGGTTTGGGACAGTACCTCACGTACGGCGTGCGCACCGTGGCCAGCACGACGACCTGTGACAGCACGACGTTCACGGGCGGCGATGCCACCGGCCTGCCGGCGAACGCCGCTTTGACCGTAGGGTCGTCTGCGCCTCGCGCTCTCGCTGCCAACGGCGGCACGGCGCTCAACTACTGCTTCGCGGTGACGCTGCCCACGGGGGCGAACACCGCTGCGCAGGGCACGAGCCTGACCGCGAAATGGTCGTTCGTGGCGACCTCCTCGTAGCGCGGGAGCAGAGGCGATGACGACGACCGGGATGACGAGGAGGGAACTGCGCGCCGAGGAGGCGCCGACGGCATCCGCTCCTCGTCGTCGCGGGCTCGCGAAGCTTCTCGCCGACGTGCTGCTGTGGATCGCGGCTATCGGGGGCGTGATCTGCATCGTGCTCGTGATCCTCGCCTACACCGCGGGGATCACTCTGATCATGTTCAAAACCGGCTCGATGTCCCCGACGATACCCGCCGGGTCCGTGGCCGTCGTGCAGCGGATTCCGGCTTCCGAGATCGAGATCGGCGATGTCATCACCGTCGACCGCGCCGGTGACCTGCCTGTCACGCACCGTGTGACCTCGATCGGCGACGGCTCGATCCCGGGCGAGCGGGTCATCACGATGAAGGGCGACGCGAACGCGGTCGAGGATCCCGCGCCGTACACCGTGACATCCGGTCGGATCGTGCTGTTCTCGGTCGCGGGTATCGCCACGGTCATCGTCGGCATGGGCAACCCGTTCGTGCTGGGCGGCATCACGATCGCCGCGGCGGTACTGGTGGTGTGGGCGTTCTGGCCCCGAGAGAAGGGGGCGCCATGAAACGCGCGCTCCTGCTGGTCGGGCTGGTCGCGTTCGGTGCGTTGTCGGCGCAGCCGGCATGGGCCGCGTCCACGACGCAGGTCGTCCAAGGACAGATTCTGCGACTCGTGTCGGTGGCCGACTGGGATGCCGCGGGCTCGCTGCTTCCGGGCGAGCCCGTGCAGTGGGACGTCGCCGTCAGCGCGGATGCTCCCGATCCCGGCACCGTCACGATCGGCGTGAGCGCGACAGGAGATGCGGAGCTCGTCGTCGACGCGACGTTGTGCATGCAGCCCTGGGCGGCGAGCGGATGCCCCGGCGGTGAGACCGTGCTGAGATCCGACTGGAGTCTGCCGCGCGACGGCGCCGAGGTCGTCCTCACCCGGATGGCGGACACGGAGACTGCGCATGTCCGGCTCTCGATCGCGCTCGCCGCGGGCGATGAAGGCGGGCGCACAGATGTGCTCGTCCACGCCACGGGGGCAGGCGAGTCGGTGGTCATCGGCGAGGACGGGGGGCTCGCGACGACAGGGATGCCGCCGGTCGTCTTCTGGGTGCTCGGCGGAGGCAGCGTGCTGCTGCTGTTCGGCTGCCTGCTCCTCCTCGCGCGTCGACGACGCCCGCACGACGAGGAGGAGTCATGAGGCGCCGGCGCCTGATCGCGGCACTCGCGGTTCTCGCGGTGCTCATCGGGTGCAATGCGGCCCCGGGTGTGCAGCGGACGGACGCCGCGTGGGCCGATTCGGAGTTCGGGGCCGGGACGTTCACGGCGTCGACACTCTCCAGCCCGACGAACATGACGTGCACGGTCGCGAACGCCCCGCCTCTGTTCCTGACGTTCCAGAGCGTCACCATCACATGGGTGTCCGCCTATGCGTGGGCGCCCGCTAGCGGGCCCAAGAGCACCTTGACCGCGAGCTCCTCGACGAAGACCAGCACGGTGGCGGGGGTCACGACGACAGGAACGGGCCCGTACACGCACTCGGTCACCCTGACTCAGGCGCTCCTCGAAAGTCTGGTCACCAATCTTCTCGGCAGCACGACGACATTCAAGGTAACGAATGTGGCGGGGACGAACTGGGTGTCTTCCTCGCAGACCAAGACCCTGACGATGACCCTGGCGGGCCTCGGCGCAGCGTGCAGCTGATGTTTGGTGCGTGCTCAGTCCGCGAGCGCCAAGGCCCGGAACGCGTCGCGCTCGCGGAGCTGCTCACGGCGGCTGGTTGCGGCATCCGCCGTTCTTGTCGGCACGGCCTGGCCGGTGGTGCGGCGGTAGAGCTCGTCGATCAGGGCGGTCGCGAGGCCGACGAGCTTGCCGATCTCACGGTCGTCGCGGTCGATCCACACGCACTTCGGCTCATCGTGCACGGGAGCGAAGTCGACGTGCTCCTCCCACACGAAAAGGGTGCGCTCGGCGCCGAGCACGTGCTGCTGCCACCAGACCTGCCGGAGGTAGGTGCGGGGGATGCCGCGGAACGGCTTGTTCGTCGTCTTGATCTCGGCCAGCCGGATGCGCCCGTCGGCGTCGACCGCGATTCCGTCCGGTGTGGCCAGATGGCGGTGCTCGACCTCGGCCCGGAACAGGGCTGATGAGGGCAGGATCCCATGCGTCGCCGCCACCCACGCGGCGATCTCGGGCTCACGGCGACGCCCGTGATCGGTGTAGGCGTTGCCCCCGAAGCGCGGCCCGCCGCCGAGTTTGGAGTCTGCGGCACGCGCGATCGAGTTCTCGCTGGTGAGTCCGGCGACGTCGGTCGCCGTGATCCCGCGCGAGCGCGCACGCATCCACGCGACGCGGTCGCGGGAGTCCGCCACGATGCGCGCCTGGAGTTCGGGATTCACCCTTCGACCCTAACCCCGGCATCCGACCCTCCCGTCCCATACACGCCGCTGTGCGGCATCCGCAGCCGCTAGGAACGCGTCGAGATCACGTCCACTCGCCCAACGCACGGAATCCTGACGCCAGGTTCCCGTGCGTTCGGCGACAAGCAGTGCACTCGGTGAGCGCGCCGACCCCTGGACTCCTCCTGCACAAACGAGGGGAGCAGCGGATCTTCCACATCTTTCGGTGATTCTGCCCTGGTGACGAACGGTGCGGGCGTGGACGAACGCAACATGAGGCGCATGAACGGAACGACGGCTCCGACACTCGAACATCTCGTGCGATCACGGGCGGACCTCCTCCTGAACGGCTGGACGGATCGCAGGATCGCGAATGCCATCCGGGGAGGTGCATTTCATCAGATCCGTCGAGGGTGGTTCATCGCGGCAGACGAGCGCAAGGCGCTGTGGGAAGAGGAGAAGCACCGCGTGCACGTCATCGCGGTGGCGCGCGACTCCCGCGGTCCTGGGGTCATGTCGCACTCATCGGCAGCGGTGCTGTGGCGTCTCCCGCTCTGGGGGATGCGGCTGACCCGGGTCCACATGACGACCGACGCCCCACATCGCATCTCGAGTTCGCCCGATGTGCACCGGCATGTGGCGGCGCTGGGCCCGGATGATGTGAACGTGATCGACGGCATCCGATGCACGAGTCTCGCTCGCACCGTGTTCGATCTGATCCGCGTGGTTCCGGTGGAGGCAGCCGTGGCGGTGGCGGACGCCGCGGAAAGGCAGATGGCCGCGCGCGGATGGGAGTGGGATCTGGATGCCGTCACCTCATGGCGTGGAGGAATGCAGGAGCGTCTCGATGCCGCACCAAGTGCTCGAGGCATCCGGCAGGCTCGCTGGGTCAGCGACTTCGCGGATGGCCGCGCGCAGCTGCCGGGCGAGAGCGTCAGCAGGCTTCAGCTGTTCCGGCTCGGGTTCGAGCCGCCGGAGCTGCAGGTGCCCGTCGACGGACCTGGCGGCTCGCGGTACTTCGTCGACTTCGGGTTGAAGGGCATCAGGGTGTTCGGCGAGTTCGACGGCCAGGGGAAGTACCGTGATGAAGCTCTGCGCTCCGGGAAGCCGCTGGAGCAGGTGCTCCTCGAGGAGAAGCGGCGAGAAGACTGGATACGCGGCACGACCCAGTGGCGCTTCGCACGCTGGGAGGCGCCGCACATCCAGACCGCGCGAGCGCTCGAATCGAGGCTGGCGTCCTTCGGTATCGCGGCACCCTGAGCGCCGGCCGGGGTCGTGAGCGCCGTCCGTCCCCGAGCGCACGCCTTGCCGCCGACTGCACGGCTTCTTCGCGTCAACAAGCCGTGCGGTCGGCGAGTGCACGTGAACTCGACGGGCGGACGGACGGGGCGGGCGGGAGGGCGGCAGCCCGGATTTGGGGACGGGGGAGGCCGTGAGGTACAGTGGATGCAACCGAAGACCGCTGGTCGTCGTCGTGTGCGCAAGCACATGGTGATCGAAGCTCTGCAATGCAGGGGCCCGCGCAGGTGTCACGAACTTTCAGAGCTCCGTGCGCTTGCGCCGGAGCTCTTCTCATTTTCAGAGCGAGTGGTCGAGGCGGCGTCTCACCTCCGTGAGGCGCCTCGTACACACCAAGGAGTGACCATGGCGCAGAAGGATGCATCGGTTGCCGAGCTCACGAAGTCATTCGAGAACTCGTCCGCCGTTCTGCTGACCGAGTACCGCGGTCTGACGGTTGCCCAGCTCAAGGAGCTGCGCAACAGCATCCGTCAGGACGCTGAGTACGCCGTGGTGAAGAACACGCTGACCAAGATCGCCGCCAACAAGGCAGGCATCACCGCGCTGGACGACGACCTCAAGGGTCCGTCGGCCGTCGCGTTCGTGCACGGTGACTTCGTCGCCACTGCCAAGGCTCTTCGTGACTTCGCCAAGGCCAACCCGCTTCTCGTGATCAAGTCCGGCATCTTCGAGGGCAACGCCCTCTCTGCCGACGAGGTCAACAAGTACGCCGCGCTCGAGAGCCGTGAGGTTCTGCTGGCGAAGGCTGCGGGCATGATGAAGGCGACGATGGGCAAGGCTGCCGCCACCATCGACGCTCTTCGCGAAAAGCTGGAGACCGCAGAGGCCGCGTAAGCGACCAGCGTTCTCGTTCTACAAAAACCATCTATCTAGGAGATAAATCATGGCGAAGCTCACCACCGAAGAGCTGCTCGAGCAGTTCGCTGGTCTGACCCTCATCGAGCTCAACGACTTCGTGAAGGCGTTCGAGGAGAAGTTCGAGGTCACCGCTGCTGCCCCCGTCGCCGTCGCCGGTGCCGCTGGTGGCGCAGGCGCTGCCGAGGCCGAGGAGGAGAAGGACTCGTTCGACGTCGTTCTCGAGGCTGCTGGCGAGAAGAAGATCCAGGTCATCAAGGTCGTCCGCGAGCTCACCTCGCTCGGCCTGGGCGAGGCCAAGGGTGTCGTCGACGGCGCTCCCAAGGCTGTCCTGGAGGGCGCCAACAAGGAGACCGCCGAGAAGGCCAAGGCTGCTCTCGAAGAGGCCGGCGCGACGGTTACCCTCAAGTAATCTCGTCTGACGCTTCTGCGAAGGCCCCGGGTTCTCCCGGGGCCTTCGTGCGTTCCGGCAGCGTCAGGGACGAGGTGCGGATGTCGAGTTGCGCACCACGAGAGCGGATGCCGTCACCACCCGCTCGATGCCGGCATCCGGCCTCTCGATCTGCTCCTGCAGAAGTCTCACCGCTTCATGCCCCTGTTCGCGGGGCGACTGCCTGATCGTCGTGAGGCTGAACATCGCCGCATGCTGGTGGTCGTCGATGCCGACGACGCTGAGCTCGGCCGGAACGGAGATGCCCAGCCGGCGTGCGGCGATGGTGGCGCCGATCGCCGCCTCATCGCACACCCCCACGATCGCCGTCGGGCGCCGGCGTCGGTCTCCCAGCAGCTCCACAGCCGCGTCGTATCCTCCGGGCATGGTCGGGCCGGCGTCGATCAGCCGTGCGGCGTCGGCCAGGCCCGCCGCGCGCAGCGCTTCGAGATAACCGTCGGCGCGCCGCGCATCGCCGAAGCTCAGCGACGCCGCATCCGGCGCCCCGCCGATGAACGCGATATCGGTGTGGCCGAGGTCGATGAGGTGCTCCGTGGCGATGCGGGCCGCGGCCGCGTCGTCTATCGAGACGGCGCTCGACCCCTCGCTGTACGGACCCACGCTCACGAGCGGGCGCTCCGATCGCTGCAGGCGCTCGAGCTCGTGAGCGCTGGGTTGGATGCCGACCGCGATGATCCCGTCGAAGCGCCGACGGGGGAGGACGGTGTCGAAGAGCCGATCCCTGGTCGTCGTGCCCTCGCGGATGCCGTACAGCGCGAGTTCGTAGTCGAGGTCGAACAGCGCCTCCTGGATGCCCGCGAGCAGTTCGGAGAAGAACCAGCGGTCGACCGCCGGCATGATCACGCCCACGGTCTGCGTGCGCCCGGTGGCGAGGCTGGTCGCCGAGGAGTGCGCGACATACAGCAGCTCCGTCGCGGCATCCGTCACCCTCTTCCGGGTCGCCTCCGAGACGTATCCGTTACCGCTGAGGGCGCGGCTCGCAGTCGCCTTCGACACGCCTGCGCGTGCCGCGACGTCCGCGATCGTGCTCATCCGGTCCTCCTCGACCTTCTGCGACGTATGCCGTTGGACATCGTAGTGCGCGCGGGCGCAGAAGGGAACCGGTTCCACACCAAAGCCGAGGGAGCGCTCCCAAAGGAACGCGCCCGATCGTGGAAGAGGATGCGAACTTGTGACCCTGAGGCATTGTGCCGGGGGTGGGGCCGCCGGTAGGTTGGCCTGGAATCGGTTCCCGATCGCGTCGCTGAGGGGCGCCGAGACTTGGGGACAGTTACTCGAAGAGGAGGAACCACATGGGTCTGTCACAGCGTTCACGGCGGCTGGTGCCGCTCGCATTCCTGGCAGTCGCGGGTGTCGCGCTGGCGGGTTGTGGGGCACCGGGCGCACCCGGCGGAGGCGGTGGAGACGGCGGTGGCGACTCGAGCACCGTCACCATCTACGGAACGATCGTCGACGACGAGGCGAAGCTCCTCCAGGAGTCCTGGAAGGACTGGGCCGCGGAGAACGACATCACCATCAAGTACGAGGGCAGCCAGGACTTCGAGACGCAGCTCGGCACCCGCGCACAGGGCGGCAACCCGCCCGACATCGCGATCTTCCCGCAGCCGGGTCTACTCGCCGACTTCGCCAGCCGCGACTACCTCAAGCCGGCCCCGGCCGACGTCGAGGCGAACGCGAAGGAGTACTGGACCGAGGACTGGGTGAAGTACGGCACGGTCGACGGGACCTTCTACGGCGCGCCGCTGATGGCGAACGTCAAGGGCTGGATCTGGTACTCGCCGGCGAAGTTCAAGGAGTGGGGCGTCGAGGTTCCGACCACGCTCGACGAGCTGAACGCGCTGACCGCGACGATCCAGTCGAAGACCGGGACCGCACCGTGGTGCGCCGGCTTCGAGTCCGGCACGGCCACCGGCTGGCCGGGCACCGACTGGATCGAGGACTACGTGCTGCGCACCTCGGGCACCGAGGTCTACGACAACTGGGTCGCCGGCGACGTGCCGTTCACCGACCCCGCGATCAAGGGCGCATTCGACTCGGTCGGTCAGATCCTGCTGAACCCGAGCTACGTCAACGCCGGCTTCGGCGACGTGCGCTCGATCAACTCGACCGCGTTCGGCGATGTCGCGCCGAAGGTCGCCGACGGATCGTGCGCGCTGACCCACCAGGCGTCGTTCCTCTCGGGCTTCTACCCGAAGGGCACGAACATCTCCGAGGACGGCGACGTGTGGGCGTTCATGCTTCCGGGCAAGACCGCCGACGAGACGACCGTCACCGGTGGTGGCGAGATCGTCGGAGCGTTCAGCGAGTCCGAGGCCACGCAGAAGGTGCTCGCGTACCTGTCCAGCCCCGAGTGGGCGAACAGCCGCGTCAGCCTGGGCGGTGTGACCAGCGCCAACAACGGTCTCGACCCCGAGAACGCGAAGGACCCGATCCTGCAGGAGACCATCAAGATCCTTCAGGACCCGGACACCACGTTCCGGTTCGACGGCAGCGACCTGATGCCCGGCGCAGTGGGCGCGGGAACCTTCTGGAAGGGCATGGTCGACTGGGTCAACGGCGCGTCGACGGATGACGTGCTCACGCAGATCCAGACCGGCTGGCCCTCCAGCTGATCGAGTGAAGAGGGCCGCCCCGCGGGGCGGCCCTCTTTCTTCCGCGGTCCGCGCAATGCCGCGCGGACCCGATCCTCCGCACTGCGTCATGAAGGGGAATCCGTGACCGCGCAACTGTTCTTCAAATGGATCGGCACACTTCCGCCGATCCTCCAGGCCGTGGCCGTCGTCATCGCTTTCGCGGTGGTCGTGTCCATCATCCTGCTCCTCGTGGACATCGCTCCGCGCAAGGGAGCCCTGTACACCGGCATCCGCCTTGCGATGTGCCTTCTCATCCCGCTCGCGGTGATGTGGTTCTTCCAGTCGTATTACTGGGCGATGGGCGTGGCCGTCCTGGTCGGCGCCGTGTTCTTCTTCCTCGACTACAGGTCCCGCGACGGTGCGGGATATCTGATCCAGCTGGTCGCCTTCATGGCGCCGGCGATGCTGCTGCTGCTCGTCGGCCTGATCCTGCCGTCGATCCAGACGATGTACTCCTCGTTCTGGAACTCGACGGGCAAGGAGTTCGTCGGATTCACGAACTACATCTGGATCTTCACGCAGTCCGACGGCATTACCTCGGTGGTCAACTCGATCATCTGGGTGCTCCTCGTGCCACTCGTCTCGACGCTCGTCGGCCTCGCCTACGCGGTGTTCATCGACAGGACCCGCGGCGAGAAGATCTACAAGGTGCTCGTGTTCATGCCGATGGCGATCTCGTTCGTCGGCGCCGGCATCATCTGGCGCTTCATGTACGAGTACCGCGGCGGCGAGTTCAAGCAGATCGGTCTGCTCAACCAGATCCTCGTGTGGTTCGGCGGCACCCCGCAGCAGTGGCTGCTGAACGAGCCGTGGAACAACCTGTTCCTGATCGTCGTGCTTATCTGGGTGCAGACCGGCTTCGCGATGGTCGTGCTCTCGGCATCCATCAAGGGCGTTCCCATGGAGCTCCTCGAAGCGGCCGAGCTCGACGGAGCGAACGCCTGGGAGAGGTTCTGGTCGGTGACCGTGCCGTCGATCCGTCCTGCGCTGATCGTGGTGCTCACCACCATCTCGATCGCCTCGCTGAAGGTGTTCGACATCGTGCGCACGATGACCGCCGGAAACTACGGCACTAGCGTGCTCGCGAACGAGATGTACACCCAATTCTCCAAGTTCGAGGCGGGGCGCAGCGCGGCGCTGTCGGTGATCCTGTTCATCCTGGTGCTGCCGATCGTCATCTACAACGCCCGGCAGATCAAGAAGCAGCGGGAGATCCGATGATGGCCACAGCGACCACCGATTCGCAGAGCACACGGGCGATCACGACCGGGGGCGGATTCGAGGCCTCCGCAGGGCGCGCCCGCAAGCGGCTCTCGCGCCCCTGGGCATCGATCGCATCGATCATCATCGCGGTGCTGTGGACGATTCCGACCCTCGGGCTGTTCATCTCGTCGTTCCGTCCGAAGGACCAGATCTCCTCCAGCGGCTGGTGGGGAGTTCTTCGCCAACCCGCAGGTGACGCTCGAGAACTACGTCGAGGTGCTGAAATCGGGCACGACGCAGCTGACGATCATCGAGTCGTTCGTGAACTCGATCGCCATCACGATTCCGGCGACGCTGATCCCTCTGATGATCGCCTCGATGGCGGCATACGCCTTCGCATGGATCGACTTCAAGGGCCGCAACGCGCTGTTCATCTTCGTGTTCGCGCTGCAGATCGTGCCGATCCAGATGGCCCTGGTGCCGCTGCTCAGCTCGTTCTCCCGCGGAATCAACCTGTTCGGCCTCCAGATCACGACGCCGCTCGGGGCGTCGCAGGGCTACGCGCAGGTCTGGATCGCGCACTCGATGTTCGCGCTGCCCCTGGCGATCTACCTGCTGCACAACTTCATGTCGGAGATCCCCGGCGAGATCATCGAGGCCGCACGCGTCGACGGCGCATCACGCGGGCAGATCTTCTTCCGGGTCGTGCTGCCGCTGACGATGCCGGCGATCGCATCGGTGGCGATCTTCCAGTTCCTCTGGGTCTGGAACGACCTGCTCGTCGCCCTCGTCTTCGCGGACGGGGCGGCGGCACCGATCACCAAGCTGCTGGCCGAGATCACCGGTACGCGAGGAAACGACTGGTACCTGCTCACCGCCGGCGCCTTCGTGTCGATCATCATTCCGCTGATCGTGTTCTTCTCGCTGCAGCGGTATTTCGTGCGCGGCCTGCTCGCGGGATCGACGAAGGGCTGACCACCGGCGTAACCCTGGATCTCGGGTGGCGGGTGCGGACGTAGTCTGAAAGACATGTCCGATCACGCATTCGCCACCCGAGCCATCCACGCCGGGCAGGCGCCAGACCCCACAACGGGTTCGATCATTCCGCCGATCCACCAGGCCTCCACGCATGTGCAGGACGGCATCGGCGGGTTCCGCAACGGCTTCGAGTACAACCGCGGGGGCAACCCGACGCGGTCGTCGCTCGAGACGCAGCTCGCGGCGCTCGAAGGCGCCGAGAACGCACTGTCGTTCGCCTCGGGGCTCGCGGCCGAAGACGCGCTGCTGCGCGGCATCCTGAAGCCCGGCGACCATGTCGTGATCGGCAACGACGCCTACGGCGGCACCTACCGTCTCCTCACCCGGGTGTTCGCACCGTGGGGAGTCGCGACGACGACCGTGGAGATGTCGGATGCCGACGCGCTGCGCGCGGCGATCCGGCCCGAGACGAAGATCGTCTGGGTCGAGACCCCGAGCAACCCGCTTCTGAAGATCGTCGACATCGCGGCCATCGCCGAGATCGTCCAGGCCGCCGGGGCCGTGCTCGTGGTCGACAACACCTTCGCCTCGCCGGCGCTGCAGCAGCCGCTCGCGCTGGGCGCCGATCTCATCGTGCACTCGACGACGAAGTACCTCGGCGGACACTCCGACGTGCTCGGCGGCGCCGTGGTGTTCGGCGACGACAGTCTGTACGAGCAGGTCAAGTTCCAGCAGTTCGCGGTGGGCGCCGTGTCGGCGCCCATGGACGCATGGCTCACGACCCGTGGCATCAAGACTCTCGCGGTACGGGTGCGCCAGCACTCCGCGAACGCACAGGCGATCGCCGAGTGGGCCGAGGGGCGCCCGGAGTTCGAGCGCGTCTACTATCCGGGGCTCGCCTCACACCCCGGTCACGAGATCGCCGCCCGCCAGATGAGCGGATTCGGCGGGATGCTCTCGCTCGCTCTGGCCGGAGGAGCGGATGCCGCGCGCGGTTTCGCGGAGTCGACCGAGCTGTTCCAGCTCGCCGAGTCGCTCGGGGGAGTGGAGTCGCTCATCGGCTACCCCTCTGACATGACGCACGCCTCGGTGCGCGGCACCGAACTCGCCGTGCCCGAGAACGTCGTGCGCCTCTCGGTCGGCATCGAAGACGTCGACGATCTGATCGCCGACGTCGAGCAGGGACTCGCGAAGATCACGCGCTGAGCTGCGCCGATACGGATGTCGGCCGAGAATACGGATGTCGGTCGGCATCCGTCATCTCGGCCGACATCTGTCTTCTGAGCCGACATCTGTCAGACCGGCGCATGTGAGGTCGTACGATCGCGGTAACATGGATGCTTCAGTCGAATCGATTCGACGGCATCCGCTCCTCTTCTGAAAGCTCTTTGTGTCTGACGCGCCCACGACCGATCCCCTCCTGACCGTTCCCGAACGCACTGCCACCGGCAGCATCCGCGTGCCCTCGGCGACCGGCGCGATCCGCACTCTCGGCTCGAACCCCGCGACCGCGCCGATCATGCTGCACCCCGGCGACTCGATCTCGAACGGGCGCCGCATCCTCTACATCGTGCTGCTGGGCGCGCTCACAGCTCTCGGCCCGTTCACGATCGACCTCTACCTTCCGGCGTTCCCGGTGCTCGAGAAGGACTTCGACACCTCGGCGGCGGCGATCCAGCTGACCCTGACCGGAACCATGATCGGCTTCGCCCTCGGCCAGCTCGTCGTGGGCCCCTTGAGCGACAAGGTCGGGCGGCGCATTCCGCTCATCGTCGTGACGGCCCTGCACGTCCTGGCGAGCGTTGCAGCCGCCCTCGCGCCGACGCTGCCGCTGCTCAGCGGAGCACGCGTGCTCATGGGCGTCGGCGCCGCAGCCGGCGGTGTCGTGGCGATGGCCGTCGTCCGCGATCTCTTCGGCGGCCGCCGGCTGGTCGTGATGCTCTCGCGCCTCGCCCTGGTCTCCGGCGTCGCGCCGGTGGCGGCGCCGCTGATCGGCTCGTGGCTGCTGACGCTCATGCCGTGGCGAGGGATCTTCGTGTTCCTCGCCGTCTACGGCGTGATCATGCTGATCTCGACGATCGTGTTCATCCCCGAGACCCTCCCCGCCGCTCGACGGCAGGACAAGGGCGGGGCCACGGTCCTGCAGCGGTACCGCTCGGTGTTCTCGGATCGCGTCTTCATCGGCGTGCTGATCATCGGCGGCATGACCTTCTCCGGACTGTTCTCGTACTTGTCGGCCTCGCCGTTCCTGTTCCAGCAGACGCACGGACTCGACGCCCAGCAGTACGGCCTGCTGTTCGCCGTGAACTCCCTCGGCGTCGTCACCGGCGTGCAGTTCGCCTCGCGGCTCGCGGCGCGCTTCGGCCCGCAATGGGTCATGGCCTACTCGACCGCCGTCCTGCTGCTCGCGGGCGTCGCCATCATCGTCACCGATCAGCTGGGCCTCGGACTGTGGGGCACCGTCATCCCGCTGTTCGTGTTCATGACGGCGTGCGGCTTCACGTTCCCCAACGTGCAGGTGCTCGCCCTCGACCGCCACGGCAAAGCGGCGGGCACCGCGGCCTCCGTCATCGGAGCGACGAACTTCGGCGTCGCCGGCCTCATCTCGCCCGTGGTCGGCTGGATCTCGAAGGGCGCCGGTATCACCGCGACCACCATGGCCTCGGTCATGGTGGGCTGTGCCGTGATCGGCCTGCTGTCCCTGTGGCTGATCGTGCGTCCGCGCACGGTCGGCATGCTCGCACCCTGAAATAGGGAGAATGGAGCGATGAGACGACGGATGCTATGGGGCTGGGGGGCCGGTCTGCTCACCGCCTCGGTGGTGCTGGGCGCGTTGATCGTGTTCGGCTTCTCCGAGCCGCCCGCCTTCGACGCATGGTGGAACGAGTTCGTGTCCGCCCATCGCGCTGACGCCATGGTGCACTTCGCCCTGGTGCTCAATGCGATCGGAGGCGGATGGATCGCGATCCTCGGGGTTCCTCTGCTCGCCATCACGATTCTGCTCCTCGCCGGGCGCTGGCGCGCGGCCGTGTTCGCGGCGATCTGCTTCGCGGCCAGCGCAGGGGCCGTGCAGATCCTCAAGCACCTGTTCGGCCGCGCGCGTCCTGACGACATGATCGTGGTGAGCGATTTCGGATCATTCCCCTCGGGGCATACAGCGAACGCTGCGACGATCGCCCTCGTCGTCTGGGTCCTGTTCCCCCGGGTGTGGACGGCCGTCGCCGGTGCCGTGTGGATCATCGCGATGGCCCTGTCGCGCACGTTCTTGTCGGTGCACTGGGCCACAGACACTCTCGGGGGTGCACTCGTCGGCTCGGCCGTGGTGCTGCTCCTGGCCGCCGGCATGCTGCCGTGGGTGCGCGGCATCCGTACTTCGTCACAGCCCCGAGGAGCTTGAGATGCCGATCATCCGTCCCTATCGCCCGAGTGATCGAGCCGCCATGTACGAGATCTGTCTCAAGACGGCCGATGCCGGAGAGGATGCCACCGGCATCCTCTCCGACGACTCCTTGTGGGGGGATCTCTTCGCGGTGCCGTACGTCGAACGCCACCCCGATCTCGCGTGGATCGTCGAGGCCGACGACGGACGGGCGATCGGCTACATCGTCGCGACGGAGGACACCGACGCGTTCTACACGTGGTTCCGCGACGAGTGGTGGCCCGCATTCCACGCGCGATATCCACGGCCGGCCGAGGCCCGCACGCGCGAGGAGCGCATGATCGAGTACGGCTACACCCGCGGTCCCGGAGCGGATCAGAACACGGCGGCCTATCCGGCGCACCTGCATATCGATCTGCTCCCGGAGACGCAGGGTCAGGGGCTCGGGCGCCGGCTGATCGAGACGTTGTTCGCCGAGCTCGAGCGACGGGGAGTGCCAGGGCTGCACCTCGGCATGGATCCCGACAACACGGGGGCCGCGGCCTTCTACGAGCGGTTGGGAATGGTGGAGCTGCCAACGGCGCCGGGCGGAAAGAGCTACGGTGTCGCGTTCGGCTGATCTGCCGGCGTCCATTGCGGACCCGAACTCGCGGGCCGGGTTTGACCGTTGCCGTGCTGCGCGGCGATCATGAACATCAACGCGCCGATGGAGGCGCACGGGTGAGGAGCGGGATATGCAGCGTGGGTCGAACCTCCCTGCTGTCGGCGTCTACAACCAGGCGCTCGTCTTCGACCTCATTCGCCGGTCCGAGGAAGGGCTCAGCCGCAGCGAACTCGCCGAACGCACGGGCCTGTCGACGCAGACGCTCAGCAATGTCACGCGCCGACTCGCCAACGAGGGGCTGATCGAGGAGACCGGCAAGGTCATCTCCGGGCCCGGAAAGCCCCGGACGCTCCTCGCGCTGCGGTCGGATTCGCGCTACGCGGTCGGCGTGCATCTCGATCCGGCCGTCGACACCGTGGTGGTGGTGGATGCCGCCGGCGCTGTGGTCGCTCGGACCGAGCAGACCCCCGGGGGCGCCGATGCGTCGCCGGATGAACTGGTGGGCCGTCTGGGAGACAGCGTCCGACAACTCATCGTCGAGGCGCGCCTTCCCGCCGAGCGCGTGCTCGGGATCGGTGTGGCGGCACCGGGGCCGTTCGACCGTGACGCGGGTCGCCTGCTGAATCCGCCGCTCCTGCCCGCCTGGCACAACGTGTCGGTGCGCAAGGAGCTGGAAAGGGTCAGCGGGCTGCCGACGCTGCTCGAGAAAGACGTCGTGGCGACCGTCGTCGGGGAGCAGTGGTTCGATGCAGGGCAAGAGCTCGCCGACGCGATGTTCCTCTACTACGGCGCCGGACTCGGGCTCGGGCTCTCCGTCTCGGGGGCGCCGGTGCACGGCAGGACTGGCAACGCCGGCAATATCGCGCACATCGTCGTCGACCCCGAGGGGCCGGTCTGCACCTGCGGATCGCGCGGCTGCATCGGAGTGATCATGGAACCGCGGATGCTCCTTGCCCAGGCGGAGCGGGCGACTCCGCCGAGCGACATGGGAGATGCGCGGAGGCAGCTCGAGCTGCTGTCGTCCTTGGCCGCCGCCGGCGACGGGGGAGTGCTTGCGGCCTTGGAGCGCGCAGGGAGGCATCTCGCGACGGCGATCGTCGAGGTGAACAACCTCCTCGATCTCGGCATCGTCGTCCTGGGGGGTCCCGCGTGGTCGAGGCTCGGTGAGCGGCTTTTCCCAGTGCTGGACCACTGGGTGCACACCACCGCGGTGAGCACCTCCACGGAGCCCGTGCTTCTGCGCCCTTCGCAGATCGGCGCGGACTCCGCCGCTGTGGGGGCCGCCTGCCTCGTACTCGATGACGCGCTCACCGCGCGGGCGTCGCGGCTCATGATCAGCCACTGACGGCGGTCTGCCGTCATCGCCGAACGGCATAGCGTTCTGTGACGGAACTGTTATAGGGTCGTATCGACCTATTTATCCCATTTGATAGGATTATCCGTCTGAGGGCCTCAACAGCGAGGTCCGCATGCAAAGGAGCAAAGCAGATGCGAACGAAGCCACTCGCCGCCATCGGCGCGATCGCCGTCGGCGCGGTCGTCCTCTCGGGATGCAGCGCGTCCGGGGACGCGGAGACGTCCGACAGCGGAGACCGCACCATCACGGTCGCCTATCAGATGACGTCCGCGTTCCACCAGCTCGACGACCTCTTCCAGAAGGTCAAACCCGAGTTCGAGGCCGCCAACCCCGGTGTGACGGTGAAGCTCCAGCCGATCGAGTCCGAGGACGAGTACTTCACGAAGCTCGCCCTGATGAACGGTTCGCCCGACACCGCACCCGACGTGATCTACGAGGACACGTTCCAGCTGCGCTCCGACGCCGCCGCCGGCTATCTGCTCCCGATCGACGACTACCTCGCCGACTGGGACGACTGGGACCAGTTCTACGACGCCGCCAAGGAGGCGGGGCTCGGTGGAGACGGCAGCACCTACGGCGTCTCGATGGGCACCGACACCCGCGCGATCTATTACAACAAGGAGATCTTCGCCGCGGCAGGACTCCCCGCAGACTGGCAGCCCACCTCGTGGCAGGACATCCTCGACGCCGCCGAAGCGGTGAAGGCGTACAACGCCGACCTGATCCCGCTGAACATCTACGGCAGCAAGAGCGCCGGTGAGCAGACGTCGATGCAGGGGCTCGAGATGCTGCTCTACGGCACCGAGTCCACCCTGTACGACGCCGACTCCGACAAGTGGGCCGTGGGCTCCAAGGGCCTTACAGACGCTTTCGGCTTCTACGACACGCTCTACAAGAACGATCTGGCGACTCCGCTCGATCTCGCCCTCGACGCGACCATCGGCAGTCGCGTCTCCACCGAGCTGCTGCCCGAGGGGAAGCTCGCCATGGCGATCGACGGATCGTGGCTGCCCGGCGGCTGGATCAGCGGCGACGGCGCCTGGGACGGCTGGGAGGACAAGATCGGTCTCGCCAAGATGCCGACGCAGGACGGCGGCGACCCCGGCTACACGTCGATGTCCGGGGGCTGGACTCTCGCGGTCGGCTCTCAGACGAAGCATCCGCAGACGTCCTTCGACTTCATCGCGATGGCGCTGAACCAGGAGAACTCCCTCAAGTACGACACGGAGAACAGTCAGATCGCCGTCCGGGAGGACGTCGCGACCGACGACGCGTACCTCTCGTACAACCCGACGTTCGCGTTCTTCTCCGACCTCGTGAAGTACACGCATTTCCGTCCGACCACACCGGACTACTCGCAGATCACCAGCGCGCTTCAGCAGGCGACCGAATCGGTGATCACCGGAGAAGCCACACCCGAGGACGCGGCGAAGACCTACGACGATGCGCTCACCCAGATCGTCGGCACGGACAAGGTCGAGTAGGAAACCCGCAGTGACCTCCGCCTCCGCAACGCGCAGCCCGGTCCCGGTGCATACCGGGCCCGGGCGGCGCGCCCGCTTCCGCGACCTGATGCGCTCCGTCCCGCTGCTGCCCGCCGTGGTGCTGCTGGTCGTGTTCCTGCTCGGGCCGATCATCTATGCGATCTGGGGCTCGCTGACCAACCGAGCCCTCACGGGCTATCGGGCGGCGAAGCCCGAGTTCGTCGGACTCGAGAACTACTTCTCGCTGTTCACCGACCCGAATTTCTGGACGGCGCTGGTTCTCACGGTCGTCTTCGTGCTGTTCTCCGCGATCATCGGTCAGAACGTGCTGGGCCTCGGCGTCGCCGCGCTCATGCGCATCGGCTCGAAGTCGGTCAACAGCGTCGTCGGCGCGCTCGTCGTCGTCGCCTGGGTGATGCCCGAGATCGTCGCCGCTTTCGCCCTCTACGCCTACTTCTCGAAGGACGGGACGCTCAACGCGCTGCTGGAGGCCGTCGGTATCCCTGCGGTGAGCTGGCTCATCGAGTACCCGATGTTCGCCGTCATCCTCGCCAACGTCTGGCGGGGCACAGCCTTCTCGATGCTCGTCTACGGAGCCGCTCTCAACGAGGTGCCGCCCGAGGTAATGGAGGCCGCGCAGATCGACGGCGCGAACGCCGCCCAGCGCTTCTTCCTCATCACCATCCCGATGATCCGCCGCTCGATCTCGACGAACCTGATGCTCACCACCTTGCAGACGCTCGGGACCTTCGGTCTCATCTGGGTGATGACCAAGGGAGGGCCGGGCGTATCGAGTTCGACCCTTCCCGTCCTCGCCTATCAGGAGGCGTTCCAGTACTCCCAGATCGGCTACGGCACGGCGATCGCCGCGGTGACTCTCGTGCTCGGCGCGATCTTCGCGATCTTCTACATCCGCATCCTCAAGCCGGAGGTCGACTGATGACCGCCACTGAAGCACTCGTCCGCCCCGTCGTCGGGCGCGGCCAGCGGATCTCCGTCGCCTCTCCCGCGAAGCGCCGCTCGACGTGGCTCGCCAACACCGTCCTGATCGTGATCGGGATCGTGTTCCTCGTGCCGATCGCGTGGATCGTGTTCTCTGCGGTGTCCCCGTCGGCCACGGTGTCGATCTCGGTGCCGGAGAGCCTCACCTTCGACAACTTCGTCTCGGTGTTCGACTGGTCCATGACGCTGCTGCCGCTGTGGAACTCGGCGCTGATCTCGTTCGGCACGGCCCTCATCACCGTCGTCGTCGGCGTGCTCGCCGCGTATCCGCTCTCGCGGCACAACTCGCGCTTCCAGCGCGGCTTCATGTACTCGGTCCTGTTCGGCTCGTGCCTGCCGATCACGGCCATGATGGTGCCGGTGTACGCACTCTTCGTGCAGTTGAAGATGCTCGACTCGCAGGTCAGCGTGATCCTCTTCATGGCCGCGACGTCGTTGCCCATGGCGATCTGGATGCTGAAGAACTTCATGGACTCGGTGCCGGTCTCGCTCGAGGAGGCCGCATGGGTCGACGGAGCCTCCGCCATGCGGGCGCTGTGGACCATCGTCCTGCCGCTCATGCGCCCCGGCATCAGCGTCGTCTTCATCTTCGTGTTCACACAGGCGTGGGGGAACTTCTTCGTCCCGTTCGTCCTGCTGTTCAGCTCGGAGAAGATGCCGGCGGCCGTCGCGATCTTCACGTTCTTCGGCAACCACGGCGCCGTCGCCTACGGGCAGCTCGCCGCGTTCGCCACCTTGTACTCCGTGCCGATCCTCGTCCTGTACCTGCTCGTGCAGCGCCTCTCCGGCAGCAGCTTCGCGCTGGCCGGCGGCGTCAAGGGCTGATCCTCACCTCCGCGCACAACCCCACGATCCAGAAAGCACCACACATGCACGACCGCACCGCGCTCATCGAGATGCGCATCGACCGATTCATCCGCGAGCGCCTCCGTCCGGCGCGTCACCGGCTGAGCCACCCGCTCGAGGTTCGCGCCTGGGAGGTGCCGGGGGAGCCGGTGCCCTTCGCCGATGCACTCCGGGCTGACTACGCGCCCACCGCAGTCGGAGCCCCGTGGGGGCGCCCCTGGGGTACGACCTGGTTCCGTGTCAGCGGGGAGATCCCGACCGAGTGGCGCACGGCATCCGGCGATCTTCCCGACGGCACCCGGGCAGAGCTCGTCGTGGACCTCGGCTTCACGGCCGGACAGAGCGGCTTCCAGGCCGAGGCTCTCGTCTGGGGTCTCGACGGGAATCCGATCAAGGGCATCTCGCCGTTCAACAACACGGTGGCCGCGGCGGTCCAGCCGGACGGCCGCATCGACGTGCTGCTCGAGGCGGCCTCCAACCCCGACGTGGGCAGCATCTTCACGTTCGACCCCACCGACCTCGGCGACCCCGAGACCGCCGGTGTCGATCCGGTCTACGTGCTCCGCGTCGTCGATGTGGCCCTGCGCGACCTGACCGTCGAGTCCCTGCTCGACGACACCGTGATCCTGCGCGGACTCGTGGCCGAACTGGATGCCTCGTCTCCACGACGGGCGGAGATCGTGCAGGCGCTGGATCGGATGATCGACCTCGTCGACCCGCATGACGTCGCGGGCACGGCGGCAGAGGGTCGCGAGGCGCTGCGGGCGGTGCTGGCGAGCCCAGCACATGCGAGCGCACATGTGCTGCATGCCGTCGGTCACGCGCATATCGACTCGGCCTGGCTGTGGCCTGTGCGCGAGACGGCCCGCAAGGTGTCGCGGACCTTCTCGAACGTGCTCTCGCTGATGGACGAGAACCCCGACGTCGTGTTCGCCAGTTCGTCAGCGCAGCAGTTCGCCTGGATCAAGGAGCGCTACCCGGAGATCTGGGAGCGTCTGGTCGAGCGCGTGCGCGAAGGACGCTTCGTTCCGGTCGGCGGCATGTGGGTCGAGTCGGACACGAACATGGTGGGCTCCGAAGCCCTCGCTCGTCAGCTCGTCGAGGGGAAGGGGTTCTTCCTCCGAGAGTTCGGGATCGACACCCCTGAGGTCTGGCTGCCCGACTCCTTCGGGTACAGCGGTGCTCTTCCGCAGATCATCAAGGCCTCAGGATCGAAGTGGTTCCTCACCCAGAAGATCTCCTGGAATGAGACGAACCGGATGCCGCACCACACGTTCCTCTGGGAGGGACTCGACGGCACGCGCGTGTTCACGCACTTCCCTCCGGTGGACAAGTACAACTCCGATGCGTCGCAGGCCGATCTCGCGCACGCGCAGCGGAACTTCCAGGACAAGGGACGTGCCCGGCTCTCGCTGCTGCCGTACGGCTACGGCGACGGCGGGGGCGGGCCGACCCGAGAGATGGCTGCGCAGGTCGAGCGCGCGGCGTCGCTGGAAGGATCGCCGATCGCCCGGCACTCCACGCCGCGGGCGTTCTTCGAGCAGGCTGAGACCGAGTACCCGTCGCCCGAGGTGTGGAGCGGTGAGCTGTACCTCGAGTTCCACCGCGGCACCTACACGAGCCAGCTGGGCACCAAGCAGGGCAACCGTCGCAGCGAGCATCTGCTCCGCGAGGCCGAGCTCTGGGCCGCCACGGCGTCGGTCCGAACCGGACGCGCCTACCCGGCCGAGCAGCTCAAGCGCCTCTGGCAGCTCGTGCTCCTCCAGCAGTTCCACGACATCCTGCCGGGGTCGTCGATCGCCTGGGTCCATCAGGATGCCGAACGCAACTACGCGGCGATCGCCGCAGAGCTCGAGCAGATCATCACCGACTCGCTGCTCGCGCTGGTCGGCGAGGGCACGCGCAGCCTCGTGGCCAATGCGGCCCCGCACCGGCATGCCGCGGTCGGCGCCTTGGCGATCGGCGAGGCGGATGCCGTCGCTCCCGTCGAACCGGTCGCCGTGGACGGCGGGTTCGTGCTCGACAACGGGCTCGTGCGCGCGACGATCGACGCGCGGGGTGCGCTGACGTCGATCGTCGACCTGGCGAGCGGCCGCGAGGTCGTGCCCGCAGGGCAGAGCGCCGGTGTCTTCCAGCTGCACCGGGACACCCCGACGCAGTGGGACGCCTGGGACATCGACGAGCACTACCGCCGCAACGTCACCGATCTCCTCGACGTGGACGTCATGGAGGTCGTCGACGGGGCCGTGGTGATCTCGCGCTCATTCGGAGCATCGACGCTGGTGCACAGCATCCGCCTCGATGAGGGGTCGCGGACCTTGAAGCTCGCCGTCGACATCGACTGGCACGAGCGGCAGAAGCTGCTCAAGCTCAGCGTGCCCGTCGACGTGCACACCGATCACGCCGCCTCCGAGATCCAGTTCGGGCACATCGTGCGTCCGACCCACACGAACACCTCGTGGGATGCTGCGCGCTTCGAGACCGTGGCGCATCGGTGGGTCAGAGTGGGGGAGAGCGACTTCGGCGTCGCGGTCACCAACGACTCCACCTACGGCCACGACATCACCCGGCACCCGCGTGAGACGGGCGGCACGTACTCGACCGTGCGGCTCTCGCTCGTCAGGGCGGCGCTGTTCCCCGATCCGCAGCAGGACCAGGGCCGGCACCATCTCGAGGTGGGCATCGTCATCGGCGGCGAGCTCGTCGACGCGATCGCCGAGGGATACCGCACGAACCTCGCGGAGCGCCGCATCGAGGGTGCCGACGATGTGCAGCCTCTCGTCTCGATCGACCACCCGGGCGTTGTGGTCGAGGCGGTCAAGCTCGCCGAAGACGGCAGCGGCGACGTCGTCGTCCGACTGTACGAGGCCCTCGGGCGTCGTGCCGAGGCGACTGTCACCGTGGGCTTCCCGAGCGGTGACGCCAGCGAGGTGGACCTGCTCGAGCGCAAGATCGAACGGGCCGCCCTGACGAGTCAGGATGCCGATGGCATCAGGCTGGCGCTGCGTCCGTTCCAGCTCGTGACGCTGCGACTGCCGCGGGTCTGACACAGCCGAAGGGCCTCCGTCGGCGCGGGGGCCCTTCATCTGTGCAGCGGTGACGGCGGGACTCCGCTCTTCGCTGCGCTCAGGGCTCCCCGAATTCCCCAGCACTCAAAAAACAGATGAAGGGCCCCCGCTGGCGCGGAGACCCTTCATCTGTTTGGCGGTGACGGCGGGACTCCGGTCCTCGCTGCGCTCGGTCCTCCCCGAATCCCACAGCATCAGATAAACGTCAAACGGCCCCCGCTTCGCGAGGGCCGTTTGACGTTTGGCGGTGACGGCGGGATTCGAACCCGCGGTTGCTTGCACAACACACGCTTTCCAAGCGTGCTCCTTCGGCCGCTCGGACACGTCACCAAGGAACAACCTGAACAGTCTATCCGATCGCCCGGGCGTCCTTTGACATGGGCCTAGGCCGCGGGAACCTCATCCAGCGAGAAGTACACGGGCAGGCCGCGCTCGCGGGCGATCTTCACGTCGTTGTCGGCACCCGAGGAGGCGCCGGGAAGTCTGAGTACCGCGTCGCAGTGCTGCAGCAGTCGGGCCGCGACGTCGTACATGACGTCCGACTGCCCGGTCTCGCCCGGTGTCAGGCCGCGCAGCGTCGGCAACGCGACCCACTCGCCGATCATCGGGACATGACCGAGGCGGTGCAGAGGCGCCGCCGCTTCCTCGAGGCGCTCGAGGTTGCGCGCGATCGCGACGGGGTCTCCGCCGGTGCCGGAGCGATAGGGGCCGGCGATGAGAATGAGAAGTGGATTGTTCATGTCGGACACTGTAGCGTTAACCGTGCAACAACATGAAAGAACGGGAAGAAACGAGATGCTGAGCGCGCAACGCAAAGAACACCTCATGGCTCTGCTCGCCGCCGACGGCAGAGTCGTGGCCAAGGCCGTCGCCGCCGACCTCGGCATCTCGGAGGACTCGATACGCCGGGATCTGCGCGAACTCGCCGATGAGGGCCGATGCATCCGCGTGTACGGCGGCGCCCTGCCGATGCCCGCGGCAGACGCGCCCGTCGCCCAGCGACTGGGCATCGCCACCGACAGCAAGGACCGTGTGGCCCGAGCGGCGGTCGCGCTGATCCGGCCGGCATCCACGATCATCCTGGATGCGGGCACGACGACGCTGACCATGGCGCGGATGCTCCCAGACGACGTCACCGTCCTCACGCCGAGCCCTGCTGTCGCGCTCGCCGCGATGGAGAGCTCGAGAGCCCGAGTGATCATGATCGGCGGCGAGCTCAGCCGGCACTCGGCGGTCGTCGGAGGAGCCCTCGCGCAGGAATCGATAGCCCGGCTCGCCGCTGACGTCCTCTTCGTCGGCGTCACCGGCATCCACCCCGAGCACGGACTCACCACAGGAGAGCTCGATGATGCGGTCACCAAGCGTGCGCTCGCCGCGCGCAGCGCCGACACCTACGTGCTCGGCAGCGCGGAGAAGATCGGTGCGGTCTCGCGCTTCCCCGTGCTCTCCCTCGACGAGGTCTCCGGCATCATCACCGATCGCGAAGACCGCAACCCGCTCATCTCACAACTGCGCACCGCGTAAAATCCTTGGGTGGCAACACCCAAGATCATCCTCTTCTACGTCTTCACCCCGCTCGCCGATCCCGAGGCGATCCGGCTGTGGCAGCGCGACCTCGGCGAATCGCTCGGGCTCCGCGGGCGTCTGCTCATCTCGAAGGACGGGATCAACGGCACGCTCGGCGGCGATGTGATCACGCTGAAGAAGTGGGTGCGCAAGTTCCGCGGATACGCGCCCTTCAAAGACGCCGACATCAAGTGGAGCGAGGGCACCGGAGTGGATGCCGAGGGCCGCAGCCTCGACTTCCCCAAGCTCAGCGTCAAAGTGCGCGACGAGATCGTGTCGTTCGGCGCACCGGGTGAACTGCAGGTCGACGAGAACGGCGTCGTCGGCGGGGGCACCCGGCTGACCCCGGAGGCTCTGCACGAGCTGATCGACGAGCGGGGCGACGAGGTGGTCTTCTTCGACGGCCGCAACGCGCTCGAGGCGCAGATCGGCCGGTTCCGCAACGCGGTGGTGCCCGATACCGAGACCACGCGCGACTTCGTGTCGCTGCTCGATTCCGGGGCCTACGACGACCTCAAAGGCAAGCCCGTCGTGACCTACTGCACCGGAGGGATCCGCTGCGAGGTGCTGTCGAGCCTGATGACCTCCCGGGGGTTCGGCGAGGTGTACCAGCTCGAGGGCGGCATCGTCCGCTACGGAGAGCAGTACGGCGACGACGGCCTGTGGGAGGGATCGCTGTACGTCTTCGACAAGCGCCGCTCGATGGACTTCTCCGACCATGCCGCCGTCATCGGGGTGTGCGCGGGATGCGGCGCGGCGACGAAACGCACGGCCAACTGCCCCGATCCTTCGTGCCAGACTCAGGCCGTCGTATGCGAGTCCTGCGAGGCCGTGCGCTGCACCGCGCACGCCGCCTGACCACCGGGCACGCCGGCCTGACCACAGCGACAGGAGTCAGGCCAGCAGAGGAGCGTCACCGGCGCGTCCGGCGACGAGTGACCTCGGCATCAGCAGCGCTCTGACTCGCGCGGGCCGGTCGACGCTCGCGCGCAGACGATGCAGCACGTCTCCGAGCGCCGGCGCGAGATCGGCCGGCTCGGCCGATCTCGCGTAGCTCGCCCGCTCGACGGCATCCGTCAGCGTCTTCATCGCCTGCACGTCAACGCCGTTCTCCGTCACGAGCCCGCGGGCTCGTCGACGCGGCGAATCGGCATCCGAGACCGCGATCTGCAAGTCGATCAAGGTCGCACGCAGCTCGGTCCAAGCCGCTCCCGCGTCTCCACGGCGCGCTCGTCCGAGCCGCATCGCACGGACCGCGAGGCGGATGAGCATCGGCAGCAGGACGATCAGCAGCACACCGAAGCCGCCGAGGACCACGGGCGTCGGGTCCAGACGCCGCAGTCCGTCGGCACCCGTCGCGCCGCCGCCGGCGTCGTTCCGATCGACCTCGGGAGCCGGGGTCTCCTCGTCGTCGGGCCGTGTGGTCGGCGCGGGCGTGGCCGAGCCTCCTGTTCCTCCGGAGGTCGCGGCGGAAGAGAAGGCCGTCGGCGTGCCCAGCGTCGCGGTCGGTTCGAACGGCACCCACCCGATGCCGGGGAACAGCACCTCGGGCCAGGAGTGCAGCTGATCGCTGGAGACCGAGTAGACGGCCTCGTCTCCGCGCTTCTCCTGCGTGCGTGTGCCGGGCAGATAGCCGACGACGATGCGGGTCTCCATGCCCAGGCTCTGCGCCATGAGCGCGAACGCTCCGGCGAAGTGGACGCAGTAGCCCGAACGCACCTCGAGGAACTTCGCCACGGCCTGCGCCCCGGTGCCGTCGAAGTCCTCCTCGACCGGAGTGTCGAGCGAGTAGATGAACTGCGTGCGGAACCAGCTCTGCATGGCGATCAGCCGGTCGTAGTCCGTCGTCGCCGTGGCCGTGACCTCCGCAGCGGTCTGCGCGATGATCTCGGGTAGCTCGACCTCGTCGTCGGCGGCGGACGTCTCCGCTGCCGACAGTGCCCGGATCTGCTCGAGCGACGGGGTGATGCTCGAGGACGCGACCGTGTAGTCGTTGCCGACGGCATCCGCGTTGCGCGAGACGAGCGTGCGGTTCTCGGGCATCACCATCCACGCGGCCCCCACGCCTTGCACGCTCGTGGCCGGATACGGCACCGGCAGCCACGAGCTCGACATGCGCAGCACCCTGATCGACGTGGTCTGCTCGGCGACCGAGACATCCTCGCCCCATTCCGCAGGGCCGAAGCCGGTGCTGGTCGACTGCAGCTCACCGCGATCGGGTACCCAGGTGCGGCCGTTGAAGTCCGACAGCGTCGTCAGGCGCAGGTAAGGGGCGGTCTTGCCGCTCGTTGCGAGCGTGAGCACCTCGACCGGGTTCGGCTGGCGCAGGTCTTCACCCAGGCGTAACGAGGCGTCGACCGTGACGCCAATGCCGCTGCCAGCCAGCGTCGCCGACACCGGGACGACGGGGGCGACGACGAGAGCGGCCACGACGGCCGCGGCTCCCGCTGCGATGGCGGTGAAGGACGAGTCTCGGCGCGGTGCATCGGGGTGACGGCGGGCCGTGCTGCGGAACAGGAGGAGCACGACGATCGCCAGCAGCACGAACCAGACGACGTTGGCTTCGCCGAGCGTCACGATCATCGGGACCGCGCCCACCACCGCGACGAGCAGACTCGCGAGCACGGCTCCGCGTGTCGCGATGAGCTGATCGAGCAGGATCGTCAGGATCGCGAATCCGGCACCCATCAGGAGGCGGAGCCCCGGAGTGCTGTCGAGGGGCGCCGATCCGAAGACCACCTGCTCCCAGGCCGTCGCGGTGAGCGATTCGAACATCCTCAGGGAGGTGGGCGTGGGCACGAGTCCGAACACGGCGGTGTCGCCGGCGACCAGCAGCGTCACCACGCCGATCGAGGCGAGCACCTGTGCGACGAGGGCCGAGAGCTCGCGGACCCACATGGGTCGGTAGCGCAGCGCTATGCGCATTCCGAAACCCACGAGCGCGACCGTGAGCACGACAGAGAGGACGGTGAACGACCATGTCCCGGGCGAGATCACCGAGGTGTAGGGCCACAGCGCAACGAGAGCGGATGCCGTCGCGAGCACAGCCGGGGCGAAGAACGCCTCGTGGCGCTCGTCATCACCATGCCAGCTCAGGGTGGGCGGCCGTCGGCGCCGTCGCGGTCCACTCGAGCCCAGTGCGACCAGCGCATCGAGCGTCTGTGCGGCCTCTGCAGCCGGCTCGGCGATCGTGTCAGTGCGGGACATCGCCGACTCCGATCCCCTCGGGAGAGGCTTCGGCCCAGGCGTCGGCGACGTCGGCGCCGAGTGTGGCGACGCGCCACCCACGGCGGGCGGCGGCCTGTGCGGCGCCGTCGCCGAGCCCCGTGGCGAACAGCATGGCGGCCGCGGCGCCGGCCGGACGCAGGGTCTCGGCGCCGTCTTCATCGAGGGCTCCCGTGATGTAGACGAGGGGGCCGGGTGGCGTGCCGCCGACGAGCGTGGTGATGTCTCGCGCACCGCCCCGGGGCGACACCATCGCGAGCGCCACGAGCAGCCCTTCGCGGTCGTCTTCGTGTCCACGCAGAGTGCCCAGCGCGTTGCCCGCGCTGTCGATCACGTCGACGCCGTAGCCCTCCTGCACCAGGTGCACGGCGACGGAGGCGCACAGCGACACCGCCGCCTCGAACGCGGGATCCGCGTCGTCGCCGGGATTCTCCCAACGAGGGGAGCTCCGATCCAGGATGACGAGAGCGTCGGGGCTGGACTCCTCTTCCTCCTGCCGGACCATAAGCTGTCCGCGGTGCGCAGTGGCCCGCCAGTGGATGCGGCGCATCGAGTCCCCCGAGACGTAGCGACGCGGGGAGAGGTTGTCGCTGCCCTGCCCGAGTCGGCTCGACGACGTGTGCGCCGTGCCGCCCGAGGCGCCCACCTTGACGGCCAGCGGGGCGAGGGCGAAGACCTCAGGCACGACGGTGATCGTGCGCGTCTCGCCGAAACTCTGCTCGCGCTGCGCGAGGCCGAAAGGATCGACCGTCCGCAGCATCAGAGGGCCGATCGCCCAGACCCCGCGCCGAACGCCCGTGATCGGATAGCTGAGCCGCCCGTCCTCGCCCGGGTATTCGCCCGCCGCATCACCCGACACAGCGTCCGGCAGCACATCGCGCCAGAGACCGTGGGGGACCCGCAGCGCTCGCAGGTCGAATCGCACCGTCACCAGCGAGGTCTCGGACACCGTGAGCAGGTCGGTGGAGATCTGACGCGCGACGCTGCCGCTGCGACGGGGAAGCCGCACGACGAGCAACGCGATCAGCGTGACCGCGACGAGCAGGATGCCCACGTAGACGAGGATCGGCGCGCCGATGAGGTTGGCCGCGATCAGGCAGCCGATGCCCGCGAGCAGCGCACCGGTGCCTCGGAAGGTGAGGGCACGTCGACGTCGCATGAGATGACCGCTTCAGACGCGTGCGGCGACCGGGACTCGCACGCGCACCGCGATCTGCCGCAGCGCGGCCTCGACGGGCTGGGCTCCAGCTCGGTGTGCACCCCGCGCCGGAAGCAGACGGTGCGCGAAGACGGGGATCAGCAGCGAGGAGACGTCGTCGGGGATCACGAAGTCGCGGCCGTCGAGCGCGGCCCGCACCTTGGCGGCACGGATCAACTGCAGGGTGGCTCGGGGGCTCGCGCCGAGGTGCAGACTGGGGTCGGCCCTGGTCGCCTGCGAGAGAGCGACCGTGTACTCCTCGATCGCCGGGGCGACGTGCACGGAGCGGGCGAAGGCGATGAGCTCCGAGACCGACGCCGCGTCGGTGACGGCCGCGACGCCGGCGAGCGGATTCACGGTGTCGCGCTGCCGGATCATGAGGGCCTCGGCAGCGGCATCCGGGTAGCCCATCGAGATCCGCATCATGAAACGGTCGCGCTGTGCTTCGGGCAGCGCGTAGGTGCCCTCCATCTCGAGCGGGTTCTGAGTCGCCACCACGAGGAACGGCTCGGGCAGCATGTGGGTCGCGCCGTCGACCGTGACCTGGGCCTCTTCCATCGCCTCGAGAAGCGCCGACTGGGTCTTGGGGGAGGAACGGTTGATCTCGTCCGCGATCACGATGTGCGCGAACACGGCACCCGGCTTGAACACGAACTCCTGGTCGACGGGGTTGTAGACGCTCACCCCTGTCACGTCTCCCGGCAGCAGATCAGGGGTGAACTGGATGCGGCGGACCGTCGCGTCGATGCTCGCCGCGAGGGCACGGGCGAGCATGGTCTTGCCGACGCCCGGCACGTCTTCGATGAGCAGATGCCCTTCGGCGAGCAGGCAGATGAGGGCGCTGCGCACGGCTTCGGGTTTGCCGTCGATGACCTGGCTGATCGAGGCGGCGATCGCGTCGGTCCGCGCGGCGAACTGATCGGCCGTCATCGGAGACGAGTGGGAGATCTCTGACATGCGTTGCCTCTCGCGTGGGCGCAGCGGTGCGCGCGTGAACCGATCGTAACCCGATCGGGTGCGTGTCACCCCCAGATTCGGGTGCGGGATTCGGTCCCGTCGAGGCGGCCCTCGCTGCTGCGTGCGACGCGCAGGAGCGCGAGGCCCGCTGCGCCCTGGAACTCGTGCAGCGCGCACGGGCCGATCAGGCGCTGCCAGTGCCGGTGCAGGAGTTCGGCGTCCGCTCGACGTCGGGCGATCGCGCGGGGGATGGGGAGCAGCGTCCGCCCGGGGGAGAGACGGTCGGCGATGCGCTCGGACAGGCGCATCCTGCCGGATTCCGCGCGTCCGGTCTGCAGCAGGAACCGGGGTGTGCGCACCGGTCCGAACAGCTCCTCGACGGCGTCGGCGACCATCGCCCGATCCCGTTGCTCTCCGCCCACTTCGATGCGTACACGATCACCGTCCTGGCGGAGGGCACGGATCGTTGACTCGTCGATCGGACTGATCCGGCCGGCTTCATGCAGGGTGCGCGCGATCGCGACCGCCGCGTTCCGGTACACCTCGGCCGGTCTGCGACGATCGCGCAACGCCCGACCGAGCACCGGCACCGCGGCGGCCACGGCCGCCCCGACACCGCAGAGGAGCGCGAGTGCGAGGCCGCCGACGAGCGGGATGCTCAGGGCGCCGAGAACGTCCACCAGCGCGACGAGCCCTCCGGCGATCGCCGTGCCCGTGATGAAGGCGCCGATGGAGCCGGCGCCGGCCGCCCGAGCGGTGTGCAGCAGCGGCGCGTGCGGGACGCGCTGAATCCTCACGCTTTCGCGCTCGTGAGAGAGGTACGGCTCGCCGATGTGCCATTGCCGCCGCGTCTGCGTGCGCGTCGGCCGGCTCTCGGCGAGGAACGCTTCGACGTCGGCGACGGACGCGGCCGGGTCCTTGTCGAGGACGCGGTCGAACGCCTGCATGGCGGACGGCGGGAGCGCGTGTCCGAGACCGCTGACGATGCTGCCGTCCCCGTCGGCGCTCGGCCCCCACAGATGGGAGTGCTTGCGACGGAGCCGTCGCGGCTCTGTCGTGTCGTCCAGGTCGACCTGCGAGGGAATGAGGCATGCGACGGACCAGTTGTGAGCGACCTTGTCCGGCCACTCCGGATCGAGACGCAGCGTGCGTCCGCGCAGCTGCTGAGTGGCCGACGAGGTCGCGACGGCCGTGAGGTCGATGAGGGTGTTCACCGCCGGGCAGTCCCAGCCCTCGCCGAGCAGCCCGCGGGTGCCGACCAGGAGCCTGATCCGGCCTCGTCGGATCAACTCGGAGAGCGCGGCGACCATCCGTCCGCTCCCGATGCCGGGGCCGCGCATTTCGCGCGTCGGGCCGGAGCCCTCCCGCACCAGGACGGGTTCGGCGAGCAGGTCGGTGAGCTCTGCGGCGAGATCCGCGGCATCCCCTGCCGAGGCCCGCAGATGCTGCGCGGTGACGAGCACCGGGTTCAGCCTCACCGTCACGGGGTCGGCGGCGAGGAGTTCGAATGCGCGCAATGCGCCTGCCGCAGCATCCCCGATCATCCCGCGGCTGTTGCCGTGCTCGACGAAGTCGGTGACCACGACCGCGCGGACGCGGTCGGCGTCCTCGGACTCGAGCTCGAGGCGGAGGATCTCCACGGCGGCATGATCCTTCGCGGCCGAGTAGGCGAGCGTCGTGTCGAGGGGATCGCGTCCGCGGCGCAGCCCCCGGTCGGTGAGCATGTATCCGAAGTCGGCGAGGGCGCGGCGCACGTAGTCCCACTGGCGATGCGCATCCGGATTCCCGAGCAGTCGGGTCTGGGCGAAACGGGTGAGCACGATGAGCAGGTCTTCGCTCGTACAGCGGTCCAGCAGCAGAGGCGGAATCGCGGCGAGCAGCGGATGCTGCGGCTGCACGACCCGGAGCACCACCGCGCACGAGCGCGTCAGCGGGAAGTCGTTCGCGAAGGCGCGCTCGAGCAGGGCCTCCGCGCCTGCACCCGGCTCGTCCTCGTCTTCGTCTTCGGGCTGCAACTGCCTCTCGAGGTACGACACGGCGTCGGGGGTGGTGAGCAGCTGCATGACGAGGTCGTGCAGCCGTTCCTCGTGGTGACGGATGAACGAGATCTCGGCCGGCGTCGGCTCGATCACCATCACGTGGTCGCGGTAAGGGGCGAGATGGCCCTCCTTCACGACGGCCGGAGTCGGTACCTCATAGTCGACCTCGCCGAGGAGCTGGGTGTAGTTCTCGTACTCCGCCTCGTCGTCGGGCGAGGGCAGCGTCGCCGTGAGCCCGATCAATCGCGGCGATCCGCCTCGCTCGCGGATCCGTCCGGCCAGATAGGCGACGACGAGAGCCCAGTGATCGAGCAGATGGTGGCACTCATCGAGGATCACGGTGCGGACGCCGGCGTCGACGAGCCGGTCGATGAGTGCGACGGCATTCGGGTGCAGCACGCGGGCGAGTTCGTCGGGGTTGCGTCGGGCAAATCGCCTGCGCAGCCGGCGGACCCGGCTGCGGATGCCCGAACGGTAGGCGGCGGGACTGTCGACGGCGAGTTCGGCGAGCCAGGTCGCGGCATCCGCTTCGGTGCGGCCGGTCGCGATGAGCTCCTCGGCCCAGACGGCCCTCGCCAGATCGTCGAAGGGCGAGCCGTCTCCCGTCACACTGAGCAATTGGTACGTCATCACGGTGAGGTCCGAGATGCGCTCCGGGTCGTCGGACACGCTCGCCGGCGTCGGGGCCAAGGACTCCGCCGTGCGCACCCACTGTTGACGGATCGTCACGGTGGGGGCGAGCACGAGAGCGCGATCGCCCTCCCGCGTCGCGAGGAGCAGACCGAGCAGCGTCTTCCCCGAGCCGGGAGGGGCGACGACATGCAGAGGACCGACCGTGCCCACGGGGATCCGCTCGAGCACCTCGGTCTGATAGGTGCGCAGAGTCCCGTCGAACGTCCATCCGAGCAGCGGGGCGGAGGTCGTCGGCAGGTCCATGGCTTCCCCAGTCTGTCAAAGAGCAGGTCCCGGGATCGGCTAGACTTGTCGACGGCTCTCCGCGTGGCGGCATCCAGGCCAATTCCCCCAGGGCGGAAACGCAGCAAGGGTAACCGGGCTCTGCTGGGTGCGCGGAGGGTCATTTTCTTTGCCCACGGGTTTCCGAGCCTGTCGCCTGTGGGCGTCTGAGCCTGTCGAGGGACTCACAGACGCCCCTGGAAGAATCGACCCGTGACCGTCACCGAGCAGCAGGCAACGCCGAGCGCACTCCGCAGATTCGGTGCGCCGATCGCCCTGCTCGCGGTGATGTGGGCCGTGCAACTGGCTGACAGCATCCTGCCCGGGTCCTTCTCCGGCTTCGGGATCCGCTCCTGGGATCCGGCCGGTCTGGTCGGCATCCTGTTCGCTCCGCTCCTGCACGCGAGCTGGCCGCACCTGATCGGCAACTCCGTGCCGTTCCTCGTGCTCGGCTGTCTCGTCGCGGCAGAGGGCGCACGTCGGTTCTGGGCCGTGACGGGGATCATCGTCGTGATCGGCGGGGTCGGCACCTGGGCGGTCAACGCCCCGGGGACGCTGACGGTCGGGGCTTCCGGGCTCGTGTTCGGCTACTTCGGCTATCTCGTCGCACGGGTCTTCGCACCGGGGCGGGTCGCGCACCGCGTCCTCTACGCGATCGTCGCGCTCGTGGTCATCGGCGTCTACGGTGCCACCATGCTCACCGGGGTCTTCGCGGCCGGTGCAGGCGTCTCCTGGCAGGGGCACCTGTTCGGTGCGATCGGGGGCGGTCTCGCCGCCTTCGCCGCTCGACGCGCGCCACGACGGGAATGACGGCGCGTCGGCGCCGGGCCGTGAGCAGGCGAAGGCGGCCGAGCAGCCGGCAGCGGGCGCGGAAGCGGATGCAGAGGCGCCGGATGCTGCGTCGCGTCGGCGTGTCCGCCGCCGTGGTCGCCGTCGTCGCGGGCGTCGCGGTGCTCGCGGCGCCGGGACTGGCATCCTGGGCGCCGGAGCTGATGGCGGCGCCGACTTATTGCGCCGCCGACCCCGCCGAACTCGCCGAGGCCGACATCGAGGGCTGGAGCGGTGAGCAGCTGCAGAACGCCGCAGCGATCATGACGACGGCATCCGCTCTCGGCTTCGGGAGGGACGGGCAGATCCTCGGCGTGATGACCGCGATGGGCGAGAGCAGTCTGCGCAACATCGACTACGGCGACTGGGAGACGACGGGCTTCACGAACCCGGACGGCTCGCGGACCACGAGCATCGGCCTGTTCCAGCAGCAGGACTGGTGGGGGAGCGTCGAAGAGCGGATGGACCCCGCGACGGCGGCCACCCTGTTCTACCGGAAGCTCTCGACCCTGCCCGACTGGCCGCAGCTGCCGCCTTCGCACGCGATCCACCGCGTGCAGGTGAACACCGATGCCGACTACTACTCGCGGTACCAGGATGACGCGGCGGCCGTGGTCGACGCACTGACGAGCGGATGCTGAGCCCCCGCAGGCCTTCCGGGCGCAGTTTCTGCCGCTCGCACAGCCAGTCGGCGGCGCGAACTGCGACCGGAACGCTGAGGAATCCCGCGACGGCGGCACGACGTGCGACGGGAGCGTCGCAGGGCCGGGCCGCCTAGGCTGAACCCATGGCGCGGAGCATCTACATCACCTCGGCCGAAGGTCACACCGGCAAGTCGACGATCGCGCTCGGAGTGCTCGACGCGCTCATGCGGGTGACACCGCGAGTCGGCGTGTTCCGCCCGATCGCCCGGTCGGTGGTGGAGCGCGACGAGATCCTCGAACTGCTGCTCGCCCACGACGGCGTGCAGCTCGACTACGACGACTGCGTCGGCGTGAGCTACGACGACGTGAGAGACGACCCCGACCGCGCGTTGTCGACGATCGTCGCTCGTTTCAAGGCCGTCGAAGCCCAGTGCGATGCGGTCGTGATCGTCGGCAGCGACTACACCGATGTCGCGAGCCCCGCCGAACTCGGATTCAACGCGCGCATCGCCGCGAACCTCGGGGCCCCGGTGCTGCTGGTGCTCTCCGGCCGAGACCAGCAGCGGCAGGCCGAGCAGCTCGGCACCACGACGGCGCGCACCGCATCCGCCGTCGGCCAGATCGCCTCCCTCGCGCTCGCGGAGCTCGAAGCGGAGCGCGCCGAGCTCTTCGCGGTCATCGTGAATCGGGCGGCCCCTGATGCGCTCGCCGAGGTCTCCGCCGCGGTGGCGTCCGTGCGTCCCGCCCGCGACATGTCGGTGTGGGCGATCCCCGAAGACCGCACGCTCGTGGCGCCCTCGATCCGCGGCATCCTGGCGGCCGTGGACGGCCGGCTCCTGAAGGGCGATCCCGACCGGCTCGACCGCGAGGCTCTCACGATCGTGGTCGCCGGCATGTCGATGGTGAACGTGCTGCCGCGCATCACCGAGGAGGCTGTCGTCGTGATCCCCGCCGACCGCACCGAGGTGCTGCTGGCGACGCTCCTCGCCGATGCCTCCGGCACCTTCCCCCGCGTCGCGGGCATCATCCTCAACGGTCCGTTCCCGCTGCCGGAGCCCATCGTGCAGCTCCTCGACGGGTTCGCCTCCACCGCCCCGATCATCACGACCGATCTCGGCACCTACGACACCGCCGTCCGCGTCATGAACGCCCGTGGCCGCATCTCGCCCGAGTCGCGCACCCGCTACGACCGTGCGCTCGGTCTCTTCCAGGCGCACGTCGACATCACCGATCTCACCACGCAGCTGGGCCTCGCCGAGTCGACCGTCGTCACGCCGCTCATGTTCGAGTACGGGCTGATCGAGCGCGCCCGCGCCGATCGACGGCGGATCGTGCTCCCCGAGGGCGACGACGACCGCATCCTGCAGGCTGCGGCCACGCTGCTCGCCCGAGAGGTCGCCGACCTGACGATCCTCGGCGACGAGGGGGCGATCCGTGCGAGGGCGGTCGAGCTGGGGGTCGACATCGGCGCGGCGCAGGTGCTGAGCCCCAACGACCCCGCCATGGTCGAGCGCTTCGCCGCCGAGTATGCGCGGCTGCGAGCGCACAAGGGCATCACTCTCGCTCAGGCCGCCGACACCGTCACCGACGTCTCGTACTTCGGCACGATGATGGTGCACCTCGGGCTCGCCGACGGCATGGTCTCGGGTGCCGCGCACACCACCGCGCACACGATCCGTCCCTCGTTCGAGATCATCAAGACGAAACCGGGCGTGAACGTCGTGTCGAGCGTGTTCCTGATGGCGCTCGCCGACCGCGTGCTCGTATACGGCGACTGCGCGGTCATCCCCGACCCGACCAGCGAGCAGCTCGCCGACATCGCGATCTCGTCGGCGGCGACCGCTCGGCAGTTCGGCATCGAACCACGGGTCGCGATGCTGTCGTACTCGACGGGGGAGTCGGGAACGGGAGCCGACGTCGACAAGGTCAGGGCGGCGACCGCACTCGTGCACGAGAGGGCGCCCGAGCTGCTGGTCGAAGGGCCGATCCAGTACGACGCCGCCGCAGACGCGGCCGTCGCCAAGGCGAAGCTCCCCGGATCCGAGGTCGCCGGCCGCGCGACCGTGTTCGTCTTCCCCGATCTCAACACCGGCAACAACACGTACAAGGCGGTGCAGCGGTCGGCCGGCGCCGTCGCGATCGGGCCGGTGCTGCAGGGACTCAACAAGCCGATCAACGACCTGTCGCGCGGCGCTCTCGTCGACGACATCGTGAACACCGTGGCCATCACCGCCATCCAGGCACAGGGGCAGGAATCGTGAGCGCCATCCTCGTCATCAACAGCGGTTCGTCCTCGTTGAAGTACAGCCTGATCGACATCGAGCACGAGCACGAGCTCGCGAACGGTCTGATCGAGCGGATCGGCCAGGACCTCAGCCCGGTCGAGCACAAGGTGCGACCACAGGCAGGGACGGATGCCGTCGTCACGATGCTCGATGCGACGTACCCCTCCGAGCGCGCGGTCGCCGATCACGATGCCGCCTTCGCGGTGATGCTGGAGCAGTTCGCAGAACACGGGCCCTCGCTCGAGGAGCATCCGCCCGTGGCCGTCGGGCATCGCGTCGTGCACGGCGGGGCGCGCTTCTTCGCTCCCACCCTCATCGACGACGACGTCGAGCGCCAAATCGAGGAGCTCTCGGTGCTGGCCCCGCTGCACAACCCCGCCAACCTCGCGGGTATCGTCGCGGCACGAGCTGTGTTCCCCGACGTGCCCCACGTCGCCGTGTTCGACACGGCGTTCCATCAGACGCTGCCGCCCGCCGCATACACCTACGCGATCGACGCCGAACTCGCCCGCGAGCACCGGGTGCGTCGCTACGGGTTCCACGGCACCAGCCATCAGTACGTGAGCGAGTCGGCCGCCGCGTTCCTCGATCGCGATCTCTCCGAGCTGCGCCAGCTCGTGTTCCATCTCGGTAACGGCGCTTCGGTCACCGCGATCGACGGCGGCCGCTCGGTGGAGACCTCGATGGGGCTCACTCCGCTGGAGGGATTGGTCATGGGCACGCGGTCGGGCGACATCGACCCCGCAGCCTTGGTGCATCTCTCCCGCCGTGCGGGCCTCTCGATCGACGATCTCGACGCGCTTCTGAACACGAGCAGCGGGCTCAAGGGCCTCGCCGGGCGCAGCGACATGCGAGACATCCTCGCTGGGCGAGAGCAGGGGGATGCCGCTGCGACGCTGGCCTTCGACGTCTACGTCCACCGGCTGCGCGCATACGCCGGCGCGTACATCGCTCAGCTGGGCGGGGTGGACGTCATCTCGTTCACGGCGGGGGTCGGCGAGAACGCGGCAGCCGTGCGTGCGGAGGCTATGGCGACACTGGGCTTCGCCGGCGTGGTGATCGATCACGACCGCAACACGGCGCGAGAGCGCGGAATCCGCAGAATCTCGACCGATGCCTCGCGCGTGACCGTGCTCGTCGTGCCGACCAACGAAGAGCTGCAGATCGCGCGCCAGACGGCTTCGCTGCTCTGATCGCGCGGCATGGTGCCTCCGCCACTGGTGCGACTGCGTTCAGTGGGCGGTTGCGCGTGAGGCGGGGTCGACTCGCGGATGCTCGCCTGAGGCGCGACCGCGCGGCCGGGTCGGTCACAGAAGTGGTGGAATGCGGGGTACGAAGTCGCCACTCATGTGACCGCGCAGCGAGGCTGGTCGCGAAAGTGGTGGGGATGCCGGGCGTAGGGCCGCCCTTCATGTGACCACATGGGGTTACCTCTGCACGCGCCGCGCGACTACGCTTGCACCGTGGCACGGAGAGGTGCCGAACCCCCCTCGTCCTTCTCCCGGAGGTTCCTGTGCCTGACGCTCTTCCCGATCTGCTCGGCGCCGAGGGCGTGCTCTTCGATCTCGACGGTGTGCTCACGCCCACTGCCGAGGTGCACATGCGAGCGTGGAAGGCCGTCTTCGACGACGTCTTCGCCGCCTGGCAGATCGAGCCCGCCTACACGGATGCCGACTACTACGACTACGTCGACGGCAAGAAGCGCTACGACGGCGTCGCGAGCCTGATGCACAGCCGCAACGTCGAGGTGCCGTGGGGGAGCGTCGACGATCCGCCCGAGGCACAGACGATCTGCGGCATCGGCAATCGCAAGAACGCCGCCTTCGCCGCCTCGTTGCGCAGCCAGGGCATCGCCCCCTATCCCGGTTCGCTCGCGCTCCTCGAGAAGCTGCGCTCGGCCGGGGTGCCGCTCGGCGTCGTCTCCAGCTCCAAGAACGCCGAGGAGGTGCTGGCCGCTGCCGGTATCCGTTCGTTCTTCTCCGTCGTCGTCGACGGAGTGGTCGCCGAGAACGACGGGCTCGCATCGAAACCCGCCCCCGACATGTTCGCCGCCGGCGCCGCCGCGCTCGAGGTCGACCCCGAGCTCAGCGCGGCTGTCGAGGACGCGACCTCCGGAGCGGCCTCCGCGGCCGCCGCCGGCTTCGCCACCGTGGTCGGCGTCGACCGCGGCACCGGCGCCGATGCGCTGCGCGCCGCAGGCGCCACCGTGGTCGTGAACGATCTCGACGCCTTCCTGACCGCATCCGACTCCGCATCCGACTCCGAGGAGACCGCATGATCGACCGCGACCGCTTCCCCGTCGACCCCTGGCGCCTTGATCGAGACGCGCTACACCGAAGACGGGGTCGGCGAGACGCTGTTCGGCGTCGGCAACGGCTACCTCGGGCTCCGCGGCAACCACATCGAGGGCCGCGGCGCGCACGAGCACGGCACCTTCATCAACGGCCTGCACGAGACCTGGCCCATCCGCCACGCCGAGCAGGCCTACGGCTTCGCCGAGGTGGGGCAGACGATCGTCAACGCCCCTGACGCCAAGGTCATGCGCGTGTACGTCGACGACGAGCCGATCTCGTTCGACGATGCGGACGTGCGCGAGTACCGCCGAACCCTCGACATGCGCACGGGAGTGCTCGAGCGCGTCGTCGTGTGGGAGACGCCGTCTGGCAAGCGCGTGCGCATGCGCGACGAACGCATCGTCAGCTTCGCCGAGCGGCATCTGGCCGTCCTGAGGCTGGAGGTCGTGGTCGAGAACTCCGACGCCCCTGTGACGATCAGCTGCCAGCTGCTGAACCGTCAGGACGGCGCGGGCGTCTACGCCGGCACGCCCGTCGAGGCCCAGGGAGCCGGGTTCGACCCGCGGAAGGCAGAGAAGATCGCCGACCGCGTGCTCCAGCCCGCCGAGCACTGGCAGGACGGCCTCCGCTCGGCTCTGTCGTATCGGGTCGCGGCATCGGGGATGACGGTGGCGGTCGTCGCCGATCACGTCATCGAGACCGAGAACGAGTACAGCGCCCGCACCCTGATCGAGGCGGACATCGCGAAGAACGTGTTCCGTGTGCAGGCGAAGGCCGGCGTGCCGATCACGGTCACCAAGCTCGTCAGCTATCACACCTCCCGCGGCGTGCCGCCGCGGGAGCTCGTCGACCGCTGCCGCCGCTCCCTCGACAGGGTCGTGGTCGAGAGCGTCGACGTGCAGTTCCAGCGCCAGGCCGAATGGCTCGCGGAGTTCTGGGAGCGCAGCGACGTGCAGATCGACGGCCACGACGATCTGCAGCAGGCGACCCGCTGGTGCCTGTTGCAGCTCGCGCAGGCCTCCGCCCGCTCGGACGGCACCGGAGTGGCGGCCAAGGGCGTCACGGGTTCCGGCTACAGCGGACACTACTTCTGGGACACCGAGATCTATGTGCTCCCGTTCCTCACCTACACGTCGCCGCAGTGGGCGCGCAACGCGCTCCGCGCCCGGGTGCTGATGCTGCCGGCCGCCAGGCGACGTGCGGCGCAGCTGAACGAGGCGGGGGCCCTGTTCCCGTGGCGCACGATCAACGGCGAAGAGGCCTCGGCGTACTACGCGGCGGGAACGGCTCAATACCACATCAACGCCGACGTGAGCTTCGCGCTCGGCAAGTACGTGCGGGCGACCGGCGACGAGGAGTTCCTGCGCCGCGAGGGTGCGGAGATCGCGATCGAGACCGCCCGGCTGTGGGCGACCCTCGGATTCTGGCGCACCTCGAGGGATGTGACGAACCGAGCGGATGTCGACGGCATCTCGACGTTCCACATCCACGGCGTGACCGGCCCCGACGAGTACACGACGGTCGTGAACGACAACCTGTACACGAACGTGATGGCGCGCTACAACCTCCGCTACGCGGCCAAGGTCGTGCACGAGATCGCGGAGAGGCACCCGGAGGACTTCGCCCGGCTCGTGGAGCGCACAGGGCTCCGCCCCGAGGAGGCCGACGAGTGGGAGCGGGCGTCCGAGGCGATGTTCATCCCGTACAGCGAAGCCCTCGGCATCCATCCGCAGGACTCGCTGTTCCTCGAGCGCGAGGTGTGGGATCTCGCCCACACGCCCGACTCGCAGCGCCCGCTGCTGCTGCACTTCCACCCGCTCGTGATCTATCGCTTCCAAGTGCTCAAGCAGGCCGACGTCGTGCTCGCGCTCTTCCTGCAGGGCAACCACTTCACCGCTGAGGAGAAGCGCGCCGACTTCGACTACTACGACCCGCTGACCACGGGCGACTCGACCCTGTCGGCTGTCGTCCAGTCGATCCTCGCGGCGGAGGTGGGCTACCAGGATCTCGCCCTCGAGTACTTCGCCCAGTCGATCTTCGTCGACCTGCACGACCTGCACCACAACGCCGCAGACGGTGTGCACGTCGCATCGGCCGGCGGCGTGTGGACCGCGCTGGTGAGCGGGTTCGGCGGCATGCGCGATTACGCGGGGGAGCTCAGCTTCGATCCGCGCCTTCCCGCCGACTGGCCGAGGCTGTCTTTCCCGCTGCAGTGGCAGGGCTCGGCCGTGCAGGTCACGGTGACCCGCGGCGCGCTGACGGTCGAGGTGCGCTCGGGGGAACCGGTGCCGTTCACGGTGCGCGGAGACGCCTACATCGCCGTCGCGGGCGACCCCCTGGTCGTCCCGCTCGCAGACCAGGGTCCGGTCATCCCCGGCCGTCCCACGCTGCGCCAGTTCGAGGACGCGCTGCGCGAGGACGGCACGCCGCTGTCGGCATCCGTCCCCGTCATCACGACCGCGATCCCGATCATCGGGGCTGACCCGATCGACTGACCTGCCATGTCGCCGAGACCCCGTCCTGTGGCCGAGACCCCGTCTCAGCAACGCCACAAGGGCGGGGTGTCGGCGCCGACCAGGGGTTTCGGCGAGGTGGTGGGAACTGTCGTCTCCCGGGCCGACCGCAACGTCGGCGGCACGCCGTAGGCTGTCATGGTGACTACAGCCCTCTACCGCCGCTACCGGCCCGAGTCCTTCGGCGAGATGATCGGGCAGTCCCAGGTGACCGATCCGCTGATGACCGCGCTGCGCGGAGACAGGGTCGGTCATGCGTACCTCTTCTCGGGCCCTCGCGGCTGCGGCAAGACGACCTCGGCGCGCATCCTCGCGCGGTGCTTGAACTGCGCCGAAGGTCCGACCGACGTGCCCTGCGGCACCTGCCCGAGCTGCGTCGAGCTCTCACGCGCCGGTGGCGGATCGCTCGACGTGGTCGAGATCGATGCCGCGAGCCACAACGGCGTCGACGACGCCCGCGACCTGCGCGAGCGGGCGACCTTCGCCCCCAGCCGTGATCGCTACAAGATCTTCATCCTCGACGAGGCTCACATGGTGACGCCGCAGGGATTCAACGCCCTGCTGAAGCTGGTCGAAGAGCCGCCCGAACACGTCAAGTTCATCTTCGCGACGACCGAGCCCGAGAAGGTGCTCGGCACCATCCGCTCGCGCACGCACCATTATCCGTTCCGGCTGGTGCCGCCGGCAGCGATGCTCGAGTACGTCGAGAAGCTGTGCACCGAAGAGGGCGTGGTCGTCGAGCAGGGCGTGCTGCCGCTCGTCGTGCGCGCCGGTGGTGGCTCTCCCCGTGACACCCTGTCTCTGCTCGACCAGCTGATCGCAGGTTCCGATTCGCCCGCAGGTTCCGACGTCGTCGAGGTCAAGTACGAGCGCGCAGTCTCTCTGCTGGGGTACACCCACGCGACCGTGCTCGACGAGATCGTCGACGCGCTCGCTGCCGGCGATGCCGCCGCGGCGTTCCCCGCGATCGACAAGGTCGTGCAGACCGGTCAGGACCCGCGGCGATTCGTCGACGACCTGCTCGAGCGGCTGCGCGACCTCATCGTCATCGCCGCCGTGGGGGCGGGTGCCGCCGCCGTTCTGCGCGGTGTCGCCGCCGATGAGCTCGAGCGCATGCGCGGGCAGGCGGCGGTCTTCGGAGGTGCGCGGCTCTCGCGCACAGCCGACATCGTGAGCGCCGCGCTCGACGACATGTCGGGGGCCACGTCGCCGCGCCTGCATCTGGAACTGCTGGTCGCGCGAGTGCTCGCCTCGGGAGCAGATGCCTCCTCCGCGCCTGCTGTCGCCTCTTCTGGGGTCACCTCCTCGGTCGCCACGCCTGCTGCCGCGCCGGTCGCCCCGCGAGGGAGCGCAGCGACCGAGACGAAACGCGTTGATCCTGCCCCGACTCCGGCCACAGCGCCTGCCGTCATCGCGCCTGCTGCCTCGCCTGTGACCTCTCCGGTCGCCCCTCGAGGGAGCGCAGCGACCGATACGGAACGCGCCGTTCCTGCCGCGACTCCCTCGTCGACGGCTCCGGCATCCGCGTCCGGTGAGCCCTCACCCGCTTCGCCCGCACCGGCACCGGCCCCCTCCGGCCCGGTGACGCTCGACCGCATCTCGGCGTCGTGGTCGGCCATCCTCAAGCGCCTCGAAGACATCAGCCGCACGTCATGGTTGCTGGCGACCGCGGTTCAGCCGCTCGCGTACGACACCGAAGGCGAGGTACTGACGCTCGGATTCACGAGCCAGCACGACGTCCAGAAGTTCAAGGGCACGGTCCCGGGTTCCGGGCCATCCGATCACCTGCGCACCGCGATCGAGCACGAGCTCGGCATCAAGGTGAAGTACCGTCCGGCCCCGATGCCGGCCGGGGGCGCACCGCGCCAGCCCTCGGCGTCCGCGCCCTCCACAGGTGACGCGCCCTCCACATCGGAGCCTGCGTCAGCGCGGTCTCCCCGCCCGCAGTCCCGTTCCGAGTCTTCAGCGCCCGTGACGGAGTGGGCGGTCGCGTCGATACCGGCGGCCATGCCGACTGCCGCGACTTCCGGGCGGTCGGCGGAGCCCAGCGCCGAATCTGCACCGATTGCAGGCGCGGAATCCGGCGTGCCTGTCAGCACGTCTGCGGGTTCGGGTTCCGCGTCTGCGCCGGAGACCTCGCTCCCGTCGGGCACCGCCGTGCGGTCGGATGCTTCCGCCCCGGCCGCCCCGCGGAGTGGCGAACAGGCCGCGGCGCAGCCTGCCTCTGTCGTCGTCGACGATGCGCCGCCCTTCGACGATGAACCGCCGTACTTCGACGACGAGCCGCCATACGATCCCGCATACGAGCCGGCTGCCGTGCCCTCCGCTCCGGCGGCCTCTGTTCGGGCGGTGGCTTCGACACCAGCATCCGCTCCGGCGACAGCATCCACTCCGGCGACAGCATCCGCCCCTGCGCCTTCTGCGCCGGCCCGCCCGCAGTCCGCTCCGGTGCTGACGGAGCGCACCCCGGCAGGGGGAGTGCAGCGTTACGGCGAGGCCGTGATCCGCCAGGTGCTCGGCGCGACCTTCGTGCGCGAAGAGCCCTACGAGCCCCCGACGAGGTTCTCCTGATGTACGACGGAATCGTCCAAGAGCTGATCGACGAGTTCGGCCGGCTCCCCGGCATCGGACCGAAGTCGGCACAGCGCATCACGTTCCACATCCTGCAGACGCCGACGTTCGATGTCGCGCGTCTCGCCGAGCTCCTCTCCGACATCCGCACGCGCGTGCGGTTCTGCGAGGTGTGCGGCAACGTCGCCGAGCAGGACCGGTGCGCGATCTGCCGTGATCCTCGGCGCAACCCCGCCCTGATCTGCGTCGTCGAGGACGCGAAGGACGTCGCGGCGATCGAGCGGACCCGGGAGTTCCGCGGCCTCTACCACGTGCTCGGCGGGGCGATCAGCCCGATCGCGGGCGTCGGTCCCGACGATCTGCGCATCGCCCAGTTGATGACGCGCCTGGCCGACGGAACGGTGCAGGAGGTCATCCTGGCGACGAACCCCAATCTCGAGGGCGAGGCGACCGCGAGCTACCTCAGCCGCCTGCTGACCACCATGCAGATCACGGTCTCCCGACTGGCATCCGGACTCCCCGTCGGCGGCGATCTCGAATACGCCGACGAGGTCACCCTCGGCCGTGCCTTCGAGGGCCGGCGCGTCCTGTGATCGTGCAGTCCGGCTTCACGCGCCGAGGCTGGTTGCTCTTCGCGGCCATGTGCCTGCTGTGGGGCGTTCCGTACCTGTTCATCAGTGTGGCCGTCGAGTCGTTCTCGCCTCCAGCCATCGTCGCGGGCCGTACTCTCATCGCCGCCCTCCTGCTGCTGCCCTTCGCGATCCGTTCCGGGGCGCTGCGGCCTGCGCTCAAGATGTGGCCCTGGGTGCTCGCCTTCGGACTGGTCGAGATGGCCGGACCCTTCGTGTTGCTCGGGCACGCCGAGATGACCCTGCCCTCGGGTATGACGGGACTGCTCGTCGCCACCGTGCCGTTGTTCGCGGCGCTGATCGCCCTCGGGGGCGGCGACAGGGGAGTGCTTCGCCCGGCTCGCGCGATCGGCCTGGTGATCGGCTTCATCGGCGTCGCGATCGTCGTCGCGGGCCCCGGACTGTTCGGCGGAGATGTGAGCCTGCTCGCGGCCGGAGAAGTCCTGCTCGTCGCCGTGCTCTACGCGATCGCGCCGTTCATCGTCGCTCGCAAGCTCGGCGACGTGCCCTCGCTCGGCACGATCACGCTGTCGCTGATGATGATCGGCATCCTGTATCTGCCCATCGGCCTGCTCACCCAGCACCAGGTGCCCACTCTGCCGTCGATCGGAGCGATGCTCGCGCTCGCGGTGATCTGCACGGCCGTCGCGTTCCTGGTGTTCTTCGCCCTGATCCGCGAGGTGGGGCCGGTGCGCGCCCCGCTGTTCACATACGTCAATCCGGTCGTCGCGATCATCCTCGGCGCGATCGTGCTCGCCGAGCCGCTGACACCGGGCCTCCTGATCGGATTCCCGCTGATCATCGCCGGATGCTGGTTCGCCGGCACCGGCGGACGGCTCCGCCCCACAGCATCCGCTCCGGCACCGCTGCCGCCCGCGCCCTGACGCGCGACGCCGCGCACCCGTTCGCCCTCGGGCCCGCAGCCCCCGCCGTCACGCCCGCCCACCGTCACATGCGCATCGACGCATACGCAGCCTCCGTAGAATAAGCGTGGGCGGATCCGCCCGACATCCCAGGGAGTGAACGTGGCCCTCATCGTGCAGAAGTACGGCGGCTCCTCCGTCGCCGACGCAGAGAGCATCAAGCGCGTCGCCAAGCGCATCGTCGACACGCGTCGCGCCGGTCACGACGTCGTCGTCGCCGTGAGCGCGATGGGCGACACCACCGACGAACTGCTCGACCTCGCGAACGAGGTCGCGCCGATCCCCGCCCCGCGCGAGCTCGACATGCTGCTCTCCAGCGGTGAGCGCATCTCGATGGCGCTGCTCGCTATGGCGATCCACTCGATGGGATTCGAAGCACGCTCCTTCACGGGCAGCCAGGCCGGAATGATCACCGACTCGCAGCACGGCGCCGCGCGCATCGTCGATGTGACCCCGGTGCGCCTGCGCGAGGCTCTCGATGAGGGGGCGATCGTCATCGTCGCCGGCTTCCAGGGCTTCAACCGCGACACCCGCGACATCACGACCCTCGGCCGCGGCGGTTCCGACACGACCGCCGTCGCGCTCGCGGCGGCCCTCGACGCCGACGTCTGCGAGATCTACAGCGATGTCGACGGCATCTTCACCGCAGACCCCCGCGTGATCCCGAAGGCGCAGAAGCTCGATCACGTCTCGAGCGAAGAGATGCTCGAGCTCGCCGCGAACGGCGCCAAGGTGCTCTACATCCGCGCCGTCGAGTACGCACGCCGTCACGGCGTCCTGATCCACGCCCGTTCGACGTTCTCGTCGTCCGAGGGCACCTACGTTCTGGGCGAGGGCATGAAGAACCCTCGCGAATCCAAGGGAGCAGCCATGGAAGAACCGATCGTCGCCGGCGTCGCCACCGATTTCGGCCAGGCGAAGATCACCGTCGCCGGAGTCCCCGATGTGCCGGGCAAGGCCGCAGAGATCTTCAAGATCGTCGCGAAGTCCGGCGCCAACGTCGACATGATCGTGCAGAACGTGTCGGCGACCGGGCGCACCGACATCTCGTTCACGGTTCCGAAGGCGGACGCTCCGGCGGCGCTGAAGGCTCTCGCGGGTGAGCAGACCGAGGTCGGCTTCGCCAGCCTCGTGCACGACGATCAGATCGGCAAGCTCTCGGTGGTCGGTGCGGGAATGCGCACCCACTCCGGCGTCTCCGCGACGCTGTTCGAAGCGCTGTCGGATGCCGGCATCAACATCGAGATGATCTCGACCTCCGAGATCCGCATCTCCGTCGTGCTGCGCGATTCCGACCTCGCTGACGCCGCTCGCACGGTGCACACCGCGTACGGGCTCGACGGCGAGGCCGAGGCGACTGTGCACGCCGGCACCGGTCGCTGAGGGTCGTCACCACGACCCAGGCGCCGTTCGCGGCACGGTAGACTCACCGAAACCCTGACATCGGCGCCAGGCGCGGCATCCGCACCCCGACGTCGCGCCTCGCGTCTCGCAACGCAGCTTTCGTTCGACGCCAAGGAAAAACCTCATGACCCGCATCTCCGACTCAGGACTCTCCGTCGCCATCGTGGGCGCCACCGGCCAGGTGGGCACCGTGATGCGCGAGATTCTCGCCGAGCGGTCGTTCCCGATCCGTGAGCTGCGGCTGTTCTCGTCGTCGCGCTCGGCGGGTACGGCGATCGAGTTCGGGGGAGCGACCGTCATCGTCGAAGACGTCGAGACGGCGGATGCCGCGGGCATCGACATCGCCCTCTTCTCCGCCGGTGCGACAGCCAGCCGCGCGTATGCCCCGCGCTTCGCCGAGGCCGGCGCCGTCGTGGTCGACAACTCCAGCGCATGGCGCAACGATCCCGAGGTTCCGCTCGTGGTCAGCGAGGTCAACCCGCACGCGATCGACGATCGCCCCAAGGGCATCATCGCGAACCCGAACTGCACCACGATGGCCGCGATGCCGGTGCTCAAGGCGCTGCACGCCGAGGCCGGCCTCGAGCGGCTCATCGTGTCGACGTACCAGGCCGTCTCCGGCTCAGGGCTCGCCGGCGCACAGGAGCTCCTCGGCCAGGTCGAGGGCGTGCTCGCTCAGGGCGACACCCTCCGTCTCGTGCACGACGGCTCTTCCATCGACTTCCCGCAGCCCGAGAAGTACGTCGCTCCCATCGCCTTCGACGTGATCCCGTTCGCGGGCAACCTGGTCGACGACGGCGACAACGAGACCGACGAGGAGAAGAAGCTCCGTAACGAGAGCCGCAAGATCCTCGAGCTGCCGGGCCTCCGCGTGGCGGGCACCTGCGTGCGCGTCCCGGTCTTCACGGGCCACTCGCTCTCGATCCACGCCGAGTTCGCGAACGACATCACGCCCGCTCGCGCGACCGAGATCCTCGCCTCTGCTCCCGGAGTCGAGCTCGAAGAAGTCCCCACGCCGCTGTACGCCGCAGGCAAGGACCCGAGCTTCGTCGGCCGCATCCGTGCAGACCAGTCCGCACCCGAGGGCAAGGGTCTCGTGCTGTTCATCAGCAACGACAACCTGCGCAAGGGCGCTGCGCTGAACGCGGTCCAGATCGCGGAGATCCTCGCGGAGCGCCTGAGCGTCACCGTCTGAGCGTCACCCTCTGACTGTCATAGCCGGAGCGCATCCGCCCGATGCGGATCCGCTCTGGTGGCGCCCGTGGGCGTGGTCGGTCGTGCTGTGCCCTCGAACTAGAATGGTGCGGTGACTGAAAACGTCGATGTCGTCCTGATCGGCGGTGGCATCATGAGCGCCACCCTGGGTACGCTGCTGCACGCTCTGCAGCCGGATTGGAAGATCGTCGCCTTCGAGCGGCTCTCCGATGTGGCGCAGGAGTCGTCCAACCCCTGGAACAACGCCGGCACCGGTCACGCCGCCCTGTGCGAGCTGAACTACATGCCGCAGGTGAAGGGCGAGCCGCTCGACCCGGCCAAGGCCGTGAGCATCAACGAGCAGTTCCAGCAGAGCCGCCAGTTCTGGTCGTCCCTCGTCGAGAAGGGTGTGCTCGACGAACCCAAGACGTTCATCAACGCGACTCCGCACATGACGTTCGTGCGCGGTGAGAAGGACGTGGCGTACCTCAAGGACCGCTACGAGGTGCTCAAGAAGCAGCCCCTGTTCGAGGGCATCGAGTACAGCGAAGACTCTCGCGTCATCAACAAGTGGGCGCCGCTGCTCATGCAGAAGCGCCGCAAGGGCGAGCCGTTCGCAGCCACCCGCGTGCCCGCGGGTACCGACGTCGACTTCGGTGCCCTCACTCACCAGCTCTTCGACCACCTCACGGCCTCGGGTGTCGATCTGCGCCTGAACCACGAGGTCAAGAACCTCAAGAAGCAGAAGGACGGCGGCTGGCTGCTCAGCTACCGCAACACGCTCGGTCACACCCCGAACCAGATCAAGGCGCGCTTCGTCTTCGTCGGCGCGGGCGGCTGGGCGCTGAAGCTGCTGCAGCGCTCGGGCATCCCCGAGATCAAGGGCTATGGCGTCTTCCCGATCGGCGGCCAGTTCCTCAAGACAACGAACCCGAAGGTCGTCGCGCAGCACAAGGCCAAGGTGTACTCGCAGGCGTCGGTCGGCGCTCCGCCCATGTCGGTGCCGCACCTCGACACCCGCGTCGTCGACGGCGAATCGTCGCTCATGTTCGGTCCGTTCGCGACGTTCAGCCCGAAGTTCCTGAAGAAGGGGTCGATGCTCGACATCGTCACCCAGGTGCGCCCGCACAACCTGTGGCCGATGCTGCGGGTCGCGTTCGCGAACCCCGACCTGATCACGTACCTGGTCAGCGAGCTGCTGAAGAACCATCGCAAGAAGGTCGATAGCCTTCGCACCTTCATGCCGACCGCGAAGGATGAGGACTGGACCCTCATCGACGCCGGTCAGCGAGCGCAGGTCATGAAGAAGGACCCGAAGAAGGGCGGCATCCTGCAGTTCGGCACCGAGGTCGTCTCTTCGGCCGACGGCTCGATCGCAGGCCTTCTGGGCGCATCGCCGGGCGCGTCGACGGCAGTGCCGATCATGCTCGATCTGCTGAAGAAGTGCTTCCCGAAGGAGTACCCGAGCTGGGAGCCGGAATTGCGCTCTCTCATTCCGACGTTCGGCAAGAAGCTGAATGCGGATGCTGCCGCAGCCGCGACCTCGACCGCGGCCACCGCCGAGGTCCTCGGCATCAACGCCTGACCGCATCGTGGCCAAGCTCTATTTCCGCTACGGAGCGATGAACTCGGGCAAGTCGACGTCATTGCTGCAGGCGGCGTACAACTACGAAGAGCGCGGCCAGCACGTGCTGCTCGCGAAGCCCGCGATCGACACCAAGGGCGCATCCGAGATCTCCAGCCGTCTGGGCATGACGCGAGAGGTCGACTTCCTGGTCGAGGCGGATGCTGACGCCAGAGTGCTCTTCGCCGAGCACGCCGAGGGCAAAGACATCGCGTGCCTGCTCATCGACGAGGCGCAGTTCCTCACGCCAGCCCAGGTCGACGACCTCTTCCGCATCGCGGTGGAGGACGGCATCCCGGTGATCGCCTACGGCATCCGAAACGACTTCCTCACGCATGCCTTTCCCGGCTCGGCGCGGTTGCTCGCGATCGCCCACTCGCTCGAGGAGCTGAAGACGATCTGCCGCTGCGGCCGCAAGGCCGTGTTCAACGGCCGCGTGGTCGGAGGGCGTTTCGTCTTCGACGGCGACCAGGTCGCGATCGACGAGGGTGCCGAGGGTGAGGCAGCCCCCGAGGTCACCACCTACGAGTCGCTCTGCGGCTCGTGCTACCTGCAGGAGTCCGGCGGCCGCCTGGGCTGAGCCCGCCAACCCGCGCCGACGGGTACGGCAGCCTGTCCCGTGCCCGGTCGTTGAGCGAGGAGCGGAGCGACGAGACGAAACGCGGAACCGTTCTCTCGACTTCTGTCGTACGGTCGATCGCGCGTTTCGTCTCGCTGCGCTCGCTCAATGACCAGAGACTGTTGCGCGGTCTGACCACACACGCTACTGTGGTCAGACCACAGAGTCGAGGGGGAGCGGATGCCGGAGCAGCGCCGTGCATGGCGCATCGTGCTCGAGCACATCGAGCGCGACCTTCTCGCCGGCCGGCTCGGACCGGGCGACCGTCTCGCCTCCGAGCGCGACCTGTCAGCCGATCTCGGCGTCGGCCGTTCCAGCGTCCGCGAGGCGCTGCGGGTGCTCGAGGTCATGGGTCTCATCCGCACGGCGACCGGTTCCGGACCGCAGTCCGGGGCGATCGTCATCGCCACACCCTCCGGTGGCATGTCCGCCCTGCTGAGGCTCCAGGTTGCCGCTCAGGGATTCCCGCTGACCGACGTCGTGCAGACGCGACTCGTGCTCGAAGACGCGGTCGTGACCGCGCTGGCGCGATCCGTCGATCGAGACACGTCGACCGTCCACCGTCTGCTGGATGCGATGGATGCAGAGGGTCTCGCGCCAGAGGAGTTCCTCGCCCTCGATGCGCAGCTGCACCTCGCCCTCGCCGAGGCCAGCGGCAACTCTGTGATCTCGGCGATGATGGCGGGGCTGCGCACGGCGATCGAATCCTACGTGCAGGCGGGAGCGGCATCCGTCGTCGACTGGGAGGCCATGGCCGCCCACCTGCGGGCTGAGCACCGCGCGATCGTCTCGGCCGTCGACGCCGGCGAGGCCGAGGTCGCCGGCACTCTGGTCCGACGCCACATCACCGGCTATTACACCGCCACGGGCCTGACCCGAGAAACCCCCACCACGCACTGAAGGAGCGCCATGGTCCAGCGCCAGGTACCCAATCCCGCTGAGCTGCTCGAACTGATGAAGTTCAAGAAGCCCGAGCTGAACGGCAAGAAGCGCCGTCTCGACGCCGCCCTGACGATCGCCGACCTCCGCACGATCGCCAAGCGTCGCACGCCCAAGGCCGCCTTCGATTACACCGACGGTGCGGCCGAGGGAGAGCTGTCGCTGTCACGCGCCCGCCAGGCTTTCCAGGACGTGGAGTTCCACCCCGGCATCCTGCGACCGGCGCCTCATGTCGACACCTCCGTCGACATCCTCGGCGGACCATCGGCGCTGCCCTTCGGCATCGCGCCGACCGGTTTCACCCGCCTCATGCAGACCGAGGGCGAGGTGGCTGGCGCGGGAGCCGCGGCCGCTGCCGGCATCCCGTTCACCCTGTCGACGCTCGGCACGACGTCTATCGAGGGCGTCAAGGCCGTCACCCTTCGAGAGCCTCAGGGACCCATTCCAGGAAGGAACTGGTTCCAGCTGTATGTCATGCGCGATCGCGAGATCTCCTACGAGCTCACCCGGCGCGCTGCGGCAGCCGGTTTCGACACCCTGCACTTCACGGTCGACACTCCGGTCGCCGGTGCGCGTCTGCGCGACAAGCGCAACGGGTTCAGCATCCCGCCGCAGCTGACCCTCGGCACGATCGTCAACGCGATTCCGCGGCCGTGGTGGTGGTACGACTTCCTCACCACTCCGAAGCTGGAGTTCGCCTCGCTCAGCACCACGGGCGGCACCGTCGGCGAACTGCTCGACGCCGCCATGGATCCCACGATCAGCTACGACGACCTCGCCGTCATCCGCGACCTCTGGCCCGGCAAGATCGTGATCAAGGGCGTGCAGAACGTCGAGGACTCGCTGCGATTGAAAGACGCCGGTGTCGACGGCATCGTGCTGTCGAATCACGGCGGGCGGCAGCTCGATCGTGCGCCGATCCCGTTCCACCTCCTGCCGAAGGTCCGCGAAGCGGTCGGCGGCGACTTCACCGTCATGATCGACACCGGAATCATGAACGGCGCCGACATCGTCGCCTCGGTCGCGCTCGGCGCGGACTTCACGCTCATCGGCCGGGCATACCTGTACGGCCTGATGGCCGGCGGACGCGAGGGAGTCGACCGGACGATCGCGATCCTGCGCGGCGAAATCGAGCGCACCATGCGCCTGCTCGGCGTCTCGTCCCTCGCAGAACTCGAGCCCACGCACGTCACGCAGCTCACCCGACTGGTGCCGGTGTCGCGTTCGGTGTCGGAGATCGCGGCGCGCTGATCCGGCAGGAGAGCCGTCAGGCGTCTCGGGATGCAGCCCGGCGTGGCAGCCAGGGCACCAGCATCGATGTGGTGCGCCGGTAGACCGCGTAGTCGGGGTACTTCGACGCCGTGATCGACTCGGTGAAGATCGTCGAGCCGATGAAGAGCACTGACAGCAGCGCGGGGCCGACGACCGTCGGGTTCACGACGCCGAGTGCACCGGCTCCGGAGGCCACCGCCGCTGTCGCACCGATCGCGTACAGCGCCCACCACTGGGCTTGCTCGAAGAAGAAGTTGGGGTGGCGGCTGTAGCGGAACAGCCCCAGAGTGGCGAAGCCGGGCGGGAGAACCCCTCCCGCCTGCTTCTTGCGCTGGTGGAAGCTCCATTGCTGCTGGTCGGCCGCGGTCTCGCCCAGGAGGAACAAGATGAACGCGGCGGCGAACAGCAGATCCCAGATCGTCAATGCGCTCGGGTGCCGCGCGGCGAGATCGACCGGCAGGGTGATGAGCACCAGGAGCGTCATCTGGTACCCGACGATGAACAGCAGGTTGAAGATATGGAACTGCCAAGGCCTCATCCTTTTGCGCAGGATCGCCCAGCGGTAGTCCTCCATGCCCGTGTAGCCGCCCTTGCGCGCGAAATTCGCGGTGAGGCGGATGCCCCAGGCGGTGATCAGCACGGCCATGACCACGATGCGGGCCGACCCGTCGCCGCGGGCGAACCCGCCGACGACGAAGATCCAGGCGTAGACGACAGGAACGATCGACCATGCGCGATCGACCCATGAGGTGTCTCGGGTGATCAGAGAGAGCACCCAGCACGCGATGCTCGCGACGGCGGCTGTGATGACGACGATGAGCAGAGCATCCATGACGCCATGCTAGAGGTCGAGGCCCCTACGAGTTCAGAGGGCCTTCAGCAGCTCGTCGAGCTTGTCGGCCGTGTCTTCCCAGCCGTCGACCGCCACCGAGGGCACGCCGAGGGCGAGCACCGGATAGTCGTTGCCGCCCTCATCGAGACGGTCGCCGTAGAACAGCATCGAGGAGAGGGGGATGCCGGTGAACTCGGCCAGCTGCGTCATACCGTAGGCTTTGTCGATGCCCGCGCGGGTGATGTCGATCGACGTCGAACCGCCGGCGCGCACCTCGAGGTCGGGTACGCGGGCCGCGACGGCGTCGCGCAGAGTCAGACGCTTGGCGCCGCTGGGATCCCATGCGTGCTTGGCGTCGCCCGGGGCTTTCTGCCCGAGGGCCGAGAACGTGATCTGTGAGCCGCGGTCCTCGAGGATCTCGCCCCAGGGCTCCGTCTCCCACAGCCCGAGCCGATCGGCTTCCTCGCGCAGTGCGGTGAGTGCTCTCGTCTTCTCGTCGTCGGTGAGATCGTGCGCATAGAGCGGTGCGAACGAGGTGCCGTCGTGGCGCAGGTAGCGTGTGCCGCAGGTGGGGAGCAGATGCAGGCGGCCGAGCGCGGCGGCGTCCGTCTCTCCGAGCTGAGCGATGACCTGTGTGCGGAACTGGGCCTCGTTGCCGCCCGAGATGATCGCGACTTCGACCCGGTGCAGCAGGGCACGCAGCAATTCGGCAATGCGGGGGCTGATGGGACTCTTCGAGAGAGCGAGCGTGTCATCGAGGTCGAAGGCGACGAGGGCAGGCGTAGTCATGATGTTTCCAGAGTAGGAGATGCGGATGCGGGGGAGTTGAGAACTCTGCTCGCCAGTGCGCACAGGGCGACGCCGATCGTCGCCCCGAGCACGTTCTCGGCGACGTCGGCGATCGAAGGGACCCGGTTCGGCAGCGCGAGCAGCTGGACGAGTTCGATGGACACGGATGCTGCAGGACCCGCCAGCAGCGCCAGCCACCGGAGTCTGCGCGGTGCGAAGACGTAGGCGATTATGCCGACCGGGATGAACACGAGAACGTTCGCGAGGATCTCGAGGGTCATGAAATCGAGAGACGTCCAGCCGAGTCGATGCGCGGTCGCGAGCACCAGGTCGAGCACGTTCGGGATGCGCTCCTCGATGCGTCGTGGAGTCAGGGCGAGGAAGGCGATCACGGCGAGGAACGGAACGCCGATGGCGATCGTCGCGATGCGGACGAAGCGTCGTCGTGAGCTCATCGCCACGTTCTCCTCTCACACATCCCGGTACAGAGAAGGCCGCCCCTGAGGGCGGCCTTCCGGTGTTACTGGTCGGGGTGACAGGATTTGAACCTGCGACCTCTTCGTCCCGAACGAAGCGCGCTACCAAGCTGCGCCACACCCCGTTTTGCAACCCTCCGAGTCTACAAGAGAGGAGGGGGAAAGGGCGAATCGGGGGAGAGGGCATCGTGTTCACCGTCCGGTCAGCATCGCGACGAGGACGGGAAGGGCGATGAGCATTCCCCAGAGCGACGCTGAAGCGATGAACAGGACGCGCGCGGCACGGCCGGGCCAGTCCTCGGCGTTCAGAGCAAGGGCACAGGCCGCGTTGACTGTGAGGAGGCAGGCGCTTGCCCTGAGCAACGATTCGGAGAGGTCGCGGGCCACGGCGACCGGTTCCGGGTCGAGGCTCTCGAGAGACATCTCGCCGAACGAGTTCATCACGAGAGCCACAGCGGTGCCGGCCCAGATGAGCAGGACCACGAGCGCCGCGAGCGCCAGTGATGCTGAATACCCCCATCGGCGGGCGGAGCGGTAATAGGCGACGACCGCGATCAGCGGCACGCAGAGCATAACCGCGGTCAGGATGCTGTCGGCCAGCCCGACATCGGGTCCGGACGGCAGAGTCACCGAGTAGACGATGCGACTCGCGAAGAGTGCGGGCACGCCGGCGAACAGCAACCCGAGCCAGTAGCCACCGAGCGGCAGGGCGCTGGGCTCGCGGTCTGCCGGCGTTTGCGTCATCGCGCCGTGAGCGTCAGCAATGTCGCTTCGGGCCTGCAGGCGAAGCGCACCGGCGCATAGATCGAGTGCCCGCAGCCGGCGCTGACGTTCAGCGGCACGGTGCGGTGATCATGGGTCCAGGTGCTGAGCCCCTTGGCCTGCTTCAGCGGGATGTCGCAGTTCGCCACGAGCGCGCCGAAGCCGGGGAGGCACACCTGGCCACCGTGCGTGTGGCCGCCGAAGATCGCCTCGGCACCGAGATCGACGAACCTGTTCAGCACCCGCTGGTACGGCGCATGCGTCACGCCGATGACCGAGGCTCCGTCAGGACGAGGGCCGAGAGCATCGATCGCGGCGGGAAGATCGTCGAGGCGGTCCCAGTTGCGATGCGCGTCGTCGACGCCGAAGAAGTCGACAGTGTTGCCGGCGACCTGTAGGCGGGCGGCCGTATTGTTCAGACCGGTCCATCCGAGCTCGTCCGTGAAGAACGCGTCCATTGCGGCGGTGTCGAGTTCGGGGGCCTTGTGGTGCTTCTTCGAGGGACCCGAGAAGTACCGCAGCGGGTTGCGCGGCGAGGGCTCGGTGACGTCGTTGGACCCGTGCACGAACATGCCGGGGATGCCGGCGAAGGGCTCGAACGCCCGACGGATTCCCTCGAGCCCGTCACGATGCCCGAGGTTGTCGCCGGTGTTGACGATCAGATCCGGTTGCAGCTGCGCCAGTGACGCCAGCCAATCCTGCTTGCGGTGCTGCCAGGGAGCCATGTGCGCGTCGGAGATGTGCAGCACCTTGATGGGCATCGAGCCGGGAGCGAGAGCGGATGCCGTCGCCTCCCGCACGGTGAACAGGTAGCGCTCGATGCCGATGCCCCAGACCGCGGCGGCAGCGCCAGCGGCCCCCACCGCGCCGAGCGCGATGAGGGCCGGGTGGGCCGAGCGGATCGAGGTCACTGGCACGTGATCTGGATCGTCGTGCTCTTGTTCGCGGCGGTGCCTGCGGCGGGATCGGTCGTCGCCACCTTCGCGTTCGGCGGGTTGCACGAGTTGTCGAACGCTATCGAGGTGAACCCGGCACCGAACAGGGTGTTCTGCGCGTTCGCCTTCGACTCGCCGATCACGGAGGCCGGGATCGTCGCGCCGGTTCCGTTGCTCGGCGAGATCGTGATGGTCGTCCCGGTGGCTGCCTGGCCTGACGGGTCCTGCGCGACGATGATGTTCGTCGGCTGGTCGCTGTCGACCGGGGCGCCGACAGCGACGGTGAAGCCGGCAGTTTCGAGGGTCGCCGTCGCCTGCTCGATGGTCTGGCCGACGACATTCGGCACATCGGCCATGACCTGCTTCGTGAGCTTGTCATCCGGCTTCGGGAACGGGTCGCCGCCATAGGTGGCGTTCGCGGCGGTCTGAATGGCGCGGGCCAGACCGTAGCGAATGTTGTTGAGTGGCGTGCCATCGCCGTTGCGGAACCGGCTGAGGTTCTGGCGTCCGTCGATGTTGCCGACCCAGACGGCGGTCGTGACCTTGGTACTCGACTCGATGAGCATCGTGTGCTCCTTCTCGGCGGTACCCGTCTTGCCGATCACCTGGATGCCGTCGTTGGGCTTGGCCTGGCCACCCGTGC